>WFVH01000092.1 GCA_015491735.1 Gammaproteobacteria bacterium
TCGCCGTTGGCACTACCAGTGTGCGCAGCCTGGAGACAGCGGCCAGCAGCGGTGAACTGGCGCCGTTTTGTGGCGAGACTGACATTTTCATCTATCCCGGATATGATTTCAAAGCGGTCGACGCCATGATCACCAATTTTCATCTTCCCGAATCCACACTGTTGATGCTGGTAAGCGCATTTGCCGGGCGGGACAATATCTTGTCGGCATACCGGCATGCGGTGCGGCAACGCTATCGCTTCTTCAGTTATGGTGATGCCATGTTCATTGTCCGATGAAGTTTGAAATTCTGGCGACAGACCGGCAGGCACGGCGCGGACGTTTGACCTTTGCACGAGGTGCGGTGGAAACGCCGGCCTTCATGCCGGTGGGCACCTACGGTACGGTAAAGACGATGACCCCCGAGGAGTTGCGCGCCGACGGCAGTGAAATCATTCTTGGCAACACCTTCCACCTGATGCTGCGCCCGGGAACGGAAGTTATTCGCGCCCACGGCGGCCTGCACGATTTCATGCATTGGGATGGCCCGATTCTGACCGATTCGGGCGGTTTTCAGGTTTTTAGTCTTGGGGAGCGGCGGCGGATCACGGAACAGGGGGTATATTTCAGTTCACCGGTCGATGGTTCAAAAGTTTTCCTGGGTCCGGAGGAGTCGATGCAGGTCCAGCAGCAACTGGGGGCCGATATTGTCATGATCTTCGACGAATGTACTCCGTGGCCAGCCACTGAGCAGCAGGCGCGGGTTTCGATGGAGCTGTCGTTGCGTTGGGCGCAGCGCAGCAAGGCGGCCCATCGTGGCAATCCGGCCGCGCTGTTCGGTATTGTACAGGGCGGGATGTACCCTCACCTCCGGGAACAGTCACTGTCCGGCTTGCGCCGGATTGGATTCGACGGTTATGCAATCGGCGGTCTCTCCGTTGGTGAGCCGAAGGAGGAGATGCTGGCGGTGCTGGATGGACTCTCCCCCCGGATGCCGGTTGACCGGCCCCGCTACCTCATGGGAGTCGGCAAGCCGGAAGATATCGTGGAGGCGGTGCGCCGGGGTGTGGATATGTTCGATTGCGTGCTGCCTACCCGTAACGCCCGTAACGGTTATCTGTTTACTCACCGGGGTACCTTGCGCATTCGTAACAGCATCTACAGGAGCGACATCCGGCCGGTCGACGCGGATTGTGGCTGCTATACCTGCCGCAACTACAGCCGGGCCTACCTGCGTCATCTGGACAAAACGGGGGAAATACTGGGTTCCCGGCTCAATACCATCCATAACCTTTATTATTATCAGCAGCTTATGCGCAGCTTGCGGAAGGCCATCGCTGACGGCTGTCTGGAGGCGTTTGCGGAGGATTTTTATCATAAACGCGTGCAAAGCCCCGCCCCTGTGTCATAATGGCGGAATTTCGTGAATCAATGGCAAGAGGAGCAAAAAATGGGTTTTTTCATCTCTAATGCGTGGGCAGAGGGTCCCGCGGGTGATCCGACGGGTGGACTGGCAGGCTTGCTGCCTTTGATTATCCTGTTTGCGGTGTTCTATTTCATGCTCATACGTCCACAGATGAAGCGCGCAAAGGAGCACCGCCAACTGGTCGCTGCACTGGCCAAAGGTGACGAGGTGGTTACCAGCGGGGGTATCGGTGGCAAAATCACCCATGTTGGCGACAGCTTCGTTACACTGGAGATTGCCGAAGAGGTTCAGGTCAAGGTGCAGAAGGATGCTGTTACGGCGGTATTGCCAAAGGGCACCCTCAAAGAGGCGTAACGAAGGGTCGACATGATCAACCAGTATCCACTCTGGAAATATCTGCTGATTGCGGTGATTGTGGTCACCGGCATAATCTACGCCCTGCCGAATCTGTACGGAGAGGATCCTGCCATTCAGATATCTCCGGCGCGCAGTGCGCAGATCGATGAAGCGGTTCATCGGCAGGTGCTCGATGTGCTGGAGAAGAACCGGATTGCTCCGCTGCAGACCGAATATACCGAACAGCAGATGTTGCTGCGGTTTGCCGATACCGAGGTTCAGCTCAAGGCCAACGATCTGATTCGGGATGCGCTGGGTGGCCGCTACACCGTGGCGCTCAATCTTGCGCCCGCCACGCCGGACTGGCTGCGATCGCTGAATGCAATGCCCATGTATCTTGGCCTGGATCTGCGCGGCGGCGTGCACTTTCTTATGGAAGTCGATATGGAAACCGCACTGACGCAGGCACTGGAGCGTTATGTTGGCGATTTCCGCACCACCTTGCGGGAAGCAAAACTGCGTTATATCACCATCAGCCGGGAGGGCAAGGTGGTGGAGGTCAAGTTCCGTGATCAGCAGCAGCGAGATGCAGCGCAGCAACTGTTGATCGATAGCGGGAACTATGACGATCTCGAGTTTACCCGGGCAGAGCGCGGTGGGGCCTACTACCTGCGGGCCGGCCTGCAAAAGAACGCGCAGCGCGAGATCCGGCGTTTTGCCTTGCAGCAGAATATCACCACGCTGCGGAACCGGGTTAATGAGCTGGGCGTAGCCGAACCGGTGATCCAGCAGCAGGGACAGGAGCGCATCGTGGTTCAACTCCCGGGTGTGCAGGATACCGCGCGGGCAAAGGAGATACTTGGCGCCACGGCGACGCTGGAGTTTCGCATGGTCGATGAGCGGGGTGACGTACAGGCGGCCGTGGCGGGAAGGGTGCCGCCGACCTCCCGCCTCTACCATGAACGTGACGGCCGTCCGATCCTGCTGAAGAGACAGGTCATCATTACCGGTGACTATATTACCGATGCCTCTTCCGGTATCGAGCAGCAGACCGGTTCACCGGCGGTATTCATCACGCTGGATGGCAAGGGCGCACGCATGATGAGCAACGCCACACGGGACAATATCGGCAAGTCCATGGCGGTTGTGTTTATCGAACTCAAGAGTGAAACCCGCATTGTTGACGGCAAACCGGTCAAGACGCGCAAGAAATCGGAGGAGGTGATCAACGTCGCCACCATCCGTGATCAGCTCGGCAAGCGCTTTCAGATATCGGGGCTGGACGATACCCGTGAAGCGCGGAATCTTGCCCTGTTGTTGCGCGCCGGCGCCCTGGCGGCGCCTATCGAAATCGTCGAGGAGCGCACCATCGGCCCAAGTCTCGGCCAGGACAACATCGACAAGGGTGTGCGTTCGGTGGTGATCGGTTTTGTGCTGGTGCTGGCGTTCATGGCTCTCTGGTATCGCGGCTTCGGGTTGATGGCCAACCTGGCCCTGACGCTGAATCTGGTGCTCATCGTGGCCGTGCTGTCCATGCTTCAAGCCACGCTGACGCTGCCGGGCATTGCCGGTATCGTGCTTACCGTCGGAATGGCCGTGGATGCCAATGTTTTGATCTTCGAGAGAATCCGGGAAGAGCTGCGTAACGGCAACACACCGCAGGCAAGCATCGATGCCGGTTATTCAAAAGCGCTCTCCACCATCGCCGACGCCAACATTACCACACTGCTGGCGGCGCTGGTGCTGTTTGGTTTCGGCACCGGACCCATCAAGGGTTTTGCGGTGACCTTGTCGATTGGCATCGTCACCTCGATGTTTACCGCCATCATGGTTACACGGGCTGTCGCCAATCTGGTTTATGGCCGCCAGCGGCGCCTTGGCAAACTCTCTATTTGAAGGACGGATCATGCAGCTTTTCAAAAAAACCACGGAGATCAATTTTCTCAGTGTGCGAAAAATTGCCATGTTCGTGTCGCTGGTACTCATTGTGGGTTCGCTTCTTTCCCTGTTTGCCAGGGGGTTGAACTTTGGTATCGATTTTACCGGTGGTACGCTCATCGAAATGGGTTATTCGCAGCCGGTCGAACTGGTCGAGGTGCGTGATGCGCTGGCGGAGGCCGGTTTCGATGATGCCATCGTGCAGCACTTCGGCACCTCACGGGAGGTGCTGGTGCGCGTACCGCCCCGGGAAGGACTCAACAGCGCCGAGCTGAGCAGCCGTATTCTGCATGTACTGCAGCAGCAAGAGGGGGCGGGCGAGGTCAAGATGCGCCGCGTGGAGTTTGTTGGTCCACAGGTAGGGGAAGAGTTGACCAACGACGGCGGGCTGGCAATGTTGTATGCCTTGATCGGCATTCTCATCTATGTGGCACTGCGTTTCGAATACCGTTTTGCGGTCGGCGCTGTTGCGGCCCTGGTTCATGATGTGATCATCACCCTGGGAATCTTTTCGCTGTTGCAACTGGATTTCGATCTCACCGTACTGGCGGCAATACTGGCTATTATCGGTTACTCCCTCAACGATACCATCGTGGTGTTCGATCGCATCCGTGAAAACTTCATCAAGCTGCGCACCGGCACGCCGCTCGAAGTGATGAATATCTCCATCAATCAGACGCTGGCGCGCACCTTGATGACCTCGTTTACCACGCTGCTGGTGGTTGTTGCGCTGTTTGTGTTTGGTGGTGAGTTGATCCACGGATTTGCCACCGCCCTGTTGATAGGCATCGTTGTCGGCACCTATTCGTCCATCTATGTCGCCAGCTCCGCGGCGTTGGCGCTGGGAGTCAGCAAGGCGGATTTGATGCCGGTGGAGAAAGAGGGGGCGGAGCAGCAGCAGGATGAACTGCCGTAACGGCGGCCGGTTGTCGCGCCGACCGAAGGTGCGGCCTCTCCAGACCGGCTCCGCCGAAACAGCCCGCCCGGGTCATCCACTCCGCAAGGGTCAGCGGGCTTGGCTTTGCCATCCATAGCAGGTACACTCCCGTTTCAACCAACCATCCTGCGGGAGAGCGTGGCCATGGTAAATGCGGTGGCCGCCGCCGAAGGCGCAACATGCCCGGAATCGCTCAGGCAAAAGGACCACAGGAGGGGGTTGACTCTGGAGAGAGGCGCAGGCAGCGCCCACCGAAGGGGCTGAAGCTCTCAGGTTGCCGGACAGAGGGGCGGTAGCGGACAAAAAGTCCGCTACCGCCCTTTTTGCGTTTTTCGGAGCCGAACAAGAGTAATGAACCGTTTTCTGCACAAAGACATTCCGGTATTCGATCACTCGGCACAACCCAATGTTGGGCATATGCCCGGGTGGGTGCGGGTCTCTTTGGCGAAGGGTGCTCAGTACCGGCATACGGTGCGGCAGCTAAGGGGTGAGCCGCTGCATACCGTGTGTGAAGAGGCGCGCTGCCCTAACAGGGGAGAGTGCTGGAGCCGGGGCACGGCAACCTTCTTGTTACTGGGTGATACCTGTACCCGGGCCTGCGGGTTTTGTTCGGTGAAAACCGGCAGGCCTGCCGCGGTGGACGAGCAGGAAGCAGCGCGGGTTGCCGAGGCGGTATCGGCCCTGAGGCTTCGATATGTGGTGCTTACATCGGTCAATCGGGATGATTTGCAAGATGGTGGCGCGGCGCTGTTTGCACAGACGATTAGCAGGTTGCGGCGCCATAACCCATCGGTTGGAATCGAACTGCTGACGCCCGACTTCTACCGCTGCCAGGAAAATGCGCTGAATCTCATCGGAGCGGCTGCAGGAAGGGGCGCAACGGCAGATACCCCTGCTCCGGGTTTGGTGTGGGGGCATAACGTCGAGACGGTGCCGAGACTGTACAAGACGGTGCGCAAGGGTTCGGATTACCGCCGTTCACTTGCGCTGCTGGAGCAGGCTGCACAGCTTCCTGAAACGGAAACCAAGTCTTCCCTGATGCTGGGGCTGGGCGAAGCGCCTGCCGAGGTGGTTGCGGTACTGCGGGATCTGCGGGCCGCTGGTGTGACGCGGCTCTCGCTTGGACAGTACCTGCGCCCCACCAGATACCATCTGCCGGTACAGGAGTATGTTACCCCGCAACAGTTTTCGATCTATGAGAGAGAGGCCAGAGCACTGGGTTTCACCTGGGTGAAGGCCGGGGCGATGGTACGCTCATCCTATCAAGCGGAAGAAGAACAGAGATCATGACCCTGAAGACAATACTGTATGAAGAACATATCGCCCTGGGTGGCAAAATGGTGGATTTCAGTGGTTGGCAGATGCCGCTTCACTATGGCTCCCAGATCGAAGAGCACCATCAGGTGAGGCGTGCGGCGGGAATGTTTGATGTCTCGCACATGATGGTTGTGGATTTGAATGGAACGCAGGTGCGGGAGTTCATGCGTTTTCTGCTTGCCAACGATGTAGGACCGGCATCTACTCCCGGCAAGGCAATGTACTCCTGCATGCTCAATGAGCAGGGCGGCGTCATCGACGATCTCATTGTCTACGATCGGGGAGAGAACGGGTTTCGCATGGTGCTCAACGCCGCCACACGGGATAAGGATCTTGCCTGGATAAACCGTCAGACAGATGCCTTCGATGTTACCCTGCAGGCCCGTTTCGATCTGGCGATGATAGCTGTTCAGGGTCCTGATGCGCGTGACCGGGTTCTGCAGATTCTGGGTGACACGCTCACAGCAGCCATCGGGTTGAAACCCTTTTTTTCCACGACCGAAAACGGTTTTTTCATTGCCCGTACCGGTTATACCGGCGAAGATGGATTCGAAATCATTCTGCCGGAGGAGCGGGCGGCCGATCTGTGGCGGCAGTTTCACCGGCTTGGCGTGAAAGCCTGTGGACTGGGGGCCAGGGATACGCTTCGCTTGGAGGCGGGAATGAATCTCTACGGCTCGGAGATGGACGAGAACAGCTCACCACTGGAGTCGGGCCTGGCCTGGACCGTAGCATGGCAACCCGCGGAGCGGAACTTCATCGGCCGAGCCGCGCTTGAGGCGCAGCGCGACGTTGGCCTCTCCAGCAAACTGGCTGGCCTGGTCCTGGATGGCAGAGGCATGCTGCGTAATAATCAGCGTGTTTTGTGTGAGCGTGGGGAGGAGGGCAGAATTACCAGCGGCAGTTTCTCACCCACGCTTGGCAAAGCGATCGCCCTGGCGCGCTTGCCGCTCGACGCGGGCAAGCGCTGTGAAGTTGAAATTCGTGGCAAGCGGGTGCCGGCCACTGTTGTCGATCCGCCCTTTGTGCGCAACGGAAAACCCTGTATACAGACAGAAGGAGTGACATCCGATGAGCAACATACCTGAAGAGTTGCAATACACCCGATCTCATGAATGGATAAGACAGAATGAGGATGGAACGGTAAGTGTGGGTATCACCGACCACGCTCAGGATCTGCTTGGCGACATGGTCTTCGTCGAGCTGCCAGAGCCGGGCCGGCAACTCGTTGCTGGCGATGAGTGCGTGGTGGTGGAATCGGTCAAGGCGGCCTCCGATGTCTACAGCCCGTTGACGGGTGAGGTGGTGGATATCAACGAGGCGGTTGTCGAGGGTCCCGAACTGATCAATCAGGATCCCTATGGGGAAGGGTGGCTGTTCCGCCTGCAGCCGCAAGAGGGAGCGGAGCGGGAGGAGCTGATGAGCGCCGGGGCGTATCAGGAGTTGCTGGAGTTCGAGACCTGATGTTGCCGTAAGGAGCCGGCTTGCCGCCAGAGTTTTCATTTTACCGGATAGTTGCCCGATGCCATTTATCCCCCATACAGCCGATGAAATTCGTGAGATGCTGGCCGTTATTGGTGTTCAAGAGGTCGAGGAGCTGTTTGCTGAAATACCTTCGGCGTTGCGCTCACGCGACCGTGGAGAACTCCCGCCCGCCCTGAACGAGATGGAAATAGGCCGGTTGATGCGCGAACGGGCATCGCAGGACGGCCAGCCACTCTGTTTTATTGGAGCGGGAGCCTATGAGCACCACATCCCCGCTGCTGTCTGGGAGATTGCAGCGCGCGGTGAGTTCTATTCCGCCTATACCCCTTATCAGGCCGAGGCGAGTCAGGGGACATTGCAGTTGCTGTATGAGTTCCAGACCATGATGGCGAGCCTGACCGGAATGGATATTTCCAATGCCTCCCTGTATGACGGCGCGTCGGCTCTGGCCGAAGCGGTGCTGATGGCGGTGCGCATCAATCGCAAATCAAAACGGATCCTGGTGCCGGCGACCCTGCATCCCGCCTATCGGCAGGTGGTGCATACCATTGTGCACAATCAGGGCATAGAGCTGGTGGAGTTACCCTACTGTACCGACTGTGGCCATATCGTCCCCGACTCTTTGCAGCGTTTTTCCGGGGGGGACTTTGCCGCACTGGTTATTCCACAGCCCAATTTTTTTGGCGTGCTGGAGGAGGTGGATACGCTTGCCGAGTGGGCGCGCGCCAATGACATGCTGGCGATTGGGGTGGTGAATCCCACCGCGCTGGCGCTGCTCTCCCCGCCCGGTGAGTGGGGCGGGCCGGGGGTCGATATCGCCTGTGGCGAAGGACAACCATTGGGCATGCCTCTTGCCTCCGGCGGACCCTATTTCGGTTTTCTCTGTTGCAGACAGTCCCACGTGCGACAGATGCCGGGGCGCATCGTCGGCCGCACGGTGGATAGTGATGGAAAACCGGGATATACCTTGACCCTGCAGGCCCGTGAGCAGCATATTCGCCGCTCCAAGGCGACATCCAATATCTGCACCAACCAGGGGTTGATGACCACGGCAGCGACCATTTACATGGCGCTGCTGGGTCCCGCCGGGCTGGAGCGGGTTGCCGGCCGGTGTCACCTGGCAACCCGCCGCCTGCTGGAGCGGCTTACCGCTATCGAGGGGGTAAAACCGCTATTCGACCGCCCTTTTTTTCATGAAGTGGTGCTTGCCCTCGATGTGCCGGTGCAGCCACTGCTGGACAGGCTGGCGCGCCAGCAACTATTGGCTGGCTTTAATCTGCAGAAGGATTATCCTGAGCTGGGTAGTGCATTGATGGTATGCTGCACGGAAACGAAGAGTGATGCTGATCTTGAACAGTTCGCCACCCTGTTTGGTGCAGCGGTAGACGACTTGAGGAGATCCCGATGTTGATATTCGAACAGTCGCGCAGCGGTAGAACCAACCCCACCCAGGCTCCCCGGATTGACGAGGCGCGGCATGCCGTTCCGCAGCGCTTCCGCCGTCGCCAGCGCCCGTTGCTGCCGGAGGTGTCCGAGATGCAGGCGGTGCGCCACTACACGCGGTTGTCACAACAGAACTACTCCATTGACACCCATTTCTATCCGCTTGGTTCCTGCACCATGAAGTACAATCCGCGCGGTTGCCATGCGCTGGCTGCGCTACCGGGCTTTCTGGGGCGTCATCCGCATGCGCCGGAGCAGACCCACGGCCAGGGTGTGCTGGCTTGCCTGTTCGAGTTGCAGGAGATTCTGAAACAGGTGACCGGCATGCGGGGTGTCTCCCTGACTCCGATGGCGGGCGCCCAGGGCGAGTTCGCCGGGGTGGCGATGATCCGCGCTTACCACCGGGAGCGGGGTGATGGAGAACGGCGCGAACTGCTGGTGCCGGATGCCGCTCACGGAACCAATCCGGCCACCGCAATCATGTGCGGCTATGACGTTCGCGAAATTCCCACGGATTCTGCGGGCGACGTGGACATCGAGGCGCTGCGCCGATCGGTGGGACCCCGGACCGCTGGCATCATGCTGACCAACCCGTCTACCCTGGGCGTCTTTGAACGGCGTATCCGGGAGATAGCCGATATCATCCATTCGGCCGGCGGGCTGCTCTACTATGATGGGGCCAATCTCAATGCCATTCTGGGAAAGGTCCGGCCCGGTGATATGGGGTTCGACGTTATTCACCTCAATCTGCACAAGACCTTTGCCACGCCGCACGGTGGTGGTGGACCCGGCGCCGGACCCGTGGGGGTGGGCGAGCGTCTGCTGCCATTCCTGCCGGTTCCAATGGTTGGCCGGAAGGAGGAGGGTTACTACTGGCTGACCGAGCAGGAGCGCCCCCGGAGCATCGGCCGGTTGTCGGCCCATATGGGTAATGTCGGTATTCTGCTGCGCGCCTATATCTATACCCGCATGCTGGGGGCGGAGGGAATGGAGCGCATTGCCGAGTTTGCCACTCTCAATGCCAACTATCTAATGGTGCGGCTGGCACAGAGTGGATTCGAAATGGCTTTTCCTGAGCGTCTCGCTTCCCACGAGTTCATTCTTACCCTGAAAAGGGAGGCCAAACAGACCGGCGCCAATGCCATGGATTTTGCCAAGCGGCTGCTGGACTATGGTTATCACGCACCAACCATCTATTTTCCGCTGCTGGTGCCCGAATGTTTTCTCATCGAGCCGACCGAGACCGAGGACAAGGCGACGCTGGACCGTTTTGCCGAAGCGATGAGCGCCGTTCTTTGTGAAGCAAGAACCAGCCCGGAGCTGCTCAAACAGGCGCCCTGTACACTGCCGGTCAAGCGCCTGGACGATGTTAAGGCGGTGCGTGAACTGGATGTGGTCTGGAAGGGCTGATATGGACGAACCCTCAATCAACAAGCCGGATCATCGCGGGTTTACCCATGTGTGGAAGGCAGTTCAATACTCGATGCAGGGGTTGCGGGCAGCCTGGCGCTACGAAGAGGCATTTCGGCTGGAGCTGCTGGCGTGCCTGGTGATGGTTCCGTTCGGTCTCTGGCTGGGGCGCAGCGCGGTCGAGTATGCGCTGCTGTTCAGCAGTCTGCTGCTGGTGCTGATTGTGGAGCTGGTCAACTCTGCCATCGAGGCGATTGTCGACCGGATCAGCGTCCAGCAGCATCCGCTTTCCGGCCGCGCCAAGGACATCGGATCGGCGGCGGTGTTTCTGAGCCTGTTTTACGTGGCGCTGGTCTGGGGCTCCGTATTGTACGGGCGCCTGGCTGGATAGTCCGGCGCAGCCGATGGGTTAAAGATGCAGGCCGCACTCCGTTTTGGGTGAATCCACCCACCGGCCATCCCGATCCTGACCGGGTACGGTACAGTGAGTACAGCCGATGGAGGAGTAGCCCTCCGCCACCAGTGGGTGAAAAGGCAGTTGATGCTCGCGAATGTAGTCGTCACGCTCTTTTTTGCTCATGTCGATGAGCGGATAGAAACGGATGATTCCATTGCGTTCTTCAAAAATATCCAGTGTGGCGCGATGCTCCGTCTGCCAGCGCATCAGGCTGGAGATCCAGACATCAAAGTGGGTTTTTATCTCATCAAATGGTTCGATTTTGTTGATTGTGCAGCAGAAATCCGGATCCGTCTTGTAGATCTGCTCTTTTTCGGTGAACGCATGTTTCCATGCTTCTGCCCGCACATCGACAACGTCCAGGTTGTAAAGTCTGGTTAGTTTTTCCTTGTATTTCAGCGTTTCCGGAAAATGAAATCCGGTGTCGATAAAATGCACCCTCTGCCTGGGCGCCAGACGGGAAAAGAGGTGCAGGAAGAAAGCGGATGTGGCGGCGAAGGATGAGGTGAGCATCACCTTTTGTGGATCGAAATCCAGATAAAGTTGCTTGACGCGCTCCTCTATCGTCAGATTATGATATTTTTCATTAAGCGCGGCCAAGCGGGCGCTGTCAACAGGGGAGGACTCTTTACTCATGATAGTGTTGAGTTGTACCTCTTTCTTTCGCCGATCGGACTCTATACTCTATATGTTTCTTCGGGAGGGGTAAATTCATTTCTATGACAACTGAATATTGTAACAGGTTCCCGTTGCTGGTCGGAGATGTTGGTGGAACCAATGCGCGTTTTGGCCTGCTGAGGAAGGCAGGTGAACAGCCGGTATCCGTCAGGGTCTATTCTTGCGCCGATTTTTCCACTATTGCGGATGCGGTGGAGAACTACCTGTCCGAAACGGGCGGACAGCGGCCAAAAGAGGCGGCCATTGCGGTGGCAACAGCGGTTACCGGTGATCGGATACGCATGACCAATCATGTCTGGCAGTTTTCCATCGAGGAGACCCGCCGGGCGCTGAAACTGGAACGGCTGGATGTGATCAACGATTTTACGGCGCTGGCGTTGGCGCTGCCGCATCTGAAGGCGGAGGAGATATGCAAGACAGGGGGGGGCGAGGCAGTCATGTCAGCGCCTGTCGCGTTGCTGGGAGCCGGTACCGGTTTGGGGGTGTCAGGGCTGATTCCGGGAGGAGATGAGTGGATACCGCTGCAGGGAGAGGGAGGGCACGCCTCATTTTCGCCGGTTACCGAGCAGGAGATCGAGATCTTGCGGATTCTGCGGCAACGATATCAACATGTATCTGCCGAACGGCTGCTTTCCGGCCCGGGGCTGGTCAATCTTTACCAGGCACACGCTGCGCTGGAAAGGGTTCCGGCGGAAGCATACTCTCCTGCTGATATCAGCAGGAAGGGGAAGGAGGGGCAGTGTGCCCTGTGTGCCGCGGCGCTGGAGAGTTTCTGCGCCATCATGGGGACCGTTGCCGGCAATCTCGTGCTTACGTTGGGCGCGCGGGGCGGCGTCTATGTCGGCGGCGGGATTGTGCCGGGGTTGGGGCGCTATTTTCTTGACTCTCGATTTCGGCAGCGTTTCGAGCAGAAAGGCCGTTTTTCTGAATATCTGGCGGCAATCCCCTCTTTTGTGATTGTGGCAAAATATCCTGCTTTAATCGGGGCAGCCAGTTTTCTACTTCATGCGGAGAAAAAATAACCGGATGAAATCCAGCAGAGTCATCCAACCGGGAACCCCTTATCCGCTGGGAGCCACCTGGGACGGCCACGGGGTAAATTTCGCGCTGTTTTCCGCTCATGCAGAGCGAGTCGAGTTGTGCCTGTTCGACGAGTCGGGACGGCATGAGATCGAACACATCGTACTGCCCGAGCAGACCCACCAGGTGTGGCATGTCTATCTGCCGGAAGCCAGGCCGGGCATGCTCTATGGTTACCGGGTCTATGGTCCCTATGAGCCGGAGTCCGGTCACCGTTTCAACCATCACAAGCTGCTGCTGGATCCCTATGCCAGGCAGTTGCATGGGAGTTTCCGCTGGATCGAGGCCCATTACGGTTATCGCTTTGGCAGTTCACGCAAGGACCTTTCGTTTGACAAGCGGGACAATGCGCAGGCCATGCCCAAGTGCCGGGTAGTGGATCCCGCATTCACCTGGGATGGCGATCACTCCCCGGCTGTTCCCTGGTCGCAGACCATTATCTATGAAATGCATGTGCGTGGTTTCACCATTCTGCATGAAGGGGTTCCGGTGGCGGAACGTGGCACCTTCGCCGGGCTGGGCCACCATGCCATAGTGGACTATCTGAAGGCGTTGGGAATAACCGCCGTCGAATTGATGCCGGTACACGCTTTTCTGGATGATCACTTTCTGGTCAAGAAAGGGCTGCGAAACTACTGGGGTTACAACACGTTGAACTTTTTCGCTCCGGAGATGCGTTACATGAGCCAGCCCCATCTGGCGGAGTTCAAAACCATGGTGCGGCGTCTGCACGATGCCGGTATCGAGGTGCTGCTGGACGTTGTGTACAACCATACCGCCGAGGGCAGCGAGCTGGGTCCAACCTTGAGTTTCCGCGGAATTGACAACGCCTCCTACTACTGGCTGAATCAGGACAACCCCCGTTATTACATCAATGATACCGGCGTGGGAAATACGCTGAATCTTACCCATCCCCGTGTGCTGCAACTGGTAATGGACAGTCTCCGTTACTGGGTGACCGAGATGCATGTGGATGGTTTCCGTTTCGACCTGGCGGTAACGCTCGGGCGGGAGCGGCACGGTTTCGATCCGCACAGCGGATTCCTGGATGCCATTCACCAGGATCCGGTTCTCTCCCGGGTCAAGTTGATTGCCGAACCGTGGGATGTGGGGCCGGGGGGATATCAACTGGGCAATTTCCCGGTTGGCTGGTCGGAGTGGAATGATCACTTCCGTGACACGGTACGGCGGTTCTGGCGGGGGGACAAAGGGGTGCTGCCAGAGGTGGGACGGCGGCTGCTGGGGTCCAGTGATCTGTTTGAAGGCAACGGACGCAAACCCTGGGCCAGCATCAATTTCGTCGCCTGTCACGACGGCTTTACCCTGGCGGATACGGTCAGCTACAACGAACGCCACAATGAAGCGAACGGGGAACACAACCGGGATGGCCACCATGAAAACTTCAGTTACAACTACGGGGTGGAGGGAGATACGGATGATCCGGAAATTGTTGCGCTACGCTGTCAACAGCGCCGCAACATGCTGGCCAATGTCCTGTTTGCCCAAGGCACCCCCATGCTGCTGGCGGGGGATGAGTTTGGCCGCAGCCAACAGGGCAACAACAATGCCTACTGCCAGGACAACAAGCTCAACTGGATCGATTGGTCGGCGATTACCGGGGAAGAGTCCGCTTTCATCGATTATGTGCGTAGTCTGATCGCTCTGCGCCGCGACCACCCGGTACTGCGCCGCCGGCATTTCTTGCATGGCAGGCAGATATCCAGATGTACGGGACTGCGGAATATCGAGTGGCTGGATCCACAGGGCGGCGAGATGAGCGCCGAACGCTGGCATGATCCGGATCTTCATTGCATTGGCATGTTGCTGACAGGTGATGCGCTGGAGGGGGAGGTCAAACGACTTCCACTGGAGATCGACGATACACTGTTGATCATACTGAACGCGGATACAAAAGAGATCGTTTTCGAACTGCCAGAGCTTCCGGAGGGAAAAAGCTCCGAACCTTACTGGATCTGCCTGCTTGACACGACACTGTCTCACCAGCCTGCCGATGGAAAGCGAATTTCGGCGACGAGAGAGATCACGGTCAAGGCCCGTAGTACGCTTCTTCTCGCTTTGTGCAACAACGGAAGATGTTGAATGTCGCCATCGAACGGGAGCAGTCCCGGCGATACCTGCTGGATGCGCCATGCCCTGGATCTGGCCCGCCGCGCGGAACGGGAAGGAGAGGTGCCGGTAGGTGCGGTACTGGTATTGGGGGACGAGATTGCCGGGGAGGGTTGGAACCGGCCAATCGCTACCCATGACCCCACCGCTCATGCCGAGATCCTGGCGTTACGCAGTGCCGCTGCGGCCATCGGCAATTATCGCCTGCCCGGCGCGACCCTGTATGTGACGCTGGAGCCTTGTGTGATGTGTGCCGGGGCGATCGGCCATGCACGCGTGGCGCGTGTTGTTTTTGGTGCTTATGACCCCAAAACGGGAGTAGCGGGTGGTCCCTTTTCATTGCTGGCTTTAGGGCAATCAAACCACAAACCTGAGGTAGAGGGGGGGGTGCTGGAGCCGGATTGCCGTCATCTGCTGCGTGATTTTTTTCGGCGTAAACGAACATAACCGGTACTCCTTCAGTCTGATACGGGCCTCATCGATTGTAAATAGCCAACCCGCAAGCAAAGCGTCTCGATAGCGTGTGCAAGCCCGGTCTGCCGTCTCTTTTGTTACCACGTACTTGCCCGGCAACCCCGTCTGGCAGGTATTGAAGAATCAAATTATTGGATGCTGCTTGATAGGTCTCGAGGTGTCTCCGGAACTGGCAATGAGGGTAGAGGCTGTGAAGAGTGTGTTAGAAGCCCGAGATGGTTATGAGTGTTAAGACAGAAATAGAGCAATGGGACGGAAAATCCGCAAATGATATTGGCGTAATTTATGAACGCCACTGTCATGACTCATCATTTATATCAGAACTTATTGATCTTGTTGGGAACGTATCATTACAAAAGGGTGCCACTTGGCTATTGAAACGATACCTCGAAAATGAAAACAAAATAGCTGATGGTGAAGTTTCAAAAATCTTTGAGAGGCTGGGAGCAATAGAGCAATGGGAGTCCAGGCTACATATACTCCAGTGTCTTCCGTTTATACCAATAACAAAACCTGAAAAGAGAAAGGTAGAGATGTTCCTGAGAAATTGCCTGGTAGACAATAACAAGTTTGTGAGAGCATGGGCGTATAATGGATTCTACGAGTTGGCTGTACAGTATCCAGAGTATGAAAAAGAGACCAGGCAGTTTTTTGAAATGGCCATGCGGGACGAAGCTCCATCGGTGAAATCCAGAATTATAAATATAATGAAAAAGGGCTTCTAACAAGCTGCTTCAACACGGAAGTCTACCGGTTAAGCACGGCGCTACGTGGCAAAGATGCTATGACCCGGTTTTTTCATCATCTGCAAAAACAGTTGCTTGGCGATAACCTGATCACAATGACGGGATCCGTGGGCAGACAGCCTAAAATAAGAGCAGCGGCACCGGCGATAGCAGGGGCGCCGCGTGAACAATCCCTATTCCCCGTTTGACCATGGCTTCCCAGGTCCGGGCCGGCAACTGCCGCCATGTATCAATTAAGCGACATATGAATAGCGCCAGTAATCAATTGGTTACAAATTCACCAGGACAATCTTTCGCCAATCGGCGACAAGTTTCACCAAGAAACAGCCGCGGCAATCAAAGAGAAAAAGATAATCAACTGAAGTTTATATGTATTTTGATTGTGGCACGTTACATGCTTAACTAACAGCACAAGGAGCGTGAATGAAAATGCAAGGGCAAGGAGATGGTGCCTACGCTGCCGGACGTGCCCGTGAACAGGCAAAAATGGTGGCTGTTGCAAGGTTTTTTTGAGTTGTATTACTGCTTTCTACACAAGGACGCGGGCTCCCCGCATCCCCCCCCAGGGGAGGGCCATGGATGGCCTTTTTAATCATTTGACTATCATATTTTTCCCATTACCGCTTGCCTGCGGGCCGGAAACTGAATACAGTTCCCGTTTGTGCATTCTCCATGGAGTGAGGCTGTTTGGTCAACGCGGGTGAATTTCACTGGCCGGTCCGGGTCTACTACGAAGATACCGATAGCGGTAACGTGGTCTACTATGCCAACTATCTCAAATTCATGGAGCGGGCGCGTACGGAATGGCTGCGTGAAATGGGGTTTGAACAAAAAACGCTCGCCAGTGCAGAGGGATTGGTGTTTGCCGTGCGTCATGCCGAGCTGAACTATCTCCGGCCCGCGCGGCTCGATGATTTGCTGAAAGTGGGTGTCCAGGTAGTACGCTGCAGGCGGGCCAGTATCGAGTTCGTTCAAACGGTCATTCTCGCGCAGGGGGAGGTAGTGTGCCGGGGCAATATCAAGCTTGCCAGTCTCGATGCAGATACATTCAAACCCCGGGCCATCCCATCTCGGATGCTGGAGACTGTCAGACGGTATATATCGGTAACACGGGAACATCATAGGAAATGACAGAGCTAACGCTGACCCATCTGGTGCTCAATGCCGGTATCCCTGTGCAAGCGGTAATGGTGATCTTGCTGCTGGCCTCTGTTTACTCCTGGGGACTGATTTTGTACAAGCGGCGTGTGCTTTCGCAGGCCCGCCGCAGCGCCAGCGAGTTTGAAAAATATTTCAGAAGCGAGCAGCGCATGAGTGATTTGTATGCGCGTGTGCTGCGTTCATCGGATCGTTTGGGCACGATGGCGTCTATCTTCGAGGCGGGTTACAAGGAGTTTCAGTATCAGCGCCGGCAACCCGGGTTCGATCGCGAGTTGTTGAAAGACAACTCGGCGCGGGTGATGCGGGTCGTAATGAACCGTGAACTGGATGCGATGGAGTCCAATCTCTCTTCGCTGGCCACCATCGGTTCGGTAAGCCCGTATGTCGGTCTGCTTGGCACGGTGTGGGGAATCATGTCCTCATTTACCGCGTTGGGGAACGTCCAGCAGGCAACGTTGGCAATGGTGGCGCCGGGAATTGCCGAAGCGCTGTTTGCTACAGCCATGGGGCTTTTCGCTGCCATACCCGCAGTGATTTCCTATAATCGCAGTACGGCGGAGATTGAACGCCTTGCCAGTCATTACGACAGCTTTATCGAGGAGCTTGTCTCTCTGCAGTTGCACTTCAGTCAGTCCGGAAGAACAGAGCGTTCGATGACCCCATGAGCCAGAAACGTGTCCGGAAGCGTCCGATTGCCGAGATGAATGTCGTTCCCTATATCGATGTGATGCTCGTGCTGCTGATTATTTTCATGATTACGGCGCCGTTGTTGACTCAGGGGATCAAGGTCGAGCTGCCGAAGGTGACTGCCGAACCTGTCACGGAGAGTGATATGGATCCGCTGGTGGTGACTGTCAATCACAAGGGAGAGCTCTTTCTCAATCTGGGTGACGAGGCGGATAAAGCGCTTGATGAGCACTCCCTGCGGAACCGTGTCTCGGCAATCTTGCGGCACCAGCCCGGGATTCCGGTACTGCTCCGTGGCGATAAAAACGTTGACTACGGGGCGGTGGCGAGAGCGATGGCATTGCTGCAGCAGGCCGGCGCTCCCAGCATCGGGATGGTTACCGAAACCCCCGGTACCGAAGAGTAGCGGCAGGAGACCGCCCGATGGCTCGTTACTGGTTGATTGCGCTGGCACTCCACGGGATTCTTTTCACCGTGCTGCTGGTGAGGTTTGACTGGTGGGAGAGCGAGGCTCCGGGATCTCCCCCCGCCATTCAGGCTACCATCGTCGATGAAGCGCAACTGTCACGGCCGGAAAAACGGTTGGCTGAAGCGCAAGCCGAGCAGGAGTGGCGGAACATCGAGGAGCAACGGAGCAAGCAGGAACTCGAGATGAAGCGCCGGCAGGAGGCTGAGAAGAGACGTCAGGAAGCGGAGAAAGAACGCAAGAGAGCGGAAGAGGAGCAGCGGCGCAAGATAGAAGAGCAGCGGGAGCGTGAGCGGGCGGAGCGGCAGAGACGGATTGAACAGGAAAAGGAGGCGCGCCGCAAAGCTGAAGAACAAAGACGCCAGGAGGCGGAGCGAAGGCGCAGGGAGGAGGAGCGCAAGCGAATGGAGGAGGAGAAAAAGCGTAAGGCCGAAGAGGAGGCCAGGCGCAAAAAACTGGAGCAGGAGAAGCGGGAGAGAGAAGAGGCCGAGCGGAAAAGGGTGGAAGCCGAAAAGCGCCGGGCAGCCGAACTGAAACGGCGGGAAGAGGCGTTGAGAAGCCAGTTGGCCGCTGAAGAGCAGTATCTTGAGGGGGAGGTGCAGCGGAAGAACCAGGCACTGATAAAACGCTATATGAAACGGATTGAGTCAAAGGTGAAGAGCAGATGGCTCGAACCCCCGGCTGCTCGGTCGGGCATGTCTTGTATCTTGAGAATCCGGCTGTCTCCTTCCGGTGAGGTACTGGTGGTTGCCACCGTTAAAAGCAGTGGCGACCCTGTTTTTGATCGTTCAGTAGAGAATGCGGTGCGCAAGGCGTCGCCTTTGCCGCTTCCACCGGATCCGGCTGTATTGCCCGGTTTCCCGGAATTGAATTTCAACTTTAAAAAGTAAAGCGCAGGCCATGAAGTCAAACAGTTTACCATCACTATTCAGAATAGTTCTCCTGCCGTGGTTGTTATGTACGGCAACGGCCGCCCAGGCTGTGCTGACAATCGAGATTACCCAAGGTGTAAGAGGAGCGTTGCCGATTGCGATAGTCCCTTTTGGCTGGGATGGACAGAGCAAGGCCCCCGAGGCGCTGGCCCGGATCATCGGAGCGGACCTGGCCCGCAGCGGCTACTTTTCACCCCTGCCGGAGGCGGATTTGCCCAGCCGTCCGCATGATGCCGACGGTGTACGTTTTGCTGACTGGCGTATGCTGCGGGTGGAGAACCTGGTCATTGGCAAGCTGGAGCTGCTGGGGCCTGACAGTTATCAAATCAAGTTCCATCTGTTCGATGTCTATCGGGGAAAATCGCTGGCAGGCTACAGTTTTCGCACCAATCGGCGGGGGTTGCGCCGGGTCGCTCACCAGATCAGTGATATCGTCTATGAGAAACTAACCGGCAGAAAGGGGGTGTTCAGCTCCAGCATCGCTTACGTCACGGCAACGCGCAAAGGCGATGAGATCAGCTATGCGCTGTCTGTGGCGGACGCCGATGGCCACAATGAACAGGTTATTCTGGAAGCCTCACAGCCATTAATGTCTCCCGCCTGGTCCCCGGATGGCAAACGTCTGGCCTACGTCAGTTTCGAAAGTGGGCGCTCGGCCATTTATATACAGAATGTGGAGACGGCCCAGCGCACCCGGATCGTCGACTTTAAAGGGATCAACAGTGCACCGGCCTGGTCTCCGGATGGCAGGAAGCTGGCGTTTACTTCATCGAAAGCCGGTAATGCGGATATCTATGTGTTGGATCTGGAGAGCCGCAAGCTGGTGCGGATCACCTCCAGCCGGGCCATTGATACCGAAGCGGCCTGGTCTCCGGACGGCAGCTCCCTCGTATTCACTTCGGACCGGGGAGGCAGCCCGCAAATCTACCAGATAGCCATTGGACCCGACGGCGCCGAAGGCAAGGCCCGCCGGCTCACCTATGAAGGGAGTTATAATGCCCGCGCCTCTTTTTCGGCGGATGGCAGCAGACTGGTCATGGTGCACCGCTCTGAAGGGCGTTTCCAGATTGCGGTCATGGAGCTGAAGGGAGGGCAGTTTACCATCATCTCCGACACACGTCTGGGCGAATCTCCCAGCTTCGCTCCCAATGGCGATATGGTGCTCTACGCCACCGAAGCGGGAAACAAGGGGGTTCTGGAGGCGGCATCCGTGGAGTCCGGCACCCATCAACGGCTGGACTTCGCCCGCGGGGATGTGCGTGAACCGGCCTGGTCACCGATGCCATGAGCCATCCCGGGGTGGGGCAGGCGTTTCCGTTGCCGGGTTGGCAGTTGGCAGGGCTTGATTGTCCGGATAGTCCGACACCCCTTGCCGCCAGATTGATAGAATTGACTGATTGTTGACGCAGGAGTAACAAGCATGAAGAGGTTGTTATACATGGTCGCCGCTGCGGCTGTTGCAACAGTGGTGGCCGGGTGCAGTGCAACGGCGCCCGTGGACGTGAGTGATGACGCATCCGCATCTGCGGCGAAGGGAGCCGATCGGAGTGGAAGGCGGGAGATGGCGGATGATATGGCTCAGGGGGAGGGTGGAGATGCTGACAGCGGGTCACTGTTGTCCCGAACGACCATCTACTTCGAACTGGACAGCAGCGAAATCCAGCCGGAGTTTCGCGAGGTGCTGAGAGCGCACGGAAACCATCTTGTTGCCCATCCCGATATTCGTGTCACCATCGAAGGTCATACCGATGAACGGGGATCGCGGGAGTATAATCTGGCTCTGGGAGAACGGCGTGCGCTGGCGGTACGGCAGTTACTGATACTGCAAGGGGTTGGGGCGGAGCAACTGGAAGTCATCAGTTTCGGGGAGGAGCGTCCTGCTGACCCCGGGCATGACGAAGCGGCCTGGCGGGAAAACCGGCGCGCTTATCTGCGCTATATGGGTCACTGAGATTCGGGGGGTAATGGTGAGCCGTTATCTGGTTTATATTGTCTGTATGCTGCTGCTGGTTGCGGGAGGTTCGGCACAAGCGGTCAGCAAGCGTGAACTGGAGCAACGCATCGTGCGGCTGGAGCGCCTGATCGAGCAGCAGAGCGAGATGTTTTTGCGCATGCAACAGCTGCAGGAGGAGATTCGGGCCATGCGCGGCGATCTGGAAGTGCATGCACATACACTGGAAGGTATTCAGCGCCGGCAACAGGAGTTCTATCGTGATCTCGATAGTCGTTTGGGCCGTCTGGAGCAGGACACGGCCGCTGATACCGGCGGGGCCTTTGGCGGCGCGTCTACCGTGCCGGAGCCGGAAAGCATGGTGGGAGAGGAGGAGCAACAGGCCTATCAGCGGGCGTTCGAATATCTGCGAAAACTTGAATATTCAAAGGCAATCAAAGGGTTCGAGGATTATTTGAAAGCATACCCGGAAGGTCGGTATGCCGCCAGATCGCAATATTGGCTAGGGGAGATTCGCTATGTTCGCGGCGCCTACAAACAGGCGGTAGCCGAGTACCGGAAACTGGTGGAGCGGTACCCCGGTAGCGACAAGATTCCCGAAGTCATGCTCAAAATCGGACTCGGTTACCGGGAGCTTGGCAAGAGTGGCGCGGCGCAGAAGCAGTTGGCGGCGCTGATCGCCCGGTTCCCGGACAGTCCTGAAGCGGCCGAGGCCAAAAAATACCTGAAATAGGAGTTCATCCCCTGTGGTGTTGCGTGTTTCGGAGATTTTTTGCTCCCTGCAGGGGGAGTCGCGCAGCACCGGGTTCCCTACCGCATTTGTCCGGCTGACGGGTTGTCCGCTGCGTTGCCGTTACTGTGATACCTCCTACGCGTTTCGTGGTGGCGAGGAGATGGCTCCGAAAACCATTCTTGCGCGTGTTGCCGGTTTTGGTGTTCGTCATGTTACCGTAACCGGGGGTGAACCGCTGGCACAAGCGCCGGTTCATGAACTGCTGACCGCGCTATGTGACGCCGGATATGCAGAAGTTTCGCTGGAGACCTGCGGCGCCCTGGATATTTCACCGGTGGATCAGCGGGTAATAAAGGTTATGGATCTAAAAACTCCGGCCTCGGGGGAGATGATGAAAAACCGGTACGAAAACATTCACCACCTCGGCCTGAAGGATCAGATCAAGTTCGTATTGTGTGATCGGGCCGACTACGAGTGGGCGAATCGATGTCTGCTCGACTATGCCCTGCCCTCCCGGTGTGAGGTGCTGTATTCGCCAGCCGCAGGGCGGCTGGAGCCGGCCGTACTGGCCACCTGGATTCTGGAGGATCGGTTGCCGGTCCGGTTTCAGCTTCAGCTGCATAAACTGCTGTGGGGTGACGAAAGAGGCAGATAGAAAGAAATCCGGTAACTTCCTGATTTTGCAACTTGCCGGGCAGTTAAAAATTTCGTTTCCTGGGCTATTCGCCCGGCGACTCGTTAGGTTAGGGGATGTTCAGCGCTTCAAGCATATGTTGGGTCAAGGCACCGCGCGCAGGTAATGGTTGCTCCATTGGCAAACGCTGTAACGCAGAGCCGGGGTGTTCGGGCGGAGTATCATCCTTAAATGCGTGCCGGGTTGATGTTATCCCGTCATGGCGTCATTTGCATTCGTCAGGCGGGATGAGCCGGCCTCTGGAGAAGAAGGCATCGAGCAGGTTTCTTGCAGGGTCGCCAGGCAGCGGTTATAGGCGTTCCACACGAAGTTCAGCTCCCCTGTGGACAAGTCGGGGGGGGTGGCTTTTTTTCTGTTTCTGATGATTCTCCCCTGAAATATGTTGCTGGAGGCATCTCCAATCCCTTTTTTCCCTGTGGTTCGGAGCAGCTGATAATTTTCTGACAAAGGGGTTTGCAGATTCAACTGTTTCTCCAGCAATGAGAAACACTCCCGTGTGTTGTCAATCAGCTGATCATAGGTGAATGCGCTGCAGCGTTTTTTCCTCGACAGATCCGCTGCATAGGATTCAAGCGCCTGCAGTCGGGATGTGTAGTAATCGATAGCCTCCTTTTTGCTGAGTCCGAGATATCCGGTGAGGCTGGATAGTGCGCCTGCCGGTTCGCGAACCAGGAAAATGACATGGCTTTTCCCATCGGAGAGAAGCTGAATATTTTCCTTCTTCAACAGATGGTTATGAAGGCTCTTGTCCAGTATGAACCGCTCCTTTCCCGGCAGGGGGAAGCGTCTGAGCATGTACATCACTTTGCCTGCCACCCGGGTCAATGCCCGCCGGTTGTCGTAAGGGACATGGGTTTCTCCGTAGCCGCATATATCGGGGTTCAGAACCAGCAGATGAGTAAACAGGGAGGATCCGGCCCGCATGTGTGACAGGATATGGATGTACTCAAACGGCCTCCGTGTCTTTAACGCGAGCGAGTAGTAAGCATAGATTATCTCTCCGAGCAATTTTTTCATGGATTGAAGCCTGTCCGCCAATGGTTATATATTTTACAACTGATTATCTGTTGCTGCGTTTTGGTTATATCGGCCGTTATTCAAGCAGTCTTCAGGGCATCCCGAAACTGTGGTATGTTCCCTCGGGAACGGCTATTCTTTTCAAGGTTCCCAACAAAAAAACGGTCCGGTATGCCTTGAGGGTAGATTACCACGTTGGTCGCCGATACAGCCCCTTATCGTCAAGCATCCCGGCAAATAACGGAATCCCTGGAGACAGTTTCAAGCCGATACAGGATGGTTGCCGGATTAACAAAACAGGAGCGGATTGAACCGCTGACAGCGAACTGCCAATGTAACTATTCAGATCACCCCTGAAATCCGCCAGTTCAAGGCAAATTTCAGGGGCAATCTGAACAGTTACCGGCTTGTTTCATACCTATGCTGAATAGTTACCTGCCAATAAGCCTTCCCCGAAGTTGTTTCGGAAGCTGTCACCGTGCGCTGTATTGTACAAGAAGCAAATTCAGCCGGTAAAGCGCATCGACAGATCCACTGCCTGCAGATTCTTGGTGATCAGCCCTACCGAGATGTAGTCAACTCCGGTTGCGGCAACGGCGGGGATGGTTTTCAGCGTGATGCCGCCAGAGGCCTCCAGTTCGGCACGGGTATCGGTGATGGCCACCGCTTCTCGAAGTGCAGTGTTGTCCATATTGTCCAGCAGGATGCGATCGGCGCCAGCCGCCAGTGCTTCATGAAGCTCCTCCAGGGTTTCTACCTCGACCTCCAGCGGTATCCTGTTGTGAGAGAGCGCTCGGGCCTGGCGAACTGCCTCGCTGATGGAGCCAGCAGCCATGATGTGGTTCTCCTTGATCAGAATGGCGTCGAACAGGCCGATACGGTGATTGTGTCCGCCGCCGCAAAGGACCGCATACTTCTGCGCCCGCCGCAGGCCGGGGAGCGTCTTGCGGGTATCGAGGATCTTTACACCGCTGCCGGCAACAGCATCGACATAATGCCGGGTCAGCGTGGCGGTGCCGGAGAGGGTTTGCAGAAAATTGAGCGCGGTACGCTCCACGGTCAGCAGGGTACGGGCCGGACCGTTGATGGTGCAAAGCGGCTGATTAAGCGCAAGGTGTTCGCCATCTGCTGCGTGCCAGATGATCTTGACCGAGTCATCGAACTGGCGGAATGCCTCATCCACCCAGGCTGTTCCACACAGCACCGCCTGGTCGCGGCAGACAATCTCTGCCTGGGCGGGCGTCTCTCCGGTGATCAGCCGCGCGGTCAGATCACCATTGCCGATATCTTCCTCCAGCGCGATACGAACCTGGTGGCGGATCTCTGTCTCTGTCAGATAGTAGGGGAACACGGGCTGTCCTCGTTCTTGATTGTGAGCGCGCCGTTATGCTCGTCGCCGGGTTAATAATATACCCGACTGAATGAAAAAACTCTAAAATAGCAGCATTACATACATAACCGCAAAACAGTATACCGCCGCTGTATGGATGCAAGCGTTTGATTTTCAAAATCCACCAAACATCAATTGCATACCGGAACGTAACTATTCAGCTCACCCCTGAAATTCGCCATTTCTGCGTTGAAAAAGGGTCATTTACACGCGTAAACTCCCATTTTTCGCCTTGAACTGACGAATTTCAGGGGCAATCTGAACAGTTACCGGCCTGTTTCATACCATGCTGAATAGTTACACCGGAACAAAGTATCAGCCATACAAGTTTGCTCGAATAGTTTGGCGTGTTGCCCGGTTTGCGCCGGTCGCTACGCCTCAATTTACGCAAACCGGACAACAGGTTAAACTGCCGGTGATTTACGGCGACATACAGGCGCGGGTTGGGTGAAAAGGTGCAAAACCGGGATGGGGGAATGCGGATAGATATCACCACTGGGCTGCTGGAGGATGCGCGCCAGGTCTGTTCCCCTAACTGTGATCGACGCAGCCGGGGTGAGACTATCAGCCTGCTGGTGATTCACAGTATCAGCTTGCCGCCAGCGCAGTTTGGCGGCCCCTGGATCGATGCCCTGTTCACCAACACGCTCGATCCCCGCGTGCATCCCTATTTTCAGTCAATTGCCGGGCTGCGGGTTTCTGCCCATGTGTTGATCCGGCGGGATGGTGAGATGGTGCAGTATGTCCCTTTCCATGCCCGTGCCTGGCACGCAGGCCACTCCTGTTTCCAGGGGCGGGAGTGCTGTAATAATTTCTCGATTGGCGTTGAACTGGAAGGGTGTGACGAACTGCCATACGAAGAGGTGCAGTACCGGCGCCTGATCTCTCTGACCCGTTCTGTGATGGAGAATTATCCAGCAATTACGCCGCAGCGTATTGCGGGTCACTGCGATATCGCTCCCGGGCGCAAGACTGATCCTGGCCCCCTGTTTGACTGGGAGCGTTATCGAAAAGCGCTGAAGTGAATTTGATGCGTTGAGCCAGACGGGAAAATGAAAGGAGAAGCGTACCTATTCAGCTCACCCCTGAAATCCGCCATTTCTGCGTTGAAAAAGGGTCATTTACACGCGTAAACTCCCATTTTTCGCCTTGAACTGACGAATTTCAGGGGCAATCTGAACAGTTACCGGCTTGTTTTATACCATGCTGAATAGTTACGGAGAAGCGACAATATGAACCGGAATACCCCATCGTGCAGTCTGTGTGCGGAGCTTTGCGCAGCGCCACTGCCGACGTGGCGGCAAGAGGGTGGATGGGACAATCCGCCTGCTGTTTCGCGCTGCTCTCATCCCGGTGGCAGTATTGGCGCTGATATGGCCCTGGCTGACCGGGTTCATTGAGATGTTGATCGATCTCTTGCGCCATGGCGAACCGGTAGGGGGACGGCGCTACCGCGGTCAACTGGATGATCCCCTCAGTGAAAAAGGGTGGCGGCAGATGTGGGCAGCAGTACCGGATACTGTCCCCTGGGACGCCATTTTCACCTCACCACTGCAACGCTGCGCCGGTTTTGCCGCTGAACTGGCCAGGCGCCACACGTTGCCGCTGACGCGGGAGCCTCGTTTGATGGAGATCGGCTTTGGTGAGTGGGAAGGACTCACAGCAGAACAGGTGAACCGTAACGCCCCGGATGCCTTGATGAAGTTCTACCGGAATCCGGTCGACAACAAGCCCCCGGGGGCCGAATCACTGGGCAAATTCCGCCGCCGCATCTGCAGCGTCTGGGAGGAGATTCTGGCGGGTCAGGGTGACCAGCATCTGCTTGTCGTTGCCCATGCCGGGGTCGTGCGCATGATTCTATGCCAGGTGCTGAGGATGCCGGAGGAACACATGTTTTCCATTTTGGTACCCAATGCCGGGATAACCCGTATCCGCATGGAGAGCCAGGGGGAGATGCGCCTGGCGCGACTGGTATTTCACGGCGCGCTGGCTTTGCCACACCATGATCCCTGTTGATACCGGGTTGTACTGTTCCTGAATTCGTGAATTCAGGGTGGAGTGGAGAAAAGCCTTTCGCGACTCTGGAAATCAAGGCGCTTGCGCCAGTGATGAAAAAGCGCTCTGCTCAATCGTTTGGCCTGCCGTCGGACTCGCAGTCGAGGTATCGCTTGATGGTTTCAGACAGTTTTTGTTGGCGTTGTGGACTCTCTACCGGCCGGTTTTCATCGTCGGTGATGAAAAAGATATCCTCCGCCCTTTCACCAATTGTAGCTATTTTTGCATTGTGGATGACGATGCCGTGCTCCCGCAGAGCAAAACCAAGCCGTGCCAGCAGACCGGGGCGATCGGCCGTTATTATCTCCATTACCGTGCGTTGATTGGCCTTGTCTGTTGTGAAACTGACCGAGGTGGAGATAGGGAAACACTTCAACTGGCGCGAGATGCGGCGGGTAACCTGGCCGTTGCCACCAAGCCGTTTCAGTCCTTGCCGCAGCCTCTCCAGTATTTCCCGAACACGCTGGGGACTGCTGATGGCTTCCCCGTTCTGCTCCAGGACGGTCAGTGTGTTCAAGGTATAACCATTGCGCGAAGTGATGATACGGGCATCGGCAATGGTCAGTCCATTTTGTTCGAGCAGTGAAGCGGTGTGGGCGAATACATTCTCCTCCACACGAGTGTAGATGAATATTCCGGTACCACCGCGCCGGGTTGTCTGGCGCATCAGCACCAGCGGCAGTTCGGTTTCATCGCTGCCCAGTATGGCGCATGTGTGCCAGACGATTTCGTCGGCAGAGTAACGCAGGAAGTAGTCGTCATCGAAATTCTCCCATAGCGCTTCAAAATCGGGTTTTGGCAGGGTGTGCTGCCGAAGTTGCTGACGGGCCTGTTTCTTGATTATTCCGATACGCTCTTGTTGCAAAGGAGGGTTGGTTACGCCTCTGCGAAGAATGCGTTTGGTTCCATTGTATAACTCTACCAGCAGTGCGTTCTTCCAGCTGTTCCAGGCGCTGGCATTGGTGGCGCGGATATCCGCCACGGTAAGCAGATAGAGATGGTTCAACCGATCGACATCCCCCACCTGTGTGGCAAAGTCATGAATCACGCCGGGATCACTGATGTCCTTGCGCTGCGCTGTCATGGACATGACGAGGTGGTTCTTGACCAGCCAGGTTATCAGACTGGTGTTGTAGGGTCCGAGTTCGTGGTCGATGCAGAATTTTTTGGCGTCCACCGCACCCAGTTCAGAGTGGTTGCCGCCGCGGCCTTTGGCGATGTCGTGAAACAGTGCCGCAATGTAGAGAATCTCCGGATGGGGCAGGTGAGAGATGATCCGGTTGCAGAGCGGGAACTCATGTGCATATTGCGGAACCGTGAAGCGGCGCAGGTTGCGCAATGTGACCAGTGTATGCTCGTCAACGGTATAAACATGAAAAAGATCATGCTGCATCTGGCCAACGATACGGCCAAATTCCGGCAGATAGGCGGCCAGAACGCCATAGCGGTTCATCCGCCTCAGCTCCCGCGTCACGCCCCGGGATTGGCGTAAAATATCCAGAAACAGCTTCCGGTTTTTGCGGCTGGCGCGAAACTTGTCGCCGATCAGATGGCGATGCTCCCGTACCAAGCGGATGGTTTCCGCGCGTACGCCATTCAGTTCCGGCCGTTGCGCCATTACCAGGAACAGCTCCAGCAGCGCGCAAGGGTGGTGGCGGAACAGGGTTGGTTCGGTTACTTCCAGAAACCCTTTCCGAACCTGAAAATGGGCATTGACAGGTGCCGGTTCGCCCGGCTCGTCTGCATGAAGAATCTGTTCCTGAAACAGTTGCAGCAGCATTTCATTGAGACGGCTCAGCTCCATGACGGTTCGGTAGTAGCGCTTCATCAGCTGTTCCACCGCCAGCTCGTGTTCGCTGTCCTCGTAGCCGAGCCGTGCGGCCAGGACTCGCTGGTAGTCAAACAGCAGCCGCTCTTCACCCCGGCCGGTCAGGCTGTGCAACCCAAACCGGAGCTGCCACAGGAACGACTGCCCGGCCATCAAGGTGCGGTACTCCTGTTCGCTGAGAAAGTTGTGGGTAACGAGGTCATGCAGCGTGGCGGCGCCAAAATGGCGTTTGGTGATCCAGCCGATCATCTGGATATCCCGCAGTCCGCCCGGACCGCTTTTGATATTGGGTTCCAGATTGTAGGCCGTGTCGTGAAATTTGTGGTGCCGCTGAATCTGCTCTTCCCACTTGGCGGCGAAGAACGCCCTGCTGGACCAGATGGCCCGGGGTCCCGTTCGCTGCTGCAGCGCCAACAGCAACTCTGCTGAACCATCAATCAAGCGTGACTCCATCAGGTTGGTGGCGATGGTGATATCCTCCGCAGCCGCCGATACACACTCGTCCAGCGAACGGATACTGTGCCCGATCTCCAGGCCAACATCCCAAAGGGTGGTCAGGAACTTTTCGAAACTACTTTTTAATCCATTGTCATCTCTTTGTTTCAAAAGAATTAGTATATCTATATCGGAGCAGGGATGAAGTTCGCCGCGGCCATAGCCGCCAACGGCGACCAGTGCAATATCACAGAGATGCTCTTTGAAATAGAGCTGCCAGATGCGCTGCAGCACCTGATCCACGGCCTGGGCGCGGGCATGAACGAGTTCCTCCACCGGGGCGCCCCGTTCAAACTGCTCTTCCAGCGCTTTCCCGGCCTGGCTCAAGGCCTTGCGGAACAGGGGGATTGGGGCAGCACCGTCCGCCAACCGGTCGTCCAGCGCCGCCGTGTCGATCAGAACCAGCCTGGATCCCTCCGAATCCATCAATCCTGCTTGCCGGCAAGCTGTGTCAGTATTTCAACCCCATCTTCGGTAACCAGAACGGTATGCTCCCATTGAGCCGAAAGGCTGTGATCCTTGGTGACCACAGTCCAGCCATCAGCAAGCAAACGAACTTCCCGGCGGCCTGCGTTGACCATCGGTTCGATGGTAAAGGTCATCCCGGCCTTCAGCGGTATCCCGGTACCGGGGGTTCCATAGTGCAATACTTGAGGCTCTTCATGGAAACCACGTCCGATGCCATGCCCGCAGTATTCACGCACGATGGAGCAGCCGTTTCTCTCCGCATGCTGCTGAATGGCGTAACCGATATCCCCCAGGCGGACTCCCGGCCGCACCATCTCTACTCCCTTCATCAAGCACTCATGGGCGATGCGCACCACCCGTCTGGCCCGTATCGAAGGTTCTCCGACAAAGAACATCTTGCTGGTATCGCCATGATAACCATCCTTGATAACAGTAATGTCTATGTTGATGATATCGCCGTTTTTCAGCTTTTTCGCACTTGGAATACCGTGGCATACCTGGTGATTGACCGAGGTACAGATGGATTTTGGAAAGCCATGGTAGTTGAGCGGTGCCGGCGTGGCTTGTTGAACCCCGGTAATATACTCATGCGCCAGACTGTCCAGCTCCTCCGTGGTAATGCCGGATTTCACATGAGGTGCCAGAAACGCCAGCACTTCGGCCGCCAGTCTCCCTGCGGTACGCATCTTCTCTATCTCTTCGGTGGTTTTGATATTGATACTCATAATATTTGCTGTTTGGTGGATTCAGGGAACGGCAGCACGGGGATCTTCGCTGTTCGAACCATGAGATGAATTCGCAAGGTGTTGTTTTTTGCGCAGGAATCCGGCCGCCGGCGCCCCATCCGGCCGAGTACTGGATCACCCGGCGAATTGTCGTTATAACCGGTTTATGGTATAAAGCGCACGCCGTCTTGGCAAATCCGGTTGCTTGCCCGGCGGGCAACCGGCTCGAAATACGCACATGCACCGACACGTATGCCAGGGTGCTTACTTGACAAAGGTAGGTTGGCATATGGGGTGTGTGGAGGAATAACCCTGATCAGGAGAAACATAGATGTCAACCGTATCCATGCGTGAAATGCTGGAGGCCGGTGTTCACTTCGGCCATCAGACCCGTTACTGGAACCCCAAAATGGCGCCTTATATTTTCGGTGCCCGCAACAAGATTCATATCATCAATCTGGAGAAAAGTGTCCCCCTGTTCCAGGAGGCTCTCAACTATATTGGTGCTCTGGCCGCCAGGAAGGGCACCATTCTGTTTGTTGGCACCAAGCGAGCGGCCCAAAATGCCATCAAGGAGCAAGCCGAGCGCTGTGGCATGCCCTATGTCAATCACCGCTGGCTCGGCGGGATGCTGACCAACTACAAGACGGTCAAACAGTCCATCAAGAGGCTCAAGGATCTGGAAGCGATGAGGGATGATGGCTCTTTTGGGCGCTTGAGCAAGAAAGAGGCGCTGATGTTGACAAGAGAGCTGGAGAAACTGGATCGCAGTTTGGGTGGAATCAAGGAGATGAAAGGCCTGCCCGATGCATTGTTCATCATCGATGTCGGTCATGAAAAAATTGCCGTGCGCGAAGCAAGCACGCTGGGAATTCCCGTGGTGGGTATCGTCGACACCAACTACGCTCCGGACGGCGTTGACTATGTTGTCCCCGGCAATGACGATGCCATTCGCGCCATTCAACTGTATACCCGCTGCGTGGCCGACGCCGTTTTGGAGGCCCGCGCCTCCGCCGTCTCCGCAGGCGATGCCGCTGCCGGTTCAGATGACTTTATCGAGGTGGAAAACGGTGATGATACGCCTACCCCGCGTCCCGAACCTGCCGGCGCGGAAAAACCCTCGACTGCCGAAAAGAAAACCGTGGCAGCGAAGCGTGCCGAACCAACAGATGACGGAGCGGACGACTTTACGAAAATCGAAGGAATAGGCCCCAAGATTTCAGCCATACTGGCCGGTAACGGAATCAGAACATTCACAGAGCTGGCCAGCATGGAGGCTGGCAGCATCAAGCAGATGCTGGTTACCGCCGGCTCCCAGTATAATCGCGCCGATCCCGCCACCTGGCCAAAGCAGGCCGAGTATGCCGCCAAGGGTGAGTGGGAGGCCCTGAAAAAGTGGCAGGATGAACTCGACGGCGGACGGGCAGGGTAGCCGGTTCCGCCCCCCTGGCCGGTTATTGGCGACCGCTGCCAGGGGGGCGCTCATGTCGGCAGGCTACCCATTTGTAGCCAGTCCGATCAGGTATCGTAATATTTAACTATTCAGCATAGTATGAAACAAGCCGGTAACTGTTCAGATTGCCCCTGAAATGCGTCAGTTCAAGGCGAAAAATGGGAGTTTACGGGTGTAAATGACCATTTTTCAACGCAGAAATGGCGGATTTCAGGGGTGAGCTGAATAGTTACCGTAATATTTGGAAATATCCGAGGTATAACATGTCAATCACAGCATCGATGGTGAAGGAGCTGCGCGAACGCACCGGCGCAGGGATGATGGAGTGCAAGAAAGCGTTGGTGGAAACCGGCGGCGATATTGAAGCTGCCATCGAGTTTTTGCGGAAAAGCGGGCAGGCCAAGGCCGACAAAAAAGCCGGCCGTACGGCGGCGGAAGGGCGTGTGGTCATCGGGACAAGCCGTGATGGTAATAAAGCGGCCATGGTCGAGGTCAATTGCGAAACAGACTTTGTCGCCAATGATGATAACTTCACGCAGTTTGCGGATGCAGTGGTCCAACAGGTGCTGGAGCAGCAGCCTGCCGATCTGGATGCGTTGCTGGCCGCGCCGATGGATGGAGAAAGCATCGAAGAGGTTCGCAAGGGGCTGGTTGCGAAAATAGGGGAAAACATCACCGTACGCCGTTTCGAACTCATGGATATCAGTGGCGAGATGGGGCAGTATTTGCACGGAAACCGCATCGGGGTTTTGGTCGATATCGAGGGGGGCGGTTCCGCACTGGCGAAGGATATCGCTATGCATATCGCCGCGAGCAAACCTGTTTGCATCAGCGCCGATCAGGTGGATCCCGGGCTTGTCGAAAAAGAGAAGGCGATCTTCAAGGCACAGGCGGAAGAGAGCGGGAAACCTGCTGACATCATCGAAAAGATGATTACCGGTAGAGTCAACAAGTATCTCAAGGAGATTACCCTCCTGGGCCAGGCTTTCATAAAGAATCCCGATGAGTCCATTGAAAAGCTGCTGAACCGGGAGCAGGCCCGCGTATTGCGGTTCGTTCGCTTTGAGGTAGGCGAGGGGATTGAAAAAAAGAGCGAAAATTTTGCCGAAGAGGTCATGGCGCAGGTGAAAGGAAGCTAGTCTCATCATGAACCCTCCTCCTGCGAACAGTGAACTGGCCTATCGGCGTATCCTGCTGAAACTCAGTGGTGAAGCGTTGATGGGCGAGCGTGATTTTGGAATCGAACCTGACGTTATCCGGCGCGTGGCCCTGGAGATTGGCGAGGTTGTGGCGGCGGGCGCCCAGGTCGGGCTGGTTATCGGAGGAGGGAATATCTTTCGTGGTATCGCTCTGGCTCCGGTAGGATTGCACAGAACAACGGCCGATCAAATGGGGATGCTGGCGACAGTTATGAATGCCCTGGCGATGCAGGATGTGCTGGAGCGTGAGGGTGTTGCAGTGCGGGTTATGTCGGCGCTTGCCATGCCGGAGTTGTGCGAGACACTGGAGCGGCGCCGCGCTGTCCAGCATCTTCAGCGGGGCAGGGTCGTGCTGTTTGCGGGGGGAACAGGCAACCCCTATTTTACCACCGACTCAGCCGCCAGCCTGCGCGGTATTGAAATCGATGCCGAGCTGGTTCTGAAGGCAACCAAGGTGGATGGCGTCTACTCTGCCGACCCCCTGGGAAATCCAGCTGCTGTCCGTTATACCCGCCTTACATTCAATGAGGTTTTGGAGCAGCAGCTAAGCGTGATGGATACTGCTGCATTTGTGCTGTGCCGTGAGCAGAATCTGCCGTTGCGGGTATTTGATATGAATAAACCGGGGGCGCTGATGCGCATATTGAGAGGGGAAAACGAGGGAACGTTAATCGAAGGTGGAGAGAACCCATGATAGACGAAATCCGGCAAGATACCAATATTCGCATGGCAAAGACCATTGAGACGCTGAAAAGTGAGCTGAGCAAGCTTCGAACGGGACGGGCCCACACCAGTCTGCTGGATCATATTACCGTTGACTACTACGGTAGCGAGATGCCGTTGAGCCAGGTGGCCACCATCAAGGTGGAAGATGCCCGTACGTTGAGCGTTACACCTTGGGAAAAAACCATGGTGGCTCCGATTGAGAAAGCGATAATGACTTCTGATTTGGGCCTTAATCCGGCGACTGCCGGAACAGTCATTCGTGTACCCTTGCCGGCGCTCACCGAAGAGCGCCGCAAGGACATGATCAAATTGGTGCGCCAGGAGGGGGAAAAGGCGCGTGTCGCTATTCGTAACATCCGGCGTGATGCCATCCACAATCTAAAAGATCTGCTCAAGGAGAAAGCAATAAGTGAAGATGAGGAGAGGCGTGCCCAGGATGTCATTCAGAAACTGACTGACGCTCATGTCGAGCAGGTGGAAAAGTTATTGATTGTCAAGGAAAAAGACTTGATGACTATCTAGTGCTCCGTCCAGGTGATAATCCGGGATACAGTTGCTTCGATGGCCATGGCCCGTTCCGCCAGCGACAGACAGACTATCTTGGTAACCTGCATTCCCTATTGAAATATGGCAACAAAAATGCCTGAATCCAAGCAAGCAAACGTTCGGCAAGGCAATACCCTTCCTCGGCATGTGGCCATTATCATGGATGGCAACGGACGCTGGGCCAAACAGCGCCATCTGCCTCGTATCGCCGGCCATCGGGCCGGGGTGAAGTCGGTGCGCAGAGTGGTTGAACAGTGCATTGACAAACGGATACGGGCACTGACCGTCTTTGCCTTCAGCACGGAAAACTGGCGCCGCCCCCAAAAGGAGGTGGGGTTGTTGATGGAGCTTTTCCTCAATGCGCTGGAGAGGGAGGTGAAAAAGCTTCATCAACATGACGTGCAGATGCGGATCATTGGCGATCGCAGCCGTTTTCCGGCGCAGTTACAGCGAAGAATCGAAGAGGCGGAACAGTATACAGCCTCCAATACCGCATTGACTTTTACGATTGCCGCCAACTACGGTGGCCGCTGGGATATAACCCGGGCCGCGCGCGAGCTTGGACGCGCTGTCGCGAGCGGAGAGCTTGATGCTGATGATATCAGCGAGAATGCGTTGCAATCCCGCCTGGCGCTCGCTGATTTGCCAGAGCCGGATCTGTTTATCCGTACCGGAGGAGAACAGCGGATTAGCAACTTTCTCCTCTGGCAACTGGCGTATACCGAGTTTTATTTTACGGATACTCTGTGGCCCGACTTTGGAAAAGAGAGTTTTGCCGAAGCGCTCGAGTCATTTTCATCACGTCAACGGCGTTTTGGGCGTACCAGTGAGCAAGTGGAGAAGGAGAAAGTGGTGTGAAAAGCAGGTACGGCTCGGGAAGGTTGACGTGATTTACGGCGGCTCCGGTTTATCTGCCATCTGTTGTCCCTGTTTCGATTGACAGCTAATCGGCGGCATATCAGATGAACATTGCCCTACCGGTCGAAGGTGGCATGAAGTGACGCAGATTGCAAACTCTTCGCTGAGACAGCGCGTCATGACGGCAGCCGTTCTGGCCCCTGTGGCAATATCGGCAGTGCTGTTTCTCCCTACCGTACTGTTTGCCGCGGTGCTGGCCATTATTGTTGGCATGGGCGCGTGGGAGTGGTCAAAGCTGGCCGGGATCTCCTCTTGCCGGATGCGGCGGCGCTATGTGGGCCTGGTCATCTGTTCACTGCTCCTGATCGGATTACTGTTAAACGACCGGTTTTTGTCTTTCTTGCTTGTTTTGGTGCTTGCCTGGTGGCTGGTTGCGGCAACCTGGGTTGCCCGCTACCCGGCCAGTGCTTCAGCATGGATGGCCGCCCCCTGGCGGGGAGGGGGGATCGGGCTGTTGATACTGCTCCCGCCCTGGGCAGCGCTGGTTGCTCTCCATGGCCACGGGGAGCAGGGGCCAGCGCTGGTTCTGCTGCTGTTTCTGTTGATTTGGGGCGCCGACAGCGGAGCCTATTTCGCCGGCAGGAAATGGGGTAAGGATAAACTCGCGCCCCAGGTCAGTCCCGGCAAGAGCTGGCAAGGGCTTTGGGGTGGGATGATTGCGGCGCTGTTGGTGGCATTGCTGTTTATCTCACTTTCCCTTGTTAATATAAAATATTCGGTATACTTTGTAATCATCTGTATTGTAACCATATTATTTTCCGTTCTCGGGGATCTGGTCGAAAGCATGTTCAAAAGGAGCGCCGGAGTAAAAGACAGCGGTAGTGTGCTGCCCGGGCATGGCGGAGTACTGGATCGCATCGATAGCCTTACGGCTGCGGCGCCGGTTTTCGTGCTGGGTACTTTGGGTGTGTGCCTGTGAAAGGGGTCACAGTGCTCGGCGCAACGGGCTCGATCGGCGTGAGTACGCTGGAGGTGATCAAACGTCATGAAGATCGATTCCATGCTGTCGCGCTTACCGCCAACAGCCAGGTCGAACGCCTGTTCGAACTGTGCCTCGAGTTCCGGCCAGAATATGCCGTGATGGTGGATGATGACAGCGCCCAGCAGCTACATGAGCGATTGAAGCTGGCGGATATCGGGATCGAGGTGCTGTCCGGTATCGCCGGTCTCGAGCAGGTCGCTGCCTTGCCGCAAGCCGATTATGTTATGGCCGCTATCGTGGGGGCCGCCGGCCTCGAACCGGCGCTGGCCGCCGCCGCTGCGGGCAAGCGGATATTGCTGGCCAACAAGGAAGCACTGGTCATGTCCGGGCGCATTTTTATGGACACTGTCCGTAAAAGCGGGGCCGAACTATTGCCGGTGGATAGTGAGCACAATGCAATTTTCCAGTGCATGCCGTCAAGCGCGGAAGGGGGATTGGCAGCGATCGGCGTAAGCCATATTCTGTTGACGGCCTCCGGCGGGCCGTTCCGCACCACACCGATGGAACGGCTTGCCGGTATTGCGCCGGAGGAGGCCTGTTCCCACCCCAACTGGGTAATGGGCCGGAAAATTTCCGTAGACTCCGCCACGATGATGAACAAGGGGCTGGAGGTGATCGAGGCTTGCTGGCTGTTCAATGCAGAACCGGATCAGATCCAGGTGGTTATTCACCCTCAGAGCATCATCCACTCCATGGTTCAATATACGGATGGTTCGGTGCTGGCCCAGCTCGGCAACCCCGATATGCGCACCCCCATTGCCCATGCGCTGGCCTGGCCGGAGCGTATCGACTCCGGTGTGCCGCCGCTGGATCTGTTTGCTGTTGCCCGGTTCGATTTCGAGATACCGGATTTGGCCCGTTTTCCCTGTTTACGGCTGGCTTATGAGGCGATAAGGACAGGCGGAACCTGTCCCGCCATTCTCAACGCAGCCAACGAAATCGCCGTTCAGGCATTTTTGGATCGGCAGTTGCCATTTACTGCCATCTCCGAAGTGGTTGAAGCAACGCTGGAGCGGGTATCATCCCGTCCGGCGGAGAGTCTGGCGGCAGTGCTAAGGGACGATGCCTCGGCCCGCCAACAGGCCTTGCAACTAATTGGCCAAATGGAGGGTCAGAGCAGAGCATGAACGGTTTTTTGATCTCTCTTCTCTCTTTTATCGTCGCGATTGGTGTTCTGGTCGCCATCCATGAGTTTGGACATTTCTGGGTGGCGCGAAAACTGGGGGTCAAGGTTATCCGTTTCTCCATCGGTTTTGGCAAGCCGGTATGGAGGTGGCAAAAGGAACCCGGGACAACCGAATATGTTATCGGCATGGCCCCGCTGGGCGGCTATGTGAAGATGCTGGATGAGCGGGAAGAGTCCGTTACCGAGGCAGAGCTGCCGCTGGCATTCAACCGGCAGCCCGTCGGTAGCCGAATCGCTATTGTCGCCGCCGGACCCCTGTTCAACTTTCTGTTTGCCATCCTGGCTTACTGGCTGGTTTTCGTGCTGGGGGTTGAGGGTGTCAAACCGGTAGTGGACGGGGTCAAACCGGACTCTCCGGCGGCGATTGCCGGTTTGCGGCATGGCGATCAGATCGTTTCAGTAGACGATGACATAACACCCACCTGGGGAAGCGTCATGCAAGCGCTGCTCTACAAGGCGGTGAAAGGTCAAAGTGCATCCCTCCGGGTTCGGGACAGCCAGGGGCTGGAGCGGCATTTGGCGCTATCCCTGCCAAAAATAGGCGAAAAATCCGGTGAACCGGATCTGCTGGAAGAGGTGGGGATTGAGCCACTCCGGCCCACTATTGATCCGGTAATTGACCAGGTACTGAAAAACAGCCCTGCGGAGCAGGCTGGGCTCAAGCCGGGTGATCGGGTGCTGATGGTGGATGGCAAGCCCATTGCCAGTTGGAGCGAGCTGGTTGACTATATCCAGGCTCGTCCAGGTATCACCCTTACCTTGACAGTCGAGCGGAAAGGGCGGCAGCACGAACTGCATGTTACGCCTGAAGCGGCCAGCACTGGCGGCAGTGAGACCGGGCGGATTGGCGCCGGGGTGGTCCCGGCCACGCTACCGCCGGCGTTTCGTGCCGAGCTGCAGTATGCTCCGCTCCGGGCGGTTATCGAGGCGGTTGCCAAAACCTGGGAAATGAGCGCCATGACGGTGCGCATGCTGGGGAAGATGATCATTGGCCAGGCTTCGCTTGAGAATATCAGTGGCCCGATTACCATCGCGCAGTATGCTGGTTACACCGCGGCCATTGGCTTTGTGCAGTTTATCGGTTTTCTGGCCATTATCAGCATCAGCCTGGGGGTGATCAATCTTCTGCCGGTGCCGCTGCTGGATGGCGGTCATCTGCTGTATTATTTTATTGAGATCGTCAAGGGAAGTCCTGTTTCCGAACAGGCGCAGATACTGGGGCAACGGCTGGGTATCGCCATGCTGGCTTCGCTGATGGCGTTGGCATTTTATAATGACATCATGCGATTGCTCAGATAACAACTGTCTGGCATTTTATTCTTGATCCGGCAACAATATATGCCGCATCCAGGGTTTCAGGAACGGGCTGGAACAAGGCGCGGCGCGCGGGAAGGGGGTTCCCCTTTTCTCGCAAGGAGAGCCGTCATGCCTGCAGTTCCCAACCGCTTTTATTTTTTGGTGCTGCCGCATACGCTGGCAGGCTGTGTGTTATCGAAGCCCGCTGCCGGCGTACACGCGGTAGCCGGGGGCCCTGTTATATCCGGGTGCCGGATTAATATAATTTTGAGGTAACTATTCAGCTCACCCCTGAAATCCGCCATTTCTGCGTTGAAAAATGGTCATTTACACCCGTAAACTCCCATTTTTCGCCTTGAACTGACGCATTTCAGGGGCAATCTGAACAGTTACCGGCTTGTTTCAGACTATGCTGAATAGTTACATTTTGAGGCTGTTCCGGAATCTGCTGCTATCGTGACAATGGACAACGTATGAAACGAACTTTGTGCTTTGCTTTGATTTGGCTGTATGCGGCGGGCGTTGCCTGGGCATTTGAGCCTTTCCTGGTCAAAGAGATTCAGGTGAAAGGGTTACAGCGGATAGCTACCGGTACCGTATACAACTATTTGCCGATAAAAATCGGTGATCAGCTGGATGAATATCTTGCTGAAAAAGTGCTTAGGAGTCTTTTTAAAACTGGATTCTTCGATGATGTGACCCTTGCCCGGCAGGGGAGGAACACGCTGCTGGTGAGTGTAAAAGAGCGCCCTTCCATCGCGGAGATCAAGTTGTCCGGTAACAAGGAGATCGAAACAGAAGCGATTGAAAAAAGCCTCAAGCAGATTGGCCTGGCGGAGGGGCGGGTGTTCGACCGCTCCATGCTGGACAGGATTGAACAGGAGCTGATACGGCAGTACTACAACAACGGCAAGTATGCAGCACATGTCAAATCATCGGTGGAACCGCTTGAGCGTAATCGTGTTGCCGTCAGTATCGAAATTACAGAGGGCGAGGTGGCAAAAATTCGTGCTATCAATATTGTCGGTAACCGGGCCTTTACGGACAAGGCGCTGCTGGATGATTTTCAGTTGGGGCCGGCCGGCCTGTTTTCCTTTTTCTCCAGCAGCGACAAGTACTCAAAGCAGCGGCTGGCGGGAGATTTGGAGACACTGCGCTCCTATTACATGGATCGGGGCTATATCAACTTCAACATTACATCGACGCAGGTCTCCATAACGCCAGACAAACAGGGTGTCTATATCACAATCAATGTTAACGAGGGCGACAAGTTTACGGTTGGGGATATCGAACTGGGAGGGAAGCTGGTCGTTTCCACACAGCAGCTGAGAAAGCTCGTTGAGCTGCAGCCGGGCGACACCTTTTCCCGCAGCAAGGTGACTCAGACGATCAACAACATAACAGAACGAATCTCTACCGAAGGTTACGCCTTTGCCAACGTGAATGCCATTCCGGAGTATGATCAGGACAAGCGCCGGGTTTCGTTACGCTTCTATGTTGATCCTGGCAAGCGGGTGTACGTTCGTCGTATCAATATATCGGGCAACACCAAGACCCGCGACGATGTTATCCGCCGCGAGATACGCCAGATGGAGGGGGGGGTATTGGCAATTGAAAAACTCAATCTGTCACAGCGCCGGTTGAACCGGTTGGGATATTTCGGCCAGGTGAATATCGAAACCCCTCCCGTACCGGGGACTCCTGATCAAGTCGATGTCAATGTCAGTGTGACAGAACAACCCTCCGGCTCCTTCAGTGCCGGGATTGGTTACTCCCAGGCACAAGGCGCGCTGGTCAACGCCAGTATTACCCAAAATAATTTTCTGGGAACAGGTACCTCCAACAGCCTGACCATTAATAACAGCAGGGTAAACACCGTGTACAGCTTCTCCTATACGAACCCCTACTACACGAAGGACGGGATCAGCCGCGGGTTTCGCGCTTTCTACCGGGAAACCAATGCAGGAAATGCCAACGTTGCCCGCTATCTGACGGATGTCTATGGGGGAGGGGTAAACTACGGGCTTCCACTGGATGAAAACAATACCTTCCGCTTTGGTCTGGATTATGAGCATACTTTCCTGAAAGCCACAGACAACACACCCCGGGAGTTTCTGGACTTTATCGATGAAAACGGGGATCAATATGATATATTCAACGCCAGCCTGGGCTGGATCTACGACTCCCGTAACCGCGGATTGTTTCCTACGGACGGGGTAAGGAACAGACTCAATCTGCAGGTAACGATACCCGGCAGTACGCTGGAGTACTATAAAGTGGAGCTGAGCCATCGGTACTATCTGCCGGTCGGCAAGAAATCCACTATTTTATTGCGCGGTGAAGTAAACTATAGTGACGGTCTGGGTGGTCTAAGCGCGCCCCCGCCATTTGAATACTTTTATACGGGAGGGAGTCAGTCAGTTCGCGGGTTCCAGGCAAATTCGCTGGGGCCACGCCCTGCCGATGGAACCAGCGATCGTTCGCTGGGGGGAACGGTGGAGACGGTCGGGGGCATCGAATTCTTCTTTCCGCCCAGCGCCGAGAACGACAGTCTGCGGCTGACGTTGTTTGCTGATGTGGGCAATGTCTATATGGGATTCGACGACTTTGATGCCGGCAAGCTTCGTTCATCCTATGGCGTGGGCCTGGTTTGGCTTACGCCGGTAGGCGTACTAAAATTGAGCTACGCGAAACCGCTGTACTATGAATCAGAGGATGATCTGGATCCCCTGCAGTTTACGATTGGAATGGGTTATTAACAGAGAGCGGGTACTCTTTTGAACAAAAATACAATACAAACGGGAGTTTTGCTTCTGGTCTGTTTGATGTTGGGAATACCGGCATCGAAGGCGGAGGATATCAAAATTGGCGTGGTCAACACGTCGCGGGTACTTCAGGAGTCGCCCCAGGCGCGCGGTTCCAGCAAAGCCCTTGAGAAGGAGTTTGCGCCCCGCGAGCGCGACCTGGTTGAAAAACAAAAAAAAATAAAGGAGGAAGAGGAGCGCCTGGTGCGTGACAGTGCGGTGATGAGCGAGTCAGAGCGCCGCAAGGCAGAGCGTGAACTGCTTGACTTACAACGCGAACTGAAGCGATTGCGGGAAGAGTTCCGTGAAGATCTGAATATCCGCCGTAACGAGGAGTTTAGCAAACTGCAACGTGTTATCTCCAACGTTATCGATGAGTTGGCCAAAGAGAAGGGGTTCGATCTTATCCTGGGTGAAAACGTTATCTTCGCTACTGACAGTATCGATATCACCAAGCAGATACTGGAACGGCTCGACAAGACAGATCCAGGAAAATAGTATCAGGTCGATGCCCTCTGTTCAACGAGCCGGATGCGGATAAATGGCGGTCTATACGCTGGATGAGCTGGCCAGTCTCGTGGAAGGGCGGGTGGTGGGGGAGGCCGGTACCCGTATCGAAGGTGTTGCAACGCTGGCAAATGCCTCCTCACGGCAAATCAGTTTCCTTGCCAATCCGCGATATCAACGGCAGCTTTCGGAGACCCGTGCGGCTGCGGTCATCCTGAGCGAATCCGAGCTACCCTATTGCCCTGTCAATGCGCTGGTAACATCCAGCCCTTATATTGCCTATGCCCGCATTGCCGCGTTGTTTGCGCCTGACCGGTTGTCGGGTCATCACGGTGTTCATCCCGCGGCCTGTGTCAGTGCAGATGCCACCGTTCACGAGACAGCCTCTATTGGCCCCAACTGCTCCATCGGGGCCGGGGCCATCGTTGGCGCCAACTCGCGAATCGGTCCCGGCTGTTTCGTAGCAGAGAACGCCCGTATCGGCGCCGACTGCCTGTTGGTTGGCAATGTCTCCATCTGCCACGGCGTTCGTATTGGAGAGCGTAACATCATCCACCCGGGTGCGGTCATCGGCAGTGACGGATTTGGTTTCGCCAATGTTGGGGGGGAGTGGCTGAAAGTCCCTCAACTGGGTAGTGTAGTCATCGGTAACGATGTGGAAATAGGGGCCAATACCACGATAGACCGGGGAGCGCTGGACGACACCGTCATCGAAGACGGCGTCAAACTGGATAACCAGATTCAGATAGCCCATAACGTGCGGATCGGCGCGCATACGGCAATGGCCGGCTGTGTCGGTGTATCCGGCAGCACCCGTATTGGCCGCCGTTGTGCTGTTGCCGGTGGTGTGGGCATTGCAGGCCACCTGGAGATCGCGGACGATGTAACGATTACGGCGATGTCTCTGGTACTCAAGTCCATCAAGAATGCCGGCAGTGTCCACTCATCAGGGATCCCGACAGAGCCAAATCGTTCGTGGAATCGGCGATTGGTCTATTTTCGACGCCTGGAAGAGATGGCGGATCGGCTCAAATCGATTGAACGCCAGCTTGCCACCGAGAACAACAAGCAGGAGGATTGAACCTTGGAAAGTATGGATATCTATCAGATACTGGAGCATCTCCCTCACCGTTATCCCTTTTTGCTGGTAGATAAAGTGCTGGATATAGAGCCGGGGAAACGGCTCCAGGCGATCAAGAATGTCTCCTACAATGAGCCCTATTTTAACGGGCACTTTCCCCACCGGGCTGTCATGCCGGGCGTTCTTATTCTGGAGGCGCTGGCGCAGGCCACCGGAATTCTGGCTTTTGTGACCACCAAAAGCAGGCCCACGGAGGAGTCTTTATACTATTTCGTCGGTACTGACAACATCCGTTTCAAGCAACCGGTCATACCGGGTGACCAGTTGCTGCTTGAGGTCGAGTTGATAAAAAAAATGCGTGGAGTATGGAAGTTCAAGGGGGTGGCATCGGTTGACGGAAAAACAGTCGCCAGCGGTGAAATACTTTGCGCGGAGCGAAATATCGCATGAATATCGATCCCCGGGCTGTCATCGAGCCGTCGGCCAGGCTGGCGCCGGGAGTCAGCATCGGAGCATACACCATTATCGGCGCAGAAGTGGAGATTGGCGCTGGAACCAGCGTGGGTTCCCATGTCGTGATCAAGGGTCCCACCGTTATCGGGGAAGAGAACCGGCTCTACTCTTTTTCTTCTATTGGTGACGATCCCCAGGATAAAAAATATGAAGGGGAGCGAACGCGGCTGGAGATTGGGGATCGTAATGTCATTCGCGAGTATTGCACAATTAACCGGGGTACGGGGCAGGGCGGAGGAGTGACGCGCATCGGCGATGACAACTGGATAATGGCCTATGTACATATCGCCCATGACTGCCTTATCGCCAATCATACGGTTTTCTCCAACAACGCCTCCCTGGCCGGCCATGTAAAGGTTGATGATTTTGCCGTACTGGGCGGATTTACCCTGGTGCACCAATTCTGCTCTGTCGGCGCCCATAGCTTTAGCGGTATGGGGAGCACGCTGAGCAAGGATCTGCCGCCTTATGTCATGGCCGGTGGTAACCCGGCTGCTCCACGCGGGGTGAATAGCGAAGGGTTGAAACGCCGTGGTTTCAGTTCCGAAGATATTCAGGCGCTGCGGCGGGCCTATAAAATTCTTTACCGCTCTGGATATACCCTGGAACAGGCCATCGATAAACTTGCTGTTTTGCAGCAACAGCACAAGGTGGTTACTGTACTGGCCGAGTTTTTGAAAAACTCGCAACGAAGCATCCTGCGCTGATTAAACCCGGCAACCAGATATACGGATCCTGTGTAACGATTCAGCATAGTATGAAACAAGCCGGTAACTGTTCAGATTGCCCCTGAAATCCGCCATTTCTGCGTTGAAAAATGGTCATTTACACCCGTAAATGACCATTTTTCAACGCAGAAATGGCGGATTTCAGGGGCAATCTGAATAGTTACGATCCTGTTTTCCCGGACAGACCCTGTTGAAACGTCACAGGGCATACTCCGCTACCATTCGGTGATAGTGTTTCAGGCGAAGCCTGCTGATTGATCCCTCCTCCGCGGCGGTGATAACGGCGCAGCCGGGTTCATTTCTGTGACTGCAGTTTCGGAAACGGCAATGCTCGGCAAACTCTCTGAATTCGGCAAAACCATGAGAAATCCTTGCAACGGGCATCTTCTCCAGCCCGAATGCCCTGACCCCGGGTGAATCGATGATGCCTCCCCCCTTTGGCAGGCGGTAGAGGTGGGTTGTTGTGGTGGTGTGAACACCTTTACCGCTTGTCAGGGAGAGATTGGCCACCCTGGCCTTGATATCCGGTATCAGCACATTGATCAACGACGATTTTCCAACACCGGATTCTCCGCTGAAAATGCTGATCTTCCCCTCCATCAGGCGGATGAGATCGCTCAAGCCATACGTTATCTTTGCGCTGGCAAAAACAACCGGGTAACCGATGTCCGAGTAACAGGAGAAGCGCTGTTTTAACTCCAGCAGCTTCTTTTCGGGCAGCAGATCGATTTTATTGATCAATATCAGTGGTGTAATATCAGTATTTTCCGCTGCGACGAGATAGTGGTCGACCAACTCTTCGTTGATGCCGGGGGAGGGGGCTACAACAATGATGATATGGTCGATGTTAGCCGCAACAGGTTTCGTTTTTCCGCGCTGGCCGGAGCGGGAGAGAAAAGTTCGGCGAGGTAGCCGTTTCTCCACCACTCCGGTTCCATGACGGCTGCGCCGCCAAAGCACGTGGTCGCCGCACACCACGGTTCCCAGACTGCGCCTGGTGGTGCATCGGCAGATGTCTCCGTTGTTATCCTCGATATCGAGCAGGGGGCCGTAGTGCGCAATGACAGTTCCTCTTTGCTGGCGGTACGGCACCACCGGAGATGAAGTGTTACTATCTTTCATGAAGCAGCAGGGTAGTCTTTGTTAAACCACGAGGCAAGCGGGATCGTGGCATTTTCAGGAGGATATATGGAATCAAGCCGTAACAATCTTATCTGGATCGATCTGGAGATGACCGGGCTGGATACTGCGCAGGATGCCATCATTGAAATGGCTACCGTGATAACCGACAGTCAGTTGAACGTGCTTGCCGAAGGACCGGTGCTGGCGATTCACCAGGACGAAAAGCTGCTTGCGGGGATGGACGAGTGGAACACCTCCCAGCATACGAAATCCGGCTTGATCGACCGGGTACGCAAAAGCACCGTGACCGAAGCAGAGGCTGAAGCGCAAACACTGGCGTTCCTCGAGCAGTATGTTCCAGCCGGGGCATCCCCCATGTGCGGCAACAGCATCTGCCAGGATCGGCGCTTCCTGGCGCGTTGCATGCCCAGGCTGGAGGCCTGGTTTCACTACCGCAATCTCGATGTCAGCACGCTCAAGGAGCTGGCCCGGCGTTGGGCGCCACAACTGTACAGGTCTTTCTCCAAAAACTCATCTCACCTCGCTCTGGCTGATATTCACGACTCCATACGTGAACTGGGTTACTACCGGGAACATTTCTTGCATATTCAGCAGCAGGATGTCCGGAGAGAAACGACCTGAAAAGATAGATTGCTACAAGTGCCAGCATTTCTACATTACCTGGCAAGCATCGTTTCCTTATGGCTGCAGGGCGATAGGTTTCAAGTCCCGCCGCAGTCCGGCCCAGGAAGTTCTTCAGACATCCCGTGTGCAATGCCTGTTCTTTTTGCACAAGTAGCGCCGGAATCCCGCCACTGAATACAGCCAGTGTCCTTTTTCCGGCACCTGTAATGAAGAATACCCGGTGGGAAAAAGTACCCGCGGGGACAGCCAAGGAGTTAGTACATTGGAAACAGCTGCCGCTTACAGCAATACACAAACGCAAGTCGCCAACATTTCAATTTCAAACGAACTGGTAAAGGCACATACGCCACTGGTGAAGCGGATAGCACACCATTTGCTGGGAAGACTGCCAACCAGCGTGATGGCGGATGACATGATTCAAGCCGGCATGTTGGGCCTGCTCGACGCCGCGCAAAGATACAATACGCGGCAAGGGGCCAGTTTCGAGACATATGCAACGCTTCGGATCCGTGGCGCCATGATTGATGAATTACGGCGCAATGACTGGGCGCCCAAATCGGTACACCGCAAGGCCCGTTCGCTTTCAGCCGCCGTACAGATTGTCGAAAACCGCACTGGCCGTGATGCGCGGGACGAAGAGATTATGAAGGAGATGGGCATTTCTTCGGCCGAATACCACAAAATATTGCAGGATAGCTGTAACAGCAAGATCTTCAACTTTGATGATCTCGGAACTGAAAACGATCCCCTTGGCATGATTGCCGGTGATGATATCAATCCACTCGATGAGCTGGAGAACGAGCGTTTTCGCCGCCGGTTGGCGGACGCTGTTGCATCGCTGCCGGAGCGTGAGCGGATGGTGTTGTCAATGTACTATGACAAAGAGCTCAATTTACGCGAGATTGGCAAAATATTGAGAGTGAGTGAATCGCGTGTCAGTCAGATCCTGAGCCGTGCTTACTCCCGACTGCGCATCAAGTTGAACGACGCCTGATGGTATTTAACATAATATACATTATGCGAACCGGGTGGCGGGGAATGGATAGGGGTCATGGATCAAGTTTTTATGGCAATGTCCGTTAATGAGCCTGAAACCGGTTATCTCACCAAATAACAAAGAAAAGGAAAATCCAAAATGGCGTTCTTATGCCCCGAAGATCTGATTTGGCAGAATGTTGAATTGACATCAATGCCGGAAATTATCGTTCGGCTCAATCAGGTCGTCGATGATCCATACAGCACCGCCAAGGATATTGCCGATGTTATCAGTGAAGATCCAGCCTTGACGGCGCGTCTGCTGCGAATTGTCAACAGTCCCTTTTACGGATTTCCCTCGCAGATAGATACCATTACACTGGCAACGACCATTGTCGGAACACAGCAGTTACGGCTGCTGGCTCTGGCCAGCTCCACCATTCGCCAGTTTGCCAATCTGCCGAACCAGATTGTGACCATGGAAACGTTCTGGCGGCACAGCTTTTCCGTCGCTGTCGTGGCCCGCACTATTGCAAAACTATCAAAAGATCCGGAAGATGAGCAGTATTTCATCGCCGGACTGCTGCATGATCTGGGCAGTTTGATTATCTACAACACCATACCGACGCTGGCGAAAGAGGCGATCACCCACGCCAAACATAAAGATATTCCGGTGTATCAGGCTGAAAGAGCAATCATCGGTTTCGATCACGCAATGGTTGGCTCAGCCCTGTTGAAGCACTGGAATCTGCCTGAAGGACTGGTTGAATCCGTTGGTTGCCACCATGAGCTGGGAGACCTCGATGTCCACCCGAAATACAAGGCGGTTACTCACCTGGCAAATATCATTGCCAACTCCATCAACCCCGGATTACTGTTATACCGGCAAACCCTGGAACCGGAACCGCAGGCCTGGGGTTTGATTGGGCTGGAGTCGGATAACATCGACGAGGCGCTGGATGATATCGAACGGGAGATCAACGAGGCCATTTCGGCTTTTGGGCTGAACAGTGGCTCCTGACCAGAGAGTTACCGGCAGCCGCAAGCTGTTATTTGACTCCGATCAGCCGGATCCCCAGCAGTATTCTCAGGGGGTAGGTTTTCGTCAACAATCTTGCCATCTTGCGTGGCAAATGCTCCAGTATCCTTTCACAGAGGATGGCAGGAAACATGGGAAACCGCATGTACACCCCCTTCCCTCCGATATACATCCGCAGCTTTGAAAATCCGGCTTCTTTGAACAGAGCGCTTAGCTCGGTAATCGTATACTCTTTCAAGTGAAAACCGGTGGCTTCGCTGTCGAAATATCCCGAGATGTCATGAGGGCCGGTCAGACGGTTGGGTGTAATGCACAGATAGACACCTGCCGGGGCCAGGGATTTATAAATATTTTGCAATTGCTCATGGGCATCGTCCGGATGCAGGTGCTCCATCAAGTGGCTGGAAAAAACGATATCGACACTGCCATCCGGTACCGGAATACTGCATCCATCAGAGAGAAACAGTTTGAAATTTGATGGAACCGCCGAGGCTTTCGTGATGGTTTCGCTAACATCGACTGCATATGCCTTGTCGACAAAATTGGCGACATGGAAAGCCAGCGTACAGTCCCCAGGACCGATTTCCAGATAAGTTTTGCTTTTGTCCAGACCAAGTTTCTGAAGGATGTTCATCTTGTCTTTCACGTTCTTCCGTTGCCGCTCCTGCGATCGTTTTTGCCTCAACTGCGGATGATCCGGCACAAGGCGGAACAGCTCTTCATACAAAAACGAATACAAATGACGCCTTTCTTCCCTGGAGGCGCTGCGCAACTGTTTTGCGAGTCTGCGCTCTACTTCATAGTGGTGCCGAATCTGCTCCGCCGTTCTCCGGTTTTTTTTCCCTAACATCTTTTTTCTCCATTTAGTTGCCACCTTGCGCCCGGCCACGGCCCCTTCGTGAGGGTTATTTGACACAGGTCAAGGCATTTGACCCACTCTCCTACCATACTGTATCCAAAGCCATGCAAGACATTGCAACACCAATAATAACCAAGTGACACAACATTCAAAGTCTATTTTTCAAACTAATAATTCCACCAGGTTCAGGAGGATTCCAAAATGAGCAACGATATCAGCAGGCGGCCGTCTCTCTCTCCCTGCGAAAAAGGCTATGGCGGCATAATCGAGGAGTTGAATGAAGATGTCAGCCGCCGGAAGTTTCTCGGTATTGCCGCGTTTACCGGTCTGGCCGGCGCCGGACTCTCCATTGGTCTGGCATCCTGTGGTAAAGGCGCTGAAAACACCTCCTCCGAAGCCGGAGCGCCGGCGGCAACGGGCACTGTGGGTGAAAAGGATACGGGAGGGTTGTCGTACCACGTCGATCCGGGGCAACTGGATACCTATTACTCCATGTACAGTGGCGGTCATTCCGGTGACATTCGCATTCTCGGTGAACCCTCCGGGCGGGAGTTGATTCGTATTCCGGTTTTTAACGTCGATTGCATGAGTGGCTGGGGCATCACCAATGAATCGAAGGCTATCCTCGGAACCAACCCGGATGGCAGCCTCAAATATACCACGGGCGACACACATCATGTGCATGGCTCCTACCAGGATGGGACCTATGATGGCAAGTATTTCTGGGTAAACGACAAGATTCACTCCCGTCTCGCCCGGATTCGAGGCGATGTCATGGTCTGTGACAAGATCACCGAGCTGCCCAACGTTCAGGGGTTTCATGGTATTTTCCCGGACAAGCGGGATCCCGTCGACGAGAGCATCAACCATACGACGCGCGTGTTCTGTGGCAGCGAGTTTCGCATCCCCCACCCCAACGATGGCACCAACATGGACGATACAGACGCTTACTACAGTCTGTTTACCTGTGTGGACGCCGAGACAATGGAGGTGCGCTGGCAGGTCAAGGTGGATGGAAACATGGACCTCTGCGCCACCTCTTACGATGGCAAGCTGGCCGCAACCAATCAATACAATACCGAGAAAGGGGTCACCTTCCCGGGAATGATGTCTGCGGAACGTGATAGTTGCGTATTCTTCAACATCGCGCGGATTGAGGCGGCAATCGAGGCTGGCAACGTCATTAGCAGTCCGGATGGCTCCAGCGCGCCTATTGTCGATGGAACGAAAGAGGCAAACAGCGATCCCAAAACTGCCGTAACCTGCTATGTGCCGATTCCAAAAAGCCCCCACGGCGTCAATGCAAGCCCGGACGGGAAATATTTCGTCTGTTCCGGCAAACTGTCGCCCACTGCATCGGTGATCGATCTTGAACTGGTGCTTCAGTGGTTCGATGGCGAGCTGGCAGATCCCCGTGATGCAGTGATTGCAGAACCGGAGATCGGCCTGGGTCCACTGCACACATCCTTCGATGGCCGCGGGAACGCTTACACCACCCTGTTTCTCGATAGCCAGATCGTCAAGTGGAATGTAGATGCTGCCATCAAGGCTTACCAGGGCGACAAAAATGCCAAGGTCATCATTGACAAGATAGATGTTCATTATCAGCCCGGTCATCTCAACGCCTCCATGAACGAAACCAAAGAGGCAGATGGCCAATGGCTCGTCATCGGCAACAAGTTCTCCAAGGATCGATATCTGCCAGTCGGCCCGATGCACCCGGAGAACGAGCAATTAATCGATATATCCGGAGAAAAAATGCGTCTGGTTCATGAAACACCGGTGTATCCTGAACCACACGACTTCATTGTCATAAAAAGAGATGTAATAAAAACCCGGCAGGTATTTGATATCGATGATTTTCCCAACGCGATAAAGGATCAGAAAGAGTCCCGGATCGAGCGCAATGGCAGCAAGGTCACTATCTATCTGACCTCGGTGGCACCCGCATTCAGCATGAGCGAGTTCAAGGTCAAGCAGGGTGATGAGGTAACCATTATCCTGACCAACCACGACAAGGTTGAAGATTTGGGGCATGGTTTCGCTATTCCCAAATACAACATCAATTTCGTGGTCAGCCCGCATGAGACCAAATCAGTAACGTTTGTTGCAGACAAACCGGGCGTATACTGGTGCTACTGCACGCACTTCTGTCATGCACTTCACCTTGAAATGCGCAGCCGCTTGCTGGTTGAGCCGGTCTGAGCTGGCTAGTGGGGGGGAGACTCTATTGAATGAGCCTCCCCCTCTCCCCGCCTTATTCAGCCGCTGTGCACACTCACTCCCGAGCGAGCATCAGAACAACAACGACAGACCCGCCCCCCCCAAAGAGGCGCTACAAGCTGTCCAGAAAGTCACCAACCAGATTCAGCAAAGGTGTCGAGTAGTCTGACAAAAGATACAAGCTAACCATCAAACCGGCAAAACTGATGATTGCCAATATCGGAACGAATTTTTCAATTTTCATATAAAACTGGCTCTATATAGTAGCGACATAGTAGCGACGTAACTATTCAGCTTGCCCTTGAAATCCGTCAGTTCAAGGCGAAAAATGGGAGTTTACGTGTGTAAATGAGCATTTTTCAACGCAGAAATGGCGTATTTCAGGGGTGAGCTGAATAGTTACGAGCGATATCAACCGACAAGCAGTACGGGGCAGGGAGCATCCTTGACAAGCCTGCGAACATTCACACGGTGCATTCCCACTCTCTCGCCTACTCCCATGACAACCAGATCTGCACCGGATGCCGCGGCGACGGCCACGATTTCATCCTCGACTTCACCGACTGTCACCTCAAGAGAGATCGCCAGCCCTCTGTTATTTGCTGAAGAGACGAGATCGTCAAGAACAGCCCGGCCCTTTTTCTTCAGATCCTCGATAATCGTTGCCCACAACTGGTCTGAAGGGGGAACCAGCTCACCCTCGAACGATATCACTTTCAGCCCTACGAGCGCCGCCCCTTGATCGGTAGCGATATCGAAGGCCTTTTCCGCCGCGCTTATACAGGCGGGGGATCCATCATAAGGAATCAAAAGCGTTTTGAATATCGACATGGTATTTCGACCTCTATTCGGCAATGACAGCCGCGCCCGTCCGGATGATCGGGGCGTCTACTCTTTTTCGGCGGGTACGGTGATAGTGGTGTGATCACTTTTCTCATCCGCTTTTTCTGCCTCTGTTTCGATGGCTGATTGAGGCTTGTCGAAGGTTACTTTTTTCTTGAACTCTACGGCCTGGCCCGAAAAGGCCATCGACAGCGCATAAATGCTGACCCCGATCGCAATGGATGCCTCGAAGAAAAGAAAGCCGACACCATATTTGTACCACGGTTCATATTCATATGAGCCATCAGACTTGGATTTTCCCATGGTATTTACCTCCAGCTGGTTTGCTTGAAACTGATGTCAAGGTGTTACGCGGCAAATCGGCGCGATGGGCCAATGGCAGCGGCACAGCCGATCACGCTTTTTTCCCCAGCCAGCTCTCCTTGCTGCCAAAACCGTGCTCTTCAGGATGAACATCCCAATGCATGGCCCAGATAAAATACATAATGAACGGGATGAACATGAATATGGCAACCAGTGCGTAGCCCCAATGAATACCGCCAACCTCGAACCATCCTGCCGCCTCTCCGTAGATGAGCGGGTAGATAATACCGCCGGCGCAGGAAACCCCTCCGATAAACCCGGTAGCGGTTCCAGGGCGCTCTCTGAACATCAGCGGAACGATGGCAAATGTTCCTCCCGTGCCAAAACTCACCGTTATACCGAATACCGCCAGGATGAGTACCGACAGCACAAGGTTGTTTTGCAGACCGGCCACTGTCAACAAAATCATCGTAACGGTAATGGACACCAGTGCAAACATCAGCCAGTGAATCCTGGGCGCATATTCGAGTTTTTTGGAAATGAGTGGAAATGGCGTCCATCTGTTACGTTGCCACATGTCCGATATCCAGCCGGAAAACGGCCGGAACAGCGAGGCATTGAATGACTGGACAGCAGCGAAAGAGCCAGCAGCTATCTGAACATCTTTGAGGCTTTCAAAACCAAGCTGCCGAATCGCTTCCTCAAAACCCATTTTGTAGTAGCCGGGCAGCCAGGCATTCATTCCGATTTCAAGGCCGAAGCACATGGCATAAGCAAGCATGAGGGCAATGGCTGCGTGGCGGGTCCATACGAAGGCTGTATCACGAAACGTTGCGGTCTTTCTGGCCATCGCTGCTTGCTCTACACTTTTTGCAGAGACGCCGCGCAGAAGGATCCATCCAGCGATGATAAAGGCGACGATGCCAAGATGAATAAAGGCGGTCTGATAGTCCAGCCCGTAGATCCGCGGTAACAGCAGGGCACCAACGCCGGCGCCCACGTTTCCGGTCCCGGCATAGAGTCCCTGGGCCGTACCCATCTCTTCGGACTCGAACCATTGAGCAACATGCTGAATACCCACCACAAACGAAATTCCGGCCGTTGCTACAATCACCCGGGTCCAAAACAGGAACTGGTACTCTGTCAGGCCAATTGCGGGACCGAAGGTTTCCGCATAGGCCGACAATATACTGAATCCCCCGGTTATCACCAGAATCATGACGAAAGCCCTGGGAGCGCCAAACTTGTCTGCCGCCCATCCCGCCAGTGGTCTGGCTATGGGTGCCGTCCAGATAGCCGAACTGGCGAGCAGCGCCACCCCCTTGACACTGAGATTGAATTCAGAAGCGATAGTGGGAACAAATGCCGCACTGGAAAACCACAGCAGAAAGCACCAGAAAAATGCCACTGCCGCCATAATCAACTGCTCTACCTTGTGTGTTTTGATTGCCATTTTTATACCCCTGGTAGTAGAGATTTACCGAACCGGGCGTCACGATTGACGTGAGAAAAACAAACCACTTGGCACGCGATGAAAACAACAGGTCAATATCTGAACAGCGTGCGCGGATAGAACACCTGATGTCTTCTTATAAGAAAATGCACAGCCAATCGACAGATTGGGCAGCCGTACGCGCCTTTTCCTGCTCTGGAACGAGTTTAACGACTGGCTGGTGGCAGTTGCAACACCCGGCGGCAGAGAAGATTAACCCCGAATACCACTTTGTCGGTATGGGGGGTACAGGAGCTATGTCTTTGATAAATAAAATAAACCCCAAAAAAACCACTCCAAATAAAGGGGTATTTGTTTGGTTTGTATTTTTGGGGGTATCCCCCCTGGTTCAGTCCTGTATGGAAAAGATGGAAATAGTAGACAAACAGTTTGACCAGAAAAACCCACACGCCATTGTTGCCGGATTTAATCGTTATTTTCCAAATATCACAACTCACACTGTTTTACTGCAGTACAAACGCCACCGGCACAACGAACTCCCGCTCCCGGCGGGGATCATTCTCCGGGATGGGAGGGAACCGATCGGCCCGCTGCGCCATTTCCAGCGCTGCTTTGTCCAGTAGCCGGTACGCCGTTTCAGCTTTATCTGCCGCGCCCTCCCTCGGAGAAATTTTCCACCAATGCACTGGTGCTGGCGTGCCCGGTTCTGACCTGTAACATTCTGCGCTGGATTGGACAGCAGGGACTAATGAAACGCTCATTTGATAAATGCTTCCAGGCGTGGGTGATATTTGATCGGTTATATCAATGGCTGGCGTATGGATAGTGTGACTGAGCTGGTCAGCAGTCAGGAAGCTGCTCAAGTACGGGTGTCTTGCCGGGCGGCGGTTTTCTGTGCGAAGAACTCATGAATAAGCCTTAAAATCATCAAAATACAAACCAGTTTTGCAACAAAGCAGTTGCGCATTCGCGCTCAACCATTTTCTGATCAACGAATTTGCACTGCTTGCCGGGGATGTCGCTTTGATGAATTTAAATCACGGATTCAGGTTAACAGCAAGCGGCGGACAACAAGTGAAGAATACTGTCCAGACCACCCCGGTTAATCGCCACATCAGCCTGCTCCTGCACGGCAGGTTTGGCGCGATAGGCGACGCTCAACCCGGCCGGAATCATCATTTTGAGATCATTGGCGCCATCACCCACCGCAACGGCCTGCCGCGGCTCGATATTCAGCTCCTTACAAAGCTGAATAAGGAAATCCCGTTTGGCATCCGCTCCGACGATGTCGCCGGCAATTTTTCCGGTCAAGCGGCCGTTGTCCACCGCAAGGACGTTGGCGAGGCTGAAATCCAGAGACAGGCGCTGTTTAAGGCGTTCGGTAAAATAGGTAAAACCACCCGACACCAGCGCTGTTTTGATCCCTCGCTGTTTCAGACCGGCCAGCAACTGCTCCGCGCCGGGATTGAGTTTCAGCCTGCTGGAATAGACCCTCTGCAACACCCCCTCGTCCAGGCCTTTCAGCAGGTGGACCCGCTGCATGAGGGAGTCGGCAAAATCCAGCTCTCCCCGCATTGCGGCCTCGGTCACCGAAGCCACTTCGGATTTCAGATTTGCGAAATCGGCAATCTCATCGACACACTCGATATTGATCAGGGTAGAGTCCATGTCACTGATCAGCAGCCGGATGCCGCCGGGGTCGAAGTCGGCCGGAACGGGATTGATGTCAAAGTGGAGCTGTTGCCGAAGTTGTATAAGTGCGGCAGCAGAAAGCGGCCGCTTGTGGTGCAACCGGTAAAAATCTCCAAGGAACTCAAGTTCGCCGGGAACGGCAGCGGTTATCCGATCGACGGCAGAATCCGAAAGTGAAGGAGTATGTATGACAGAAACGGGCATGCGCGTTGCTCAATATCGTAGTCCAGAGCAGATTATTCTACACTGCAAGGCAACGACTACAAATCAGGAGAGTCATTCACTGCTCCCCTGCCTCCTGCGCCAACACCCGGGCGTTCAAAACGACTGTCCATAACCCCTCGCTCCCGCGCTCGGGGAATCGTGCCGTTCACGGCGCTGTGCGCCTTGTGAAATACACTTTTCAGGCCGGTGGCAGTGCCAAGGTTTTTTTCAGCTTGAGGATAGTGCGCTCACCGTCGGCATCGGCCACCACCAGGCTGGCCAGCCCCTCGGCCGCTTCATCCACTACCAGCTCGACAGGCTTGTTCACCAGACGCCCGACATGCTTGTCGTTCTGGCTGACAAGTTCCACCGATACCACATCATCCTTGGGGTCGTAACCAATGCCCGCCAGCGTCGCCCATTCGGCCTCGATCTGGTCACCGATGTCCAGCCCGGCCACTTCGACTTCCGCCAGGCAGGCGCCCAGTTTCCTGCTGATGCGATTGAGATAGGTCTCCCAATCCCTCTTCTCGATTGTACGTATCGCCATCGTCATCTCTCCTTTCTCAGCTTATTGATGGTCGGTTCAGTATCAATATGGGGCCGGTATAAAGAGATTAAAGGGCTTTCATGAGCAGGGCGTGCCCCCTGTCAGGCGCACAAAAAAAACGCCGCATGCGCGGCGTCAAACAAGGGGATATCAGACGTTCGGCAACTTAATCACAGCGCCGGTAGATGGCGTCACCCAGTGCTTCGAAGCGGTCACTGTAGGCCTCCACCCGATCCGATCTCCCTGCAAACAGATAGCCTCCCGGCTGCAGGCTGTCCGCCAGCCTGTCGATCAGGTATGCGCGTTTTGGTATTTCAAGATAGGTTAAGGTATTACGGCAGAAAATCGCGTCCTGTGGCTCGGGCGCTGTCCAGTCCGACAACAGGTCGAGCCGCCTGAAAGCAACGGCTTGCTGCAGGGCAGGAGAGATCTGGACATACTCCTCGTTGCCGATCCGCAACGACCGGAACCAGCGAAGCAGATGGCGGGCCGGCAGATGGCGCACCTGCGCCAGGGGGTAGACCCCTTTCATTGCGTGGGAAAGCATCTCCGCGTCATAATCCGTGGCCATCACCATGACGTCCCACTCCGAGTTATCGGCAAGCGCTTCGAGGGCCACCATCGCCAGGGAGTATGCCTCTTCACCGGTCGAGCAGCCGACCGACCAGAAGCGCAGCTCCTGTTCAGGTTTTTTTGCCAGCTCTGGAAGTAGTGTATTGGTAATAAAGCGAAAGTTTTGCTTGTCGTGGCAAAATGTCGTGTAACTCAGGGTGGCGGCATTGATCAACCGGAGCAGTTCGGTGCTGTCCTGCTCGAGATACTCTCTGTAAACGTCAAAGCTGCCCGAGTGAAGTTGATACATGCGGAGTGAAATGTAGTCCAGCAGTGACCGCCGGCTCGATTCGGCAAGCACGATCCCCACGCTATCCAGCACCACTTGCTGCAGTATCTCGAACTCGTCGTCAGCCAGCGCATTCTGGCTCATCCCCTCATAGCTGAACATATCTGCCCCTGCTTTCAAACGTTGAATCTGCAATCTATAACTGTTATCGGAACCCTGAAATGAAACTTGAGGGGTAACTATTCAGCTCACCCCTGAAATCCGCCATTTCTGCGTTGAAAAATGGTCATTTACACGCGTAAACTCCCATTTTTCGCCTTGAACTGACGAATTTCAGGGGCAATCTGAACAGTTACCGGCCTGTTTCATACTATATACTATGCTGAATAGTTACCTTGAGGGGAAATTTTTGTCACGACTCGGCAAATGGGGTTATTAACCGACATATTTGGGTGCCGGATTGGATGATGGACTCTTTTCTCGTCAGGAAAAAAAAGCGGAAAGGCGCTTGACCGAAACCGGCCGGCAGGTGCCTAGCTGCTGGGCGAACAGGGAAACACGCAGCTCCTCCAGCAGCCAGCGGTACTCCTCCAGCACGGGGTCGGTACTGCCCATGCCGCCGCTCTTCTTGTCGCTGCGCTGCAGATACTCCCGCCACAGGGGATGGAGCTGGCGCAGGTTGGCGCAATCCCGCTCTACGCCTCCCTGCAGCTTGTCCATGCGCAATCTCATGGCGGCCAGATAGCGCGGTATCTGCTGCATCCACGGCCAGGGGGTGCGGCTGACGAAGCCGGGATAAACCAGATGGGACAGCTGTTCGCGCAGATCGGCCACCGCGTGAATCCAGGCCGGCGATACCGCTCCATCGAGGCGTTTTGCCAGTGTATGATGTTCGGCCAGGATCGCCTCCAGCAGCTCGCAGAGCCGGTTGGCGAACGGTACCAACCCTCCCCGCGCCTGCTCCAGGCGCTGTTCGAAGGCGGCTGTATCGCGCGGTGGCGCAGAATCACCGATAAACACCTGGTTGGTTACAGCGAACAGCAGATCCTGTTTCAGCTCATCGCAACGTCCGATGGAAGCATAGTGCATGCACATCGCTTGTGTGACCGGCAGCCTGTTGCGCAGATATTTCATTTTGCCGCCAAGATTCAGCATGAACAGCCGGCGCAGCCCGGCACGCATCGCCTCATCGGCCGTCCGGCGGGTGTCGTACAGCCGGATCGCTACCGACTCTCCCCTGTCCACCAGCGCAGGATAGCCGCGCAACCGCACCCCTGCCCGTTCGAACTCCACCACCTCCGGCAGTTCACCAAAATCCCAGTGGATGATGCCGTCACGCTCCAGCGTCAGACGGGGCCGACAGGAGAAACTGCTCCGGGCATGACTGCCCAGCTTCTGCTGCAATGCGGTCAGATCACGCCCGGCACCCAGCACCTTCCCCGCACTGTCCACCACCCGGAAGTTCATCCGCAGGTGAGCGGGCAGATCCTCCATCGGCCACATCTCTGCCGCAATGCTTTCACCGCTGATTCTGCGCAGATGGGACGACAACACCTCCGTCAACGGGGCGTCATCGGCCGCCAACGCCTCAACGCAGGCCCGTGCATAATCAGGAACCGGTACAAAGTTGCGCCGCAGCGCCTTGGGCAGCCCCCGCAACAGGGTGGTGATCTTCTCCTCCAGCAATCCTGGCACCAGCCACTCGAACCGCTCCGGGCGGAGCTGGTTGAGCAGCTCCACGGGCACGGTGACAGTAACGCCGTCTTCGGCATGCCCTGGCTCGAACCGGTAGTTCAACGGCAGCCGCAGGCCGGCCACAGAGAGGGTGTCCGGAAATCGCTCTGCGTTGATGTGAGCCGCATCATGCAGCATCAGGTAGTCACGGGACAGGAACAGCAACTGCGGATTGTCCCGTTCCGCCCGTTTGCGCCACTGCTCGAAACGGGCGCCGGAGTATATCCCGGCGGGAATCCGCTCATCGTAGAAGGCGAACAGCGCCTCATCGTCCACCAGCACATCGTGGCGGCGAGATTTGTGCTCCAGCCGTTGAATCTCTGTCACCTGCTGGCGGTTGTGCCGGAAAAAAGGCGCCCGGGTACGGTATTCCCCCTGCACCAGCGCCTGCTGGATAAAGATTCGCCGGGACTCTTCCGCGTCGATGGGTCCATAGTTGATGCGGCGGCGCGGATGAATAATCAGCCCGTAGAGAGTGACCTGTTCATATGCCGCCACCTGGGCCGGCCGCTTTTCCCAATGCACCCCGGAGTAGCTGCGTTTGACCAATGTGCTGGCCAGCGGCTCCACCCAGGCGGGATCGATGCGCGCCACGACGTGGGCGTAAAGCCGGGTGGTCTCGATAAGCTGCGCCGCCATGATCCATTTGGGGCGCTTTTTGAACAACCCGGAGCCTGGGAAAATAGACAATTTGATATTGCGCGCGCCCTGATAGCGCGACTCATCCACCTTCACCGCAATCTGGCCCAGCAGACCGGCCAGCAACGCGCGGTGGATGGCGTCATACCCGGCGGCCTGCTGGTTGGGGCGCAGCCCCATTTCCCGCGCCAGGGTCAGTAGTTGGCTGTGCAGCTCGCGCCACTCGCGCAGCCGTACGAAAGAGAGAAAATGTTGGCGGCAGTAGCGGCGCAGCTTGTTCTGTGACAGGCGCCAGCGCTGTTCCTCGTAGTGTTGCCACAGGTTCAACAGGGAGAGAAAATCCGACTGTTCGTCACGAAACCGGCGGTGGGCCTCATCGGCCTGCTGCTGCGCCTCCAGCGGCCGCTCGCGCGGATCCTGGATGGTCAACGCCGCGGCGATAACAAGCACCTCATGCAGGCACCCCTCCTGCCCCGCCGCCAGAATCATGCGGCCGATACGCGGATCGATGGGCAGGCGCGCCAGCCGGCGGCCCAGGGGCGTGATGCGCCGCTCGCCATCCATTGCTCCCAGCTCCTGCAGCAGCCGGTAACCATCGCTGATCTGGCGTCTGTCCGGCGCCTCCACGAACGGGAACTGCTCCACCTCTCCCAGTCCCAGCGTGCTCATGCTCAGTATGACCGAGGCAAGGTTAGTGCGCAGGATCTCCGGCTCGGTAAACTCCGGGCGGTTGTCAAAATCCTGCTCTGAATAGAGCCGGATGGCGACACCCGCAGCCACCCGTCCGCAGCGCCCGCTGCGCTGGTTGGCGCTGGCGCGGGAGATCTTCTCTACCGGCAGGCGCTGCACTTTGTTACGGTAGCTGTAGCGGCTGATGCGGGCCAGGCCGGTGTCGATCACATAGCGGATCCCCGGAACGGTCAGTGAGGTTTCGGCCACATTGGTGGCCAGTACGATGCGCCGCCCCTTGTGGCTGCTGAACACGCGGTTCTGCCCGGCTGCCGACAGCCGCGCGTAGAGCGGCAGAATCTCGGTGTGGGGTGGATGGTGTTTTCGCAGCGCCTCGGCGGTATCGCGGATCTCCCGTTCACCGGGGAGAAACACCAGGATGTCGCCCCGGTCGATGCGGGAGAGCTTATCCACTGCATCGACAATCGCCTGCTGCATATCCCGATCCCGCGCATCCTCCTCCCCGTCCGCCAGCGGCAGGTAGCGGATCTCCACCGGCCAGGTGCGTCCGGAGACCTCGATTACCGGGGCATCATCGAAGTGCCGGGAGAAACGCTGCGTGTCGATGGTGGCGGAGGTGATGACCAGCTTCAAATCCGGGCGGCGTGGCAGCAGCTGTTTGAGATAGCCGAGCAGAAAGTCGATATTCAGGCTGCGTTCATGGGCCTCGTCGATGATCAGGGTATCGTAGCGGTTCAGGCAGCGGTCACCCTGAATTTCGGCCAGCAGGATACCATCGGTCATCAGTTTGACATAGCTCTCCGGGCTGATCCGATCCTTGAAACGCACCTTGTAGCCCACCGCTCCACCCAGTTCGCACCCCAGCTCATCGGCAATGCGCCCCGCTACGCTGCGGGCGGCGATACGGCGTGGCTGGGTATGGCCGATCAGGCCAGCCGTTCCCCGTCCCAACTCCAGGCAGATCTTGGGTAGCTGAGTCGTTTTGCCGGAGCCGGTTTCCCCGGCAACGATGACCACCTGATGCTGTTTGATGGCCTGCATGATCGCCGTGCGGTGCTCCACCACCGGCAGTTCTGTGGGGTACCGGGGCACCGGCAACGGCGCCCGGCGCTGCTGCTCCGGTGCTGAAGTTTGTCGATATTTACGGTGACTTGCCACTGCGTATTCTGGTACTTCGTCGCGAAAATGATTCAGGATACACCGTTCCCGGGGTGTTGCGCGGCAAGGTGTCACAGGCCATGGCCGCCGCCCTTGACGGAGTAATAGTGTTGCCGGGCTAATGCTGGTCAGCAGGCCAATCGAATATTTTCTTCAACCGGGTTCTGTTGCCTTTTCCTCCCGGCTTCAGCACCAGAATGGCGCGAGATGGGGTGAACCCTGGTGGAAGTCTGATCTCTCCCTCGAGATTCTGAAAATATTTGAAGTTGTAGCGCAACCGTTTGACAGGGGGAGCCGAGATCTGGCCAAGCGACAACAGTTTCTTTTCTCCCGATTTGGTTGTCACTCCTTCCACTTGAAGTTCTGCCGTTCCTTTTGCGGTGCCCCGGTTTTTCAATACCCGCGTCAGCACCAGTTTGTAGTGCCATGAGTGTGGTTCATCCCCTTTCGTTACACTGAAGTTCTGGATCTGAAGCCCTCGTTCGGCATCTTCAGGAGAGATGATTCCACGATAGAATGCAAGCTCTTCCTTCAACTCGAGCAGCTCTTCCTGTAACGACACCAGATCCTTTCTGACCTGCCCGTAGGCCTGGTTCTCGATGCGCATCGTCTGCTCCAGATCCAGCTTCTCCTTGCGCAGTTTTTTCAACTCTGTCTCAAAAACGGCGTTGCTCTTCTCGAGCCGCTGGCGGATATCGTTGAAAACGACCCGATCATATCCGGCCCGATAGCGCCCGTACTCGAAAATTCCCCAGGCCGCCAGCAACAGGGCGGCCATCGACAGCGCCAGTCCAATCTGCCACAGGGGGCCCCTCTCCTCCTTGCCGCCGATAACGCTTCGCTTCATGGCATCAGGGCGATGAGTTCGAGGCCGGAGGTCTCATCCAGGCCAAACATCAGATTCATATTCTGTACCGCCTGGCCTGCTGCTCCCTTCACCAGATTGTCGATAACCGACAGAACCACGATCATATCGCTGTTCGGCGGGTTGTGAAGGGCAATACGGCAGGTGTTGGAACCCCTGACACTACGCGTCTCCGGGTGACTGCCGCCAGGCATCACATCGACGAATGGTTCGTCAGCAAACCGCTCTTCGAACAGCGTCTGCCAGTTGACCTCTGTCTGGCGGGATACCGCATACAAGGTAGCGTGAATTCCACGAATCATTGGAGCGAGATGGGGGACGAAAACAAGCCCGACACCGGCACCGTTCACAGTCGTCAATCCCTGCCGAATCTCCGGCAGGTGCCGGTGTCCCGCCACACTGTAAGCCTTGATGCTTTCGCTGCACTCCGCCAGCAGGTGACCGGTAACGGCTTTTCGCCCCGCGCCGCTGACGCCGGACTTTACATCGGCGATCAACCTGCCCGCATCAACCGCTCCCGCCTCCAGTAACGGCAGAAAGCCCAGTTGTACCGCAGTGGGGTAGCAGCCCGGACAGGCCACCAGTCGTGCTTCCCGCAGCAGTTGCCGATTCATTTCGGGCAGACCATAGACCGCCTCGCCCAGCAGTTCGGGACAGCGGTGCGGCATGCCATACCACTGCTCCCACTCGGCAGCATCCTTGAGCCGGAAATCGGCTGCGAGATCGATGACCCGGACGTTGGCCGCGAGCAGCTCCGGCGTCATGCCCATGGCCGTGCCGTTTGGCGTGGCAAAAAAGACCACATCGCACTCCCGCAGCAACTGCTCATCCGGTGCGGTGAACCGCAGTGACACCCGGTCACGCAGGTTGGGAAACATATCCGCCACGGCCGTTCCTGCTTCCGACCGGGAGGTAATCACTGCAGGCTCCACGTCGGGGTGCGCCGCCAGCAGGCGTAACAACTCAACGCCGGTATACCCCGTCCCACCCACTATTCCTGCCTTAATCATCCGGTATCCATATCCTTGTTATCAAAAAAACCATTGAAATATCGTAACTGTTCAGCTCACCCCTGAAATCCGCCATTTCCGCGTTGAAAAAGGGTCATTTACACCCGTAAACTCCCATTTTTCGCCTTGAACTGACGAATTTCAGGGGCAATCTGAACAGTTACCGGCTTGTTTCATACGATGCTGAATAGTTACGAAATATCATTTATGGATGCAAGTTGCAAGCGCAATCTCTCAGGATAGAATAGGTTCCATGAGAATACTCGGCATCGGCATCGCAACGCTGGACATCATCAATACGGTTGATGACTATCCCGTTGAAGACAGTGAAGTGCGCATACTCCATCAGGAAAAGCGCCGCGGCGGAAACAGCACCAACACCCTGGCCGTTCTTGCGCAGTGCGGGCATCAGTGCAGTTGGGCCGGTGTGCTGGGGGAAGATCCGGATAGCCGCTGTATCACCGCTGATCTGGAGAAATACGGTATCGACTACCAAAGTTGCCACTCCGTTGCCGGCGGCCGGACACCCACTTCCTACATCACACTCAATCAGCGCAACGGTTCGCGTACCATCGTGCATTACCGCCAGTTGCCGGAGTTCGGTTTTTCGCAATTCAGGACTATCGAACTCTCCCCTTTCGACTGGATACACTTCGAAGGGCGTAATATAACGGATACCCGCAAGATGCTCGAGTATTGCGCCGCAGAGCACCCTGCCCTGCCCCGCTCTGTGGAGGTGGAGAAGCCGCGCCCCGGCATTGAGTCACTCTTTCCGCTGGCGAATGTACTGCTCTTCTCCAGAGTCTATGCTGCCGGTTGCGGTTTCAATGATGGCGCCGCCTTTCTGCAATCTGTCCACCAGCGGGTACCCCGCGCGACACTCGTATGCGCCTGGGGAAGCCTGGGAGCCTTCGCCATGGACAGAGACGGAGCCATCATTACCAGCCCCGCTTATCCGCCGGATAAGATTGTCGATACTACCGGTGCGGGGGATGTCTTCAACGCCGGTATCATTGATGGCCTGGTGCGCAGCGAAAAACCATCCCGAACGCTGCCAAACGCCTGCCGTCTGGCAGGTTTCAAATGCGGAATCCGGGGATTCGACGGGTTGGCGTGTTTACCGGAGCGGGAACAGCCTGTGACCGGTTGAAACCAGGGCAGACGAGACAGTGACCTCCGCGATCTTCACCAATGTGCTTGTTCCATCACCCGCCCCCTAAAGTATTTTACAGTTATCCGATATATAGCGTATCGGACAAGACAGGATTTGACAGCATGTTTTGGAACAGCAGCAAAAACCAACTGGAAACTCTGAATGAGAAGTGCAGCCATCTGGAGACAGACGTTGGCCGTTTTCGGCAACAGCTTCAGCAAGCGCAGGAGACAGAGAACCGGCTGAAACAGCAGGTTGCCGAAAAAGAGCATCAGCTGCTGCTTTGTCAGGGTATTTTTGGAAACATGCAATATTTCAACCAGGGTTTTGGCGCCCTGCAGCAATCCCTGTCAACCCTGGCAGGCGTGCTTGGCGAAGAGAAGCAAACAGCCTCGGAAGCCGCAAAGGCTTCAACCGAGGCCCGTAGCGGTAACGAGGAGGTTGTCCGGAATCTCAAGGAGGTGGTTGGCTTGACTACGGATGGCGCCGGAAATGTCGACAGCCTGAATGAGCGGGTCGAGGCCATTGGCAACATCGTCAATATGATCAATGATATTTCGGAACAGACCAACCTCCTGGCGCTGAACGCCGCTATCGAGGCGGCGCGCGCCGGCGAGTCCGGTCGCGGTTTTGCTGTGGTGGCCGATGAGGTGCGCAATCTGTCTCACCGGACCAATGACGCTACGAAAGAGATCTCCGAACAGGTCTGTAAAATCCAGCAGGCTACCAGCCAGGTTCAGCAACAGATGCAACGTATGGCGGAGTGGGTAGAGGAGCTGAGCGGGATTGGCGCCACGACCGCTTCCCGGATACATTCGACATTCGAGCTTGCGCAGCGCCTGGGCGGGACGATGTTTTCCAGCTCCATACGGGGTTTTGTCGAACTGACCAAAACGGACCATATGGTATACAAGTTTCAAATCTACCAGGTTCTGATGGGGGTGTCTGACAAAAAGGCTGACGAGTTCTCTGACCACACCAGCTGCCGGCTGGGAAAATGGTATTACCATGGCATAGGGCGGCAAACCTGTTCCCATTTGACCGCTTTCAGCAACCTGGAGCAGCCACACAAAGAGGTACACCACTGGGGTATCGAGGCAATAAAGAGTTACCGCAGTGGCAAACAGGAACCAGCGATAGAAGCGCTGCACAAGATGGAGCTTGCCAGCCTGAAAGTCATGGAGAATCTGGAAGAGATTGCCGTTTCGCTACAGGCCGAGTCGGTGCCAACCAGCCATGGTTCCAATTCGGACTGATACCCGTTTGGTAACTATTCAGCTCGCCCCTGAAATCCGCCATTTCTGCGTTGAAAAATGGTCATTTACACGCGTAAACTCCCATTTTTCGCCTTGAACTGGCGAATTTCAGGGGCAATCTGAACAGTTACCGGCTTGTTTCATACGATGCTGAATAGTTACCCCGTTTGAAAGTCTGCTACGCTACCTTACCGCTGCCCGCCCAACGTTGGTTGCATTGAACCAATGAATCCGGGCTGTTGCATCGGACTTCTCTGGAGTACGGTTCGGATCCCCCCAAAAGGTTTTGCCAGGGGTTCGCCGATAAAGATCCCCTGCCCTGGCATGGCAACGCTCTTCCAGTAGCTTTCGATGAGCGACTCCCCCCGCAGGTAGCGGCCGATAACGATTCCCGGTACCGGAAACTTGGTAGGAAAGTTGCAGGGCTCCACTACGGTGCCGTAACTCCCCGTGGCGCCGGCCTCCAGCCAGCGCAGGGCGCTCATCTGGCCGCTGCCGGTCAGCACACCGCCGGTAGAGGTGAGATGATCGGCGATAGCGCCGGGAAGGTAGCGGTTGCTGTTGTAAAGTGGCACTTTCGCAAGACCGGTAAAATAGAACAGCACATCCTGCCTGTCGCGGATGAAATCCTGTTTCAAGAGCTTCAACCCCACCTGTTCGGTGAGCGGTTCTGAACGGGGCTGCTTGATATTATTGATGCGTATCGTCCGGTTGCGATCGGAGGTCTGCAACAGGTAGGCGGTTCCCGTCGGGAACGAGGCATCGGAGGCGACCCCCCGATCGATCAATGCCTTGGCAAGGTCGAAATTCGCCGCAGCAATGCTCATGGTGGGGCGCAGGCCAAACTCCTGGAACGGCCGCTTGCTGTTGGAGTTGAAATAGGGGGAGCGCTTGGTGAGTTTACACCCCGTAGCGCAGTAGGCGGGGTCGAAACCTGCCCCAAAGGCGGTGGTGATGGACATGCACCCCACCCGGTAGGGTGCTGTCCAGGTCAATGCATAGGCCTGCACGGCAGGCGGAGTCCTGGCGTCCACCTCTGTCTTGAGGCGGGCGAACTCCTCCTCGGAAAGGATTGCAACTCCTGGCTTGAAGGCAATACGGATGACATTCTGCTCGGGGATCCCGCGCCGTTTCTGGTAATAGGCGGCGATACGCCGACTGAGCGGATCCCTTTCGTTGACGATGATCGCAAGCTCCGCAGGTCCGATGGCTGCCGCACGGTCAGGGGCGGCAGGATGCCCGGCTCCGACGCCGGGAACCGGGAGGATCAGGACAAGGAGGGCGAGGAGAGTGCAAAACCCATGGCGTAGCCGCGGGAGGGGGAGTCTGCCAGATAGCTTCATTGACATGGTCTAATGGAGTTGTACACTCCGGTTGAGGACAATCATCTTAACTGAGGATAGCAAAAAAAGACAACACGAAAAAATATTCAAAAGATCAGATTGGATGCGGCAAGCCGGGTCACAGAACAGGGTTATGCCCGGTCGGAGGCGGCGAGGAGACTGGATATCAACGCCAACATGCTGGGTCGCCGGGTGAAGGAGCATCAGTCAGATGAGGGGCAGGCATTTCGCGGGAGCGGCAAGCTGACCTCATCATTTGATACCTTTATTAATGCCTGTCAGCAGGAGGGTCTCCCATGAGAACCACTTTGAATATCGATGACCAGTTACTGGAAGAGGCTCAACGGGTTAGCGGGGTGAGCGAGAAGGTTGCGCTGGTTCGTGAAGGTTTGCGCACCGGTTGGCGCGACTGGGAGGAAGTGAATCCCAACTGAAACCGGTGCCTTGTCGTCAGTCCGGTACCGCAAAATGATCCTGATCGATACGTCGATCTGGGTCGACCATCTGCGTGGCCAGGAATAGCCCTCAGGGATCCCCTCGTTTTGTCAGGCTGTCGCTAAGTAACACTTTTTGCTGATGAGTAAGTATCCCCCGGCTTTGCCGGGGGATACTTACTGCCATCTTGGTAAATACTGAATCATCCCAGGGTACGAAATTCATACTTTGACAATCTTTGTATATACGCCTAGAATATTTACTGTAAGAGTCAATCCCTGGAACCACTATGCATATATCCATTACTCCTGAACTGGAAGCGCGCATTAAAGCCAAAGTCGAAACTGGCCTGTATAACAATGCCAGTGAAGTTATCCGTGAAGCACTTCGTTTTATGGAAACCCATGAAGACTGGATTCACGAGATCAAACTGGCTCACCTTCGTGAACAACTGAAAATGGGTACAGACCAGCTGAAGCGTGGCGAAGGTATTGCTATCGAATCAAACTCGGCGCTTGATGCCTTGTTTGACGATATCAAAAACTGACCTGTATGCCCTCTCATCAACTGGTTATTGCGCCAGCAGCAAAAGATGATCTTCGAGACATTTACCAGTACGGCTTGCGGCAGTGGGGAAAGATACAGTCCGAACGCTATCTATCTACTATAAAAAACCAGTTCTGGTTGTTGACGCAGCAACCATTCATGGGAACCGAGCGCCCCGAACTCTTGCCTGACACGAGAAGCATCCCCATAGAAAGCCACACCCTGTTTTACCGTGTAAACGCCAACCGGGTTGAAGTAATCCGGGTATTGCATGGCCGCCAGGATCCGCAACGCCATCTCAAATGAGAAAACACTTTCTGCTGTAACTATTCAGCGTAGTATGAAACAAACCGGTAACTGTTCAGATTGCCCCTGAAATTCGCCAGTTCAAGGCGAAAAATGGGAGTTTACGCGTGTAAATGACCATTTTTCAACGCAGAAATGGCGGATTTCAGGGGTGAGCTGAATAGTTACCAAAATGCTCGACAAAATTGCCTATTGATTACCAGAACTCCCCCACCTTTCCCCTATTGGGATAGTTGTACCCAAGCCCTAAGACTCCTTAATTGCCGTCTTTATATTCCGTAATTTACGTTGATATGTTCCGTATTTCACGTTATTGTCTCGTCATGAATGCGCCATCCCTGTATCCACGCTGGATTGAACCACGAATTGATGAGGCTTTACAGGATACCCCCGTGGTTTTGCTTGCCGGACCACGCCAGGCCGGCAAGACGACCCTCGTACGCCAATTCGCTGAACGGGGGCTGCACTACCTGACCCTAGATGACGAGCTGACATTACTATCGGCACGTGAAGATCCGGTCGGCATGATTCGCAACCTGGATCGCGCCATTATCGATGAAATCCAGCGCGTTCCCCAATTACTTCTGGCTATCAAGAAAAGTGTCGACGAGGATCGTCGCCCCGGGCGCTTTCTGCTGACGGGTTCCGCCAATCTGATGGCACTGCCCACGGTTGCCGATTCTCTCGCCGGGCGCATGGAAACCCTGATGCTGTTGCCCCTGTCGCAGAGCGAAATCGAGAACAGGCCGGCCAACTGGGTTGATAGCGTCTTTGCTGGAAAAATCCTGACGGCAAAGCCTCCGGTACTCGGCGCTGAGCTGGTCAAACGTGTGTTGCGTGGCGGCTACCCGGAAGCGGTAGCCCGGACGACGGAAAAACGCCGCAGCGCCTGGGTCCGGCAATACATCAATGCCATTCTTCAACGCGACGTCCGGGACGTCGCTGACATTGACAAACTGGATCAGTTACCACGCTTTCTTCGCGCATTGGCGCAAACCGCTGGCCAGATGTGCAACTACTCCGAGTTAGGTGGTCAAGTCGGTCTGGATGGTAAAACCGTCTCTCGCTATATCGGCGTCTTCGAGCAGATGTACCTGCTAAAGCGTATTGATGTCTGGGCGCGCAATCGCCTGAAACGCGTTGTCAAAACGCCCAAGCTTCAGTTCATCGACGCCGGTTTACTGGCCAACCTCATGGATATCCACGCCAAAGATGTGCAAGCGGACAGAAGCCGTTAC
>WFVH01000093.1 GCA_015491735.1 Gammaproteobacteria bacterium
CTATTCAGCATAGTATGAAACAAGCCGGTAACTGTTCAGATTGCCCCTGAAATTCGTCAGTTCAAGGCGAAAAATGGGAGTTTACGCGTGTAAATGACCATTTTTCAACGCAGAAATGGCGGATTTCAGGGGTGAGCTGAATAGTTACAATCAGGATTCGGTTGGTCTGTCAGCGTTCAGGGCAAGGCGTGGCTTGCCGCCAATGGCTGCCCCGGCGGTGAAAGCTGAATACGAGGTACATTGTCACCGGGTTGATGACTGCCGGGTTTGCCCTTGGAATCCGCCAGTTACGCCTGCAAACTCACATCTTGCGCCTTGAGCAGAGAAATTCCGGGAGGAGGACCGGGTAGTTGTCATCAATGTTAACAAGGCGCTTGGGTTTTTATAATCAACATGATACAGGACTTTAATAATGTCATTTCAAGATAGATATACCGGCCTGATCAACAAGTACCGCGACCGCCTGCCGGTGCATGATGATACTCGCATCATCAGCCTGGGTGAGGGAAATACACCGCTGATCCGGCTGGGTAACATTCCCGATTCGCTGGGTGGGGATGTTGATATCTATATTAAATTCGAGGGACTCAATCCGACCGGTTCATTCAAGGATCGCGGCATGACCATGGCGGTTACCAAGGCGGTGGAAACGGGTAGCCGGGCCATTATCTGCGCCTCCACCGGCAACACCTCCGCATCCGCCGCAGCCTATGCCGCCCGCGCCGGGATTACGGCCTTCGTATTGATTCCCGATGGCAAGATCGCCCTTGGCAAGCTTGCCCAGGCCATGATGCACGGCGCTACGGTTATCCAGATCAAGGGCAATTTCGACGCCGGCATGCAGCTGGTCAAGGAGGTGGGCGAGTCTGCGCCGGTGACCATTGTCAACTCCATCAACCCGTTCCGCCTGCAAGGGCAGAAGACTGCGGCCTTCGAGATTGTTGAAGAGCTGGGCGGTGCCCCCGACTTTCACTGCCTGCCGGTGGGCAATGCGGGCAATATCACGGCACACTGGATGGGTTACAGCGAGTATCAGCAGCAAGGTATCGTCAATTCACGTCCGGTGATGGTGGGTTACCAGGCGGCAGGTTCCGCCCCGTTCATTCGGGGTGAAATGGTGGACAACCCGGAGACCGTGGCTACTGCCATACGCATTGGCCATCCGCAGAGCTGGGACAAGGCATGGACGGTCAACAAGGAGTCGAAGGGGTGGTTCGATGCCTGCTCCGACGAGGAGATCCTCGCCGCGCAAAAGTTGCTGGCCGAAAAGGAGGGAATCTTCTGCGAACCCGCCTCGGCAACCTCGCTGGCTGGCGCCATGCGTGATATCCGCAGCGGCAGAATCCCCGCTGGCAGCCGCATCGTCTGTACCCTTACCGGCCACGGCCTGAAGGATCCGGACAGCGCCATAAGGCAGAGTGCGGCGCCGATGGTCGCAGTGGAGGCGACGCTGGAATCAGTGCAGAGAGCGATTCTGGACAACCTTTGATTTCTCTGCGGGCGATTTTTCTTCAGAGAGTCATGTAACGTGAGCCGGCAATGCCATCTCTCCCTGCTGGTTTCAGCCCTCGCGGCGCCGCTGGACATGATTGAAGAAGCGGTAGTTGACAGAACCCCGGTATTGGAGGCTTTGCAGACGCTGTTGGCGCGCTCGGCTGCCGAAAAACTGCCGTTTTCCGGTCTGGAGGCGCAACTGTTCCATCTGTTTGAAGCGGGTGTTCCGGGAAAGGATCTGCCTGTCGCCGCGCTCACCTATCTCCTTGACTCGGGAAAGCGATCCAGCGGTTGGCGAATACGTTGTGATCCGGTGAATCTGGTTCCAGGGCATAACAGCCTGATCCTGGCGGGCAGTGAAAATCTTGATGTTTCGGGTGAAGAAACAGATATAATCATCGGCCAATTAAATGAATTCTATTCCGAAAAAGGCTGGCATTTCGAAGCATTGACCGCCAGCCGGTGGTATCTGAGCCTGGCAGAACCACCGGAACTGCAAACCTGCCCGTTACCCGATGTATTGGGTTTCTCTATCGAACAGTATCTGCCCCGGGGCGAAGATGCGGGCGACTGGCATGTCAAACTGGCCGAGATACAGATGCTTTTGCATGGCAGCGAAGTCAATCACCGGCGGGAGTCCTGCGGGAAGCCGGTGATAAACAGCCTTTGGTTCTGGGGCGGTGGTACGCTTCCTGTGGTGGATGGCGGCCGTTGGGACTGTGTCTGGAGTAATGACGTGGTAAGCAGGGCGCTCGCCGGTGTGGCGGCCGTCCACCACCGGCCGGTTCCGGAGTCTGCCAGCCAGTGGTTGAAGAGCGCCCCTGAGGGAGAGCAGCTTCTGGTGCTGGACTGTGGCCGTTACATCTCCCGTTTCGGGGATCAGTTTGCCTGGTTGGAGTTGTTGCAGCTGCTGGACAAGAACTGGTTTGCCCCATTGCTGATGGCGTTGAAAAAAGGGGAACTGGATAGTCTTGATTTGTACACCGGGGGTGACCGCGTGTTTCATATTACCCGCCGCTCTCTCAGGCGATGGTGGCGCCGCCGGCGTGATATCTTGAGCCGGCTGGCGGCCAATGGGTGAAATAGTCCGCCATAATCGCTGGATCAGACGGGGGATCGAGCTGGCTATCGTGCTGGCGCTTCTTTTGGGTCTGCGCGCCTGGCAGCAACGGGATATCGTCACAGGTTCCGCACCCCGGCTGGACGGGGTAATGATTGATGGTCAGGCGATCTCCCTGGCCGGGTTGGGTGGCAGGCCGGTACTGGTGCACTTCTGGGCTACCTGGTGCGCAGTCTGCCGGTTGGAGGAGAGCAGTATCCAGGCTATTGCGCAGGATTATCAGGTGATTACTGTTGCCATGCGGTCCGGTAGTGACGGGGAAGTGATTTCTTACCTCAAGGAGAGAGGACTCGATTTTCCGGTGCTGAATGACCCTGCCGGTGTACTCGCCAGCCGTTGGGGTGTCACGGCAGTTCCTGCCAGTTTCGTGATCGGCGGCGAAGGGCATATCCGTTATACTGAGGTTGGTTATACTACGGAAGCGGGGTTGCGTATGCGGTTATGGTTGGCTGAATAACCCCGGGTTATTAGTTGCACGGTAGTGATTGCAGGATGGAGTGATGAAATACTGGTTGATGAAATCCGAGCCTGAAGTCTTCAGCATCGATCATCTGAAACAGATGCCGGAGCAGACCGATCATTGGGATGGTGTCCGCAATTATCAGGCTCGTAACATGATGCGGGACCAGATGAAGGTTGGCGATCAGGTTTTCTTCTATCACTCCAATACCAAAGAGCCGGGTATCGCGGGAATCATGGAGGTGGTCAGGGAGGGTTATCCGGATCACACCGCGCTGGATCCGGAATCACGGTATTTCGACTCCAGAAGCAGCAGGGAAAACCCGCGTTGGTATATGGTCGATGTGCGCTATAAACGCCATCTGCGCCGTCCTGTTCCCCTGGCGGAGTTGAAGCAACATCGGGCGCTTGGCGACATGCCACTGGTTCACCGCGGCAATCGCCTCTCCATCATGCCGGTGACCGAGCATCAGTGGCGCTATATTCTGGAGCTGGAGTCTATTTGAGAAACAGCTTGTATGCGGGGTTTTCAGTCTCTTCCCGATAGTTGTAACCCAGCTCCTCCAAAAAAAGGGAGAATTTCTTCCGTTCCGGCGGGGGAACCTGGACTCCTACCAGGATGCGTCCAAAATCTGCGCCATGATTGCGGTAGTGAAACAGGCTGATATTCCAGTGCTGCCCCATGCGGGTGAGGAAACGCAGCAGAGCGCCGGGGCGCTCGGGAAACTCGAAACGGTACAACAGTTCGTGGTCCGCCTGTACGGCATGTCCTCCAACCATATAGCGCACGTGCATTTTGGCCATTTCATTCCGGCTCATATCCACGACAGGATAGCCTTCTGCCAGCAAGCGGCGGATTAGCTCATCTTTCTCTGATTCACCGGACTGCATCTGTACGCCGGCGAACACATGGGCGGTTTCCGGATCAGAGTAGCGGTAGTTGAACTCCGTTATTGCCCGCAGGCCGATAACGCTGCAAAATTTACGGAAGCTGCCGGGCTTTTCCGGGATGGTGACGGCAATGAGGGCCTCCCGTTGCTCCCCAAGCTCGGCTCTTTCGGCCACATGGCGCAAACGGTCAAAATTCATGTTTGCGCCGCTGAGCACGGCTACCAGCTGTTGGCCCCGTATTTTTTCCTGCTGTATATACTTTTTGACCCCGGCCACTGCCAGGGCGCCGGCAGGTTCAGCGATAGTGCGGGTATCGTCAAAGATATCCTTGATGGCTGCACAGATCTCATCTGTATTGACCAGAACCATCTCATCGACACACTGGCGTGCTATCCGGAATGGCTCTTTCCCGATCTGGCGCACGGCGACACCGTCCGCAAAGATTCCAACCTGCCCCAGGCAAACCCGTTTCCCCTGGGCCAGCGCCTGCTGCATTGAGGGCGCATCATCCGGTTCAACACCGATTATCTTGATATCGGGGCGCAGATATTTCACGTAGGCAGCCATACCGGCGATCAACCCCCCGCCGCCCACGGGGATGAACAACGCATCCAGTTGCCCGGAGTGCTGGCGCAATATCTCCATCGCCACGGTGCCCTGCCCGGCGATGACCTGCTCGTCATCATAGGGGTGGATAAAGGTCATTTTCTGCTCACTGGCCAGCTTCATCGCATGATTGTACGCATCGTCATAACTGCTGCCATGCAGTACGATCTCTCCACCCAGATTGCGAACCGAACTTATCTTGATTTCAGGGGTTGTCTTGGGCATGACGATCAGGCTTCGAATGGCAAGTTTTCCGGCCGCCAGAGCCACTCCCTGGGCGTGGTTGCCAGCCGAGGCGGCGATGACCCCTTTTGCCCGCTCACTTGCCGGCAGAGCGGAAATTTTATTGTAGGCGCCGCGAAGCTTGAAGGAAAATACCTGCTGCAGATCCTCCCGCTTAAGCAAAACATGGTTTTCCAGCCGGGTGGAAAGAGCCGGGGCGTAATCCAGGGGCGTCTCTTTTGCTATATCGTAGACCCGTGAGGTGAGAATATGTTTTGTGTACTGTTCCATTACCGGGGTAAGTTAACAGGTTGCTGATGGAATGTCAGCGCCCTTCTGGTGATATATCATGAACGGGATTATACTTTACAGCTGTACAGGATATCTGCCGCGAGCACCGCATGTGACGCGTAAGGGCCGGGTTGATAAATATATTCGGAACAATGTAGCTGGAGTTGTCAATGAACCAGAATGAAATGAAAAAGGCGGTTGCTGAAGCTGCGCTTGATTATGTCGAGGCCGGCACCGTAATTGGTGTTGGAACCGGATCCACAGCCAACTGTTTTATCGATGCCCTTGCAAGCATCAAAAACAGAATCGATGGCACCGTTGCCAGCTCGGTCGCTTCTGCAGAGCGCCTCAAACGTCACGGAATCGAGGTTTTCGACCTCAACATGGTCGATGAAATTTCGGTTTACGTCGATGGCGCCGATGAGACAACCAAACATCTGCAGTTGATAAAGGGGGGAGGGGGGGCGTTGACGCGCGAGAAAATCGTTGCCGCGGCAAGCCGGAAGTTTGTTTGCATTGCTGACGAAAGCAAGTTGGTGGATATCCTGGGGGCGTTTCCCCTCCCCGTTGAAGTCATCCCCATGGCGCGCAGCTATGTGGCCAGAGAGCTGGTCAAACTGGGTGGCGAGCCGGTATTGCGTGAAGGTTTTACTACCGACAACGGAAATATTATTCTCGATATTCATGGATTGCAGATCATGGAGCCGGCAAAGCTTGAGGCCGAACTCAACAATATCGCCGGGGTTGTTACCAATGGCTTGTTTGCCATGCGGCCGGCCGATGTGTTGCTGCTTGGAACGCCTGACGAGGTAAAGACGCTGACTTAGCAAGTATCCAGCGCCTGGCGGGGTTGCTTGTCTTGCAGGCCCGTGTAATCAGGCCGCTTGCTCTTTGCCGGAGAGAAAATGCAGGTCGATCAACTGTAACAGGCTCCGGAATGTCTCTTCATCATCGGTGAGTGATTCCGCCAGGCAGTGAATGCAGGCGTCTCGTTTGGGAAACCCCTTTTCGATCAGCAGGGCGGCGTAGACCAACAGGCGGGTGGAGACCATCTCCTGAAGATCGTGGTCCTTGAGGCGCCGTATCTCCTTGCCAAGGGTGACCAACTGCCGGGCTGTTTCTCTGTCGACGCCGGTTTCAGCCATGATGATTTCCGCTTCCTGCTGCTTCTCCGGATAGTTGAACTGCAGAGAGACGAAGCGCTGCCGGGTGCTGGGTTTCATCCCTTTGAGCAGGTTCTGGTAACCAGGGTTGTATGAGACCACCAGCATGAAATTTTCGTGCGCCACGATGGTCTCGCCGGTGCGATCCAGCGGCAGGACACGGCGGTAGTCCGCCAGCGGATGGAGCACGACGGTAGTGTCTTTACGTGCTTCGACCACCTCATCCAGATAGCATATGCCGCCTTCACGTACCGCTCTGGTCAGGGGGCCGTCCTGCCAGTAAGTACCCTGTACATTGATTAGATGGCGTCCCACCAGATCGGCGGCTGTCAGATCGTCATGGCAGGCGACGGTGTAGACAGGCCGGTTCAGCTTTTTGCCCATGTGTTCGATGAAACGGGTCTTTCCGCAGCCGGTCGGTCCCTTGATCAGCACGGGAAGTTGCAGTTCGGCTGCATAGGTAAACAGTTCGATTTCGTTGTTCTGTGGAAGGTAGTAGCAGTTGCCGGTCATTTTTGTCCTCCTTCTGGGCGGCCGTTTAATGCGTGAGGCCGAGATAGATTCTGGGCAATACCTGTGGCAGCTTCAGGCTGTTGTGGATGACGCTGTACCCCCGGTTGCCGAACAGGTAGGGCAGATAACTGTTGGCGTCGCAGTCTACCGTAATGCAGAACGGGGTTAGACCTTCGCTCCTGGCCTCTTGCACCGCCTTGCGGGTATCCTCAATGCCGTAGCGCCCTTCGTAACGATCGATATCATTGGGTTTGCCGTCGCTGACGATGAGCAGCAGTTTATGTTCGGTGTGTTGCTGAGCCAGTATCTTGATCGATTGCCGGATCGCCGCTCCCAACCGGGTATAGAATCCGGGTTTGATCGACTGAATCCGTCCACGCACGTTATCGTCATAGTTTTCATTGAAGTTTTTCAGAATATGGTAGCGAACCATTTTGTTACGCACCGAGGAGAATCCATACATGGCGAAACGGTCGCCCAGGGTATGGATGGCTTCGCCAAACAGCAGCAGCGAGTCACGAATCACATCGATAACCCGGGTGTCATTGTCAACGGCGGCTTCGGTGGAGAGTGAGAGATCCGCCAGGATCAGGGTGGAGAGATTGCGGTGGTGTTGATCGATGCGATTGAAGAAATTCTGCCCCGCTGCCTGTTGCGTGGTGCTGGTCGTGTGTTCAAGCCAGACATCCAGGTTGATTTCGTCACCAAACGATTGCCGCCGCAGACGACTCCTTCCCAACCGGAAACGGTCCAGTTGGCTTTTCAGGCGTTTTACCGTCGGTTTTAGATGCACCGGCAGTTCTGTGGGTTCTGCTTCGGCATTGAGCATCGGTTGCAGCAGGCAGTAGTTGACGAGATAACGATGGCGTTTGTAATGCCACTCCGGCAAGCGGATTCCGCGGCCAACCGGAAAATCGTCCGCATCGGCTGAAGGGAGATCCAGATCGATTTTCAACCGGGATGCGATACCATCCTGCCGGTTTCCCAGGGTCATGTCATCCAGATCCTGGGCAATGAATGCCGCATTTTCGTCGAAGGTGTCGTCTTCTGACCGATCCATGTTGATATGTTCGGTCCAGCTGAACAGAGAATCCGGAATGAAAACAAGCAGGCCATCGGTTTTTTTGTTGTCATCTGTCCGCCTTGCCTGTTTGCGGATGGTCAGCGTGTCCGTCTGCTGTTGCGTTGTACTCTGCTGCGAAGTTTCCTGGTCCTCTGTTGTTGCAAGCCGGGTTGACGGGGCCGGATAGAGCCATACGGGGACAGGGTAGCCTTCTCCATTGGCGGCGGGCAGTTCTGTGCAATCAGCCGGGTGTTTCAAGGCATGCCGGATGGCTTGCTCCCTCTGCTGTTCGGCATCTGTTTTGCAGACGAACCCCGTCCGCCGGGACAGGAGTGTAGCGATCATGGTTTGGTACTGTTTTCGAAAACCGGGATACCGCTCCAGCAATGTTTTTGTGGCAAGCTGATTGTCCCGGAACCAGTCGAAATCGACCGGTAGCTGTGCGGCCATCGCCGCCAGCCAGAAATAAAGGGTTTCGTTGAGTTCGGGTTGTGGAAACAGAGCGAGCTGTTCGGGAAAGTAGACGCTTTTTTCGTCCTGCCAGGCAAGAGCAAAGCGCCGATGTGTACCCGCAACGCGAACCAGCCATGAGCGGCGGGTATGGATCCTCCTTTTATCGGCGCATCCCAGGGATTTCGCGGGATCACCCCCTAATGCACGGTAAAAGATCCCCAGCCGCTGTGACAGACTGGCGAAGGGCCTGGCCGCTTGCGGGTAGGTGATCGTTGTCTGGCGCGTGATGAAGCTGTGCCAAAGCTTGCCAACCTGTTCCTCCACCGTTGTTCTCCTGGGTCAGATTCAGGCTCCCCGGGCGTTTCATGCCCGGGGAGCTGGCGCATCAGGCCGTTTTGCCTTCGGTTTTGCCGGAGACGAAGAAGCTGGCAAAGTACAGCACCAACCCGAAGGCAAACAGGCTGCCGAATAACAGGCGCGTCCAGTAGACCGGGTTGATCTGGATCTGCGTGTCGATAAAGCCCATGGCGCCACTCTCGGGAAGCCGTTGCAGTGACACCTGCCAGGCGCCGGCCACTGTCAACGCCAGGGTTATCCCCATCATGCTGATGCACATCAGCCAGAAAGCGGCTCTTTCGAGCTTTTGGGCTTCAGGTGGGTTACCGTCTTCCCGTCCACGTAGAATGGGCATGGCGTACGAGATGATGGTCATCACAATCATCGCGTAGGCGCCAAAGAAGGCCAGGTGTCCATGCGCCGCGGTGATCTGCGTACCGTGAGTATAGTAGTTGACCGGTGCAAGCGTGTGCAGAAAACCCCAAACACCAGCCCCCAGGAAGGCCATGGTCGCTGTCCCCAGCGCCCAGGTCGTGGCTATTTTGTTGTTGGGATTGATGCGGCGCTTTCTGACCACATCAAAGGCGTACAGCATCATCATGAAAAACGGGATGGGCTCCAGCGCTGAAAAGAACGAACCGAGCCATAGCCAGTATGCCGGCGGTCCAATCCAGTAGTAGTGGTGCCCCATGCCGACCAGTCCGGAGATAAGGGCGAGGGCGATGATGAGGTAGAGCCATTTTTCAATGTATTCGCGATCAACGCCGGTGACTTTTATCAGGACGAAGGCCAGGATTGCGCCCATGATTAACTCCCATACCCCTTCAACCCAAAGGTGAACCACCCACCACCAGAAATATTTGTCCAGTACCAGGTTGGTCGGGTTGTAGAAGGCGAACAGGAAAAATACCGCCAGGCCGATAAGACCGGTGACAAGAATGAGGTTGATTACCGTTTTACGCCCTTTGAGTACAGTCATTCCAATATTGAAAATAAAGGCGAGAACCACCACCACAATGCCCAGTTTGGTGATTGTGGGTTGTTCCAGAAACTCTCTGCCCATGGTTGGCCAGAGGGCGTTTCCGGTCAAATGGGCAAGCTCGGCATAGGGAACCAGCAGGTAGCCAAGAATGGTTGCGACTCCGGCCGCCGCAAATACCCAGAAGGTGATCATGGCGAGTTTTGGACTGAACAGCTCGGTTTCCGCCTCCTCGGGAATCAGATAGAATGCGGCGCCCATGAAGCCAAACAGTAACCAGACGATTAACAGGTTGGTATGCACCATGCGGGCGACATTAAAGGGAATATGAGGGAAGAGTGTATCCCCGTTGATATACTGCATACCCATGAGCAGGCCAAAGATTATCTGCCCGGCAAACAGTATCAGGGCAAAGATGAAATAGGGTTTTGCTACTTGTTGTGATTCAAATTTCATGACGCTTCTCCAGCTGAATATCGGTTACGATTGTTTATCAACCCTCTATGTTGGGCGGCCAGTCGTTGTCGTCGATGCGGGATGTCCAGATCAGAAAATCGGCCAGTCCGTTCACCTCTTCTTCGGTCAGATTGAACTGGGGCATCTTTCTCCTTCCGGGGGTTTGCAGTGGCTGGATTGACATCCATACGCCGAGGTAGCGTTTGAATGTCTCTTCATCGCTGTTCCCCCGGCGATTGAAGACGTTGGCCAACTCGGGCGCATAGTAGGCACCTTCGCCCATCAGCGAATGGCAACCGATGCAATTGTTGTGCTCCCACACCTCTTTCCCCAAAGCAACGCTTTCGGTAATTTGATCCCGGTTGTCGCGTTCTGGTAGCTGGATCATGGTATCGACGGTCAAGCCGATCAGAAACAGAAAGAAAAACAGACTGCCGCCAAAATAGATATTTCTGGCCATGCTCTTGGTTATTCGTTCAGACATTACCGCCTCCTTAACTAGTATTTTGCATGCATATTATAAAACAAGAAGTCGCCATCGATTCCTGGTTGATCGTCTGACTTGGACATTGCAGGGATATTCCGTCTACAATAGATTACAACGAGTTGAAAAGAAGGTCACTGGAATACCTCGGACAATACCTGTATACTAGATGCAAGTTATGTCGTTGTCAAACCCGGAACAGGGCGGTAATCAAACAAACGGCAAAGTCTTTCATTACACCGTTACCGGAGTCCTGTGCATGGCTGAGTGACTGGAGTGGATCGATATGCAGATTACCCGTTATACGGACTATTCGCTAAGGGTGCTGATCTATTTGTCGGCGATGCCGCCGGTGAAACTGGCCCGTGTTACCGATATAGCGGGAGGTTATGGTATTTCACGAAACCACGTGGTAAAAGTGGTCCACAATCTGGGGCGGCTGGGATATGTTTATACCCGGCAGGGCCGGGGTGGCGGAATCCGGTTGAGCAAGCCACCGGATAAAATCAATCTGGGGCTGCTGGTCAGAGAGGTTGAAAACACCTTGAACCCCGTTGATTGTGAAACAATGGCGTGTCCGTTATTACCGAGCTGCCAGCTTTATACTATCCTCAATCAAGCGGTGGCGGCTTATATCGAGACGCTTGACAGGTATACGCTGGCTGATTTGATATCCGAACAAGGCGCATTAAATCAGGTCAAAAAGCTGATTCCGCAATATTAACCCGGTTTGTTCAGTCTATGCCGGTTAAAAAAAGCGTCCGATTGAAAGCATCCATTGTTTGTTGACGTACTCCTTGCCCGCAATGGTGGAATCGTTCTCGGTATGATGAAAAAGCAGCTCCAACTCGACATCTGTTGAATAGTTGTAGACCACGCCCAGCGTGAGGCGCAGACGTTTGTCCTTACGCACACCCAAACGAACACCGTTGTCAATGTTTTCGTCTTCGTAGTCACTGTGCCGATAGTTTACTCCGAGGTGGGCAGTCCAGCTCTCCGCCAGGGTTGGCTTGTAACGAAGGTAGAGCGTTTGCCGGGTCGGGGAGTAGCTGCTGAAACTGGCGGCTACCTGATAGTTTTCTCTATCATTGAGTTCAACCCGGTATCCCATCCGTAAATGACCACTGTCGAGGTGGGTGCGGTTTTCAATGTTGAGGCGTTGTTGTGAGCCGGCGAGGTAGTTGTAAGCGGGATCGAGATCACCGATCTCGTTGTACTCATACTGGATTCGTAACCGTTGGTTATTCATGTACTTTTTGCCCACCCGTACTTGCAGCATGATCCGCTGCTGGAAACCGGCATTGTCCAGCCTGGTGTAGTAGTAGTGGGCGCCCAGGCGGCTGTGCCATCCATCATGGAGCGGCTGGTAACGATAAATTCCAAGATTGACAAGAGCGCTGTTGTATTTGTTCAATTGGCCATAATTCGTAGCGCCTCCCCCCGATTTGAGGGCATATCCAAGCCGGTGATCGCCATTGAGCCAGTAGCGGGCCGAGAGAAACAGATCCAGAAAGGCGGAACCGTGATCGGATATATCGAGGATTTCGTCGGAGACACGGCCTACATTGCCATCGTGGCCTGCACCGATGCTGAAGTAACCGGAGAGCTGTTTTTTTCGGGAGAACCTGTTCCCTCCATCTTTCAAAAGACGGAGCTGTCTGTCAGCCAGTTGGCGCAGTTTTTCATCGCTGCTGCTGTCCCTGCAACGCTCAAACCAATGTATGGCCGCATCTGATCCTTCGAGCCGGAAGGCGATTAAGCCCAGGTTATAATAGGCCGCCGGGAGGAGCTTGTGCCTGGTGCCGATTTTTTGAAAATGGCTGCGCGCCATTTTGTAACGCCCCAGTTTGTAATAGCTGGAACCAAGATTGTAGTGGATGATGGCGTTGTCTCCGTCTACCGCAAGCAGTTGCTCAAAAAGCTCGGTGGCAGAGGCATAGTCGCCTGCTTCGAAAAGGCGAACAGCCTGCTCGAACCTCGGCTTGTCATAAGCACAAGCTTCGTTCAGAGACAGATACAAAGACGACATAAACAGCGCGACCATGAGTTGCACGGGTGGTTTAGCAATGTACATGATGCGTTTTTTTGCTTTTATTGATGTTGATGGTTAGCAGGTCAGCCCCTTAGTTAGTCGTCATCCTCCTCCCGTTCATCGTCGCCGTTCTTTTTGTCATCGTCACGTTCACTCCTTGACTCTTTGTCTTGTTCGCGCTCTTCCTTGTCATCGTCACGTTCACTCCTTGACTCTCTGTCTTGTTCGCGCTCTTCCTTGTCATCGTCACGTTCACTCCTTGACTCTCTGTCTTGTTCGCGCTCTTCCTTGTCATCGTCACGTTCACTCCTTGACTCTTTGTCTTGTTCGCGCTCCTCCTTGTCATCATCATGTTCACTCCTGGACTCTCTGTCGCTTTCGCGCTCCTCTTTCTCATCATCGTCTTTATCTCGCTCCTTATGTTTTCCCTCATCCTGTTCATCAACGGAATCATTCCTGTCATCCTCTTCCTCGCCGGGTTTGTTCTGTTTATGCTGTTTGTCCTGATCAGATATGCCGGTTTTTTCAACATCATCCATGCCGGGCAGTTCAATAAAATGTCCCCCCTCCCTAAGCTCATCATCAATGGACTCGATAACCTGGATGGTTACGTCGTCCAGGTCTTCAATATCAACCGCGTGCGCCGGCAGGGAGAGCAATATCAGGGCCGCGCTGATAATATGGGTATTCATGGTTATTTCTCTATCTGGCTACTGTAGATGATAAGGCCGGGTTTCTGTCATATTGATGCGCCCACCATATATCTGTATATCCTGTACTCGGGTGTTGCGTTCTTACCTGCTGCAATGCGCCGGAATGTCAACAAGACCGTATTCAAAGCGGATCGGGAAGCCCGGGTCAAGCTGCTTTGAATGAGTACTGCTCATTTCCGGGTCAATGGTATCATTGTTGCCTCACTACCAGACTGATATCTGTCATTTTTTTCTGTCTTCTCCGGGGATGGATGCACGGGTCAGACAGTGTGAGTGCCGGCCAGTTTTACTTGCGGGGCGGTTTCTCCATTGTTTACCCTGATGGGAATGCGGACGGATTTCTTCTTGCCGTCTTGCTCAACGCTTGCGATGAGTGTGCTTGTGCTGTGCATCATACCTTTGAGCGGTAAGGGAAGAATGTTCTTCCCTGCCTGCAAACTGGTTTTCCAACTGATTTCATGTTGGCCGGGGAAGCCGATAACCTCAACATTGTCAGGCAGCACGATAGATAATGTCGCATTGTCCATTACCGTTGCCACATCAAAAACCAGGTTGACTGTTTGTGGCTTTTTCATTGAAATCGTTACGACCGGAGTGACAGCCTGTTGTGTGGGCCGCACGTTTTCTGTAACCAGCCCACCGATGAATAGCGCCAGAACCAGGCTGGCAGCCAACGCAGAGGAGAAGCCGGCAACAAACCCGTGGCGGTGGTGGTTGCGCTGTTTGATTGCGCGATCAATTGCCTGACTGGCAAATCCGGGTTGCATGGGTGGTACCGGTATCTGCCTTAACGCTTTCTGGATCTCCCGGGCCGAAGCTGCGGCCGCACGGCATTTTTCGCACTCTTCGGCATGTGCTTCAAACGCTGTTTGCAGACCCGGCGCCATATCGCCATCCAGGTAGTCATCGAGCCGATTGCGGTATTGTTTGCATCTCATTTTAGCACCTGTTTCCTGTTAACACGCCCGTAGCCGTGAAACGGTTCCCTATGCAAGAAGTTTTCTCAACTTGGCCCGGCTACGGTGCAGCCTGGATTTTAACGTGCCTATGGGTGTTTCAAGAATCACTTCCAGTTCAGGAAGCGTGTAAGATTCGACATCGTGCATGATGACGAGGATACGTTGATCTTCACTCAGTTCTTGCAAGGCTGCCTGCAGATCGCGGATCAGGCCTATGCGGGATGGTGACATATCGTTCGAACCCGTTTCGGCAGAGTGGTTGATTTGCTCGTCATAACCTGAATCTACTGGTTGGCGGCTCGATTTTCGAAACCGATCGATGTGCAGCCGGTAGAGCGCTTTTACCAACCAAGGGTGCAATTGCTCCACTTTCCGCAACTCATTGGTGCGGGGGATGAGTTTTACCAGCAGATCCTGAATCAGCTCTTCCGCATCTGCCTGATTGCCACTATACCGGCAGGCCAGCCGATACAATCGCTCCAGATGCGGCGTTATCATCTCTTCGAAAGCGTTCTCCTGATTCTTGTGGCGGGAGAAGATGCTGATTTTCATTTGTGACCTTGTCGATTGCCGGTCTTTAATATAACGTCTGAATCTTAATTGCAGCTTAAAATATTCCTGCCGTGCCTTGTGGTCGGCACAGGGTCATGCCTTCATTGTCAACGGCACCGGATCCTTGAAAAGGAAGGCGACCGAAAATCGTGCTTTTCGGCTATCCTCTACTTGATTTGCAGGGCATGCTGGTTTGGAGACAGCGACTGTCTTGCGGCATGCGCACTTTTCATTCAACAAAAACCTCCGTATAAACAACAGGTTGCCACGCGCATGATCGCTTGTGTCATGGCTTTGGCGGTCACTGTTTTTTGTAGTGCACCGGGCAGCATGTGCCGGGCCGGTTAGCCGGCTTAATGGTAATTGGACTCCTGAAGGTGTTACTCGCTTGTCAGCTGATGCAGCTTGCGGAACAGATTGCGTGATGCAGCTGCCGGTTTGCCGGCAGCCCGTTCTTTTCTGGCATTACGAATCAGGATACGGATCTGCTGGCGATCGGCTTGTGGATAGTCCTGAAGCAGTATCTCCAGGGCAGCGTCTCCCTCTTCGAGCAGGCGATCACGCCATTTCTCCGCGCGGTGAAAAAAGGTATTTGTCCGGCGCTCCTTCTCGCGGCGCAGTTGTAGCGCGTGCAACAGGGCGTCGGCATCGCAGTTGCGCAGCAGTTTTCCGATATATTTCAGTTGCCGCTTGCGACCGCCATGGGCCCTGATGCCTTGTGCCAGCGTTATGGCTTCCCGCAGCGAGGGGGGCAGGGGAAGATCTGCCAGCTGTTCCTCCCTCAAAGCGGCGAGTTTTTCGCCCAGCGCTTGTAGATCTTTCATTTCCCGTTTTATCCGGGATTTGCTTTTTATCTCTTCCATGGGGCCTCACCTTCACTGTATTTGTTAGAATCATACACCTTGCCCGGTTTTGGTGCATTCAGAGCCGGAACATGCAACCGCATATAAAAAAGAGCTGTAATATGAATAAACAACTATCTGCAACAGAAGGAGTCCTGCCGTTTGACATGAAGGGCTTGAAGTCACTGGTGAACTCATTGCTGGACGAGGCCAAATGCCAGGGCGCCACCGCTGCCGAGGTGGGGGGCAATCTTGCGTCCGGCCTGTCGGTAACGGTGCGCAAGGGAGAGGTGGAAACCGTCGAGCACAATCGCGACAAGGGGATGGGTGTGACCGTTTATTTCGGGCAGCGCAAGGGGTCGGCCAACACCACCGAGTTCAGCCCCGCCGCGGTGAAAAGCACAGTACAGGCTGCTTGTGATATCGCCCGCTTTACGGCGGAAGATCCCTGTCACGGGCTGGCGCCTGCAGAGCTGATGGCTGTTGATATTCCCGATCTGGAGCTATGTCATCCCTGGGAACTGGAGCCTGAACAGGCAATTGCGCTGGCCCGCGATTGTGAGCAAGCTGCGCTTGCAGCCGATTCCCGTATTGTCAATTCGGAAGGAGGGACGGTAAACAGTCATGCCGGGTTCTATGTTTACGGCAACAGTCACGGTTTTCTGGGCGCCTACGCCACCACTCGCCACAGCATCAGCTGCTCGGTCATTGCCGGTGATGGGGAGTTGATGCAGCGGGACTACTGGTACAGTACCGACCGTAACGCCAACCGGCTGGAGTCTGTCGAATCGGTCGGCCGCAAAGCGGCAGAGCGGGCTGTGCGCCGCCTGGGCGGGCGGCGTCTTTCGACCCGTCAGGTGCCGGTGATATTCAGTGCAGAAATCGCCAGTACACTGCTGTCCCACTTTGTTTCCGCGATACGTGGCGGCGTGCTCTATCGCAAATCCAGCTTTTTGGTGGATCATCTTGGCAAGCAGGTTTTTCCGGAATTCATCCATCTCTACGAGCAGCCTCACCTGAAGGGGGCATTGGGAAGCGCTCCCTTTGACAATGAGGGGGTTGCGACACGCCGGCGGGATTTGGTAAGGGATGGCGTTTTACGCGGCTATGTTCTGGATAACTATTCCGCATGCAAACTGGGGATGAAGACAACAGGAAATGCAGGTGGAGTGTATAATTTGACCGCTGCACCGGGTTCGGCGGGAGATGATTCGCCTGAAAGCCTCACCCTGAAGAGGTTGTTGAAACAGATGGACCGCGGCTTGTATGTTACCGAACTGATGGGGCAGGGAGTTCGACTGATTACAGGGGACTACTCGCGTGGCGCGGCCGGTTTCTGGGTGGAAGGCGGCGAGATTCAGTATCCGGTGGAGGAGGTTACCATTGCAGGCAATCTGCGGGACATGTTCGCGAATGTGGTGATGCTGGGTTGCGATATCGACCTGCGCGGCAACATACGCACGGGTTCCTGGCTGGTAGAGCAGATGACTGTTGCGGGTGAATAGTGTGATATGGGCGGCTGGATTGAAATGAGAATGTTCTATGAGTGAAACAGCAGATAACATATATTTTGTATATGGAGAGCAGTGTGCGGAAATCTTGAATGAGATACAGAAAACCCGGTTTGCCAGTAGACTGAAGCCTGTTCCCGTTGCCGACTTCATGGTCAAGGGGGCGGCGAGCGGCCCGGATCGCGTTATCGTTTGCGGTGGTGCGGACGATATTAAACAAGTACTGAAAAAATCGCGCGAAGAGAATTTTTCCATTGCCATTGTTGCCTGCAAGGGCCAGGGCATCATCCGTTCCACTTTCCAGATCCCCGAGGATATCGGTGACGCATTGAAAGTGGCGGTGGAGAGTGATCCCAGGCCATTGGATCTTCTCTATGCCGGCGACAAGATTGTATTGTGGAGCGCGCTCGCCGGTGACGCCCCACCTCTCACCTACAGCAGCGCCATCTACCGGAACAGCTCTTTCAGTGAAAGGGTCAGGTTGTTGATGGATGCTTTCAGAAAAATCAAATACCTCAAGCAAAAGAAGATTAAACTGATAACTGCAAAAGAACAGGAGATAAACACATCGGCAACCGGTATCGTGGTTGTTGAGCACGACAATCATACAGGAGCCTCGTCTCTGGTAAAGAAATACTTGTCCGTAAGCGATGGCAAACTTTCCGCACTCATTATTTCTCCGGCATCCATTGCTGATTATCTTTACTATCTGTATGTATCGATCTTCAGAAAAACAGGTAGCAGCGGGGGGCTTCCCGATTCCGTAGGATTTATAAAAAGCGAGTCACTTTACGTCGAAAGTTCTCCCGAGCTTGATGTGATGATTGATGGCAGCAAGGTTGCCAAAACGCCTATCGAGTTCAAAGTGGAGAAACAGGCGGTTCGGCTGGTTGCAAGTGAAAGATTTTGGGAGGAGATCAAAAAAGAGTCCTCGGACAAGGAGACACTGAAATTATCACGCCTGCCCGTGACGAACGAGGAGGTCAGTTATGTTCAGGATACGCTTCCGTTTTTTTCTCATGCCAGTGAGGAGCGATACAAGGATCTGTTTGCCGATCTCAGAAAGCAGGCGAAGATAGATTCTGCCTATGTCATATTGATGTTTTTGAGCACCGTTCTGGCGGCGGTTGGTCTTTTTTTGAATAGTGCGTCGGTTGTCATTGGAGCCATGTTGCTTGCCCCCTTGATGCAGCCCATTGTTTCTACTGCCATGGGCGTGCTCCGAAGTGATCAGGGCTTGTTGTTCGGGGCGTTGAGAACGGTGTTGACGGGAGTGTTGATTGCACTGTTCAGCGCAGCTGCTGTTGCGCTGATTCTACCGCTTGAAAATCTCACCGATGAAATATCCGCCAGGCTAAGCCCCTCTCTGCTCGACCTCATGGTTGCGCTGGTGTCGGGCGTGGCCGCGGGTTATGCCCAGAACAACAGGAAGATAGCCGGTTCGCTGGCCGGGGTGGCGATTGCCGTTGCTCTCGTCCCGCCACTCGCCACTGCGGGAATTGGCCTCGGCTGGTTGAATATGGGGATTTTCTACCAGGCGTTTCTGCTGTTCATAACCAATTTTGTGGGTATTATTTTTGCGGCATCACTTACCTTTCTCATTCTCGGGTTTGCGCCGATAAAGCGCGCAAAGAAGGGGTTGACGTACGCCTTGTCTACGGCACTGATTGTGGCGATACCACTGTACTTCTCATTCAGCAAAATGGCTTTCGACTCCAGGGTGCTGTCTGCTCTCGAACAGAAAGAGTATGTGGTATCAGGAAAGAAGATACAGATTGAGAATGTCGTTCTCAAGCACGTTGATGTCTTGATAATCAAGTGCGATATCGTGGTTGAAGAGGAGCTGAGTCATGAAGATCTGGCCAGGTTCAAGCAGAATTTGCAGTCTGAATTTGACACTGTTGTTGCGTTGGAGGTTGTTCAGCGGGTTCGCTATTGAGCATCCTGTTAAAAGAAAATCAGGGACTGCGTTCAACCACCCGCTGAAGGTCATTTGTAACTATTCAGCATAGTATAAAACAAGCCGGTAACTGTTCAGGTTGCCCCTGAAATTCGTCAGTTCAAGGCGAAAAATGGGAGTTTACGCGTGTAAATGACCATTTTTCAACGCAGAAATGGCGGATTTCAGGGGTGAGCTGAATAGTTACAGGTCATTTTACTATCGATTGTCACGTTGCCCGACACTCAACCGTTTGTCTGCTTGCTCATGGAAAGGCATCGAAACGCGCTGTCGTCGTTTCCGCGGCAATAACAGCAGAACTCCTTTGACTGCCGGTTGTCACTATACTACGGAACGACGGATTGGAACGCGCCGAGTTTACTGTTTTATTGCAATTATCGGGAAAACGGGCTTATACTTCAAAAATGAACTATCGTTTGGCAAAGCGCTTCCTGCTGTTGCTGGTCGTTATACTGGCGACTCAGCCCGTGCAAGCTGCGTTTGCAATGGGCAGCATGGATTCCGGCAGTATGCCGGCGGTGACGCCTTCAGATGGTATTGATGTATCTTGCGCCTACCATTCGGCGCATAAGGAGGTGATATCCGGCGACCACCAGCCGGACAAGACCTCCCATCATCAGAGTGTGTTTGACGACTGTTGCTCAACCCCCGCCTGCCATGCCGTAGGGATTATCTCCTTTGTTCCGGTGCTGCGCCCCGCAGTTGCCTGGTCTCTCGCCCTGTTTGAAACATCCATGCAGGGCATCACGCTTCCTGCTGAAAGAAAACCTCCCAGAGCTTCTCACGCCTAGCTGGATCGATCCGTCTCGGGATCGGTGATTTCAACCTGTTGAACCTTGCGTCTGCTGGCGATTGCCGCTATACGCGGGTGTAATCACTGGAGTGTGTGAATGTCTCGTTATGTTTCTACAACCGTTTTGCGGCGGTTACTGTTCTCTTTGCTGTTGCTCGGGATCGCTTCTGCCCATGCAGCCGAGCCGCTCGGCCTGCAACAGGCGGTGGATGAGGCGCTGGCGTCCAATCCGGGGCTGGCGGCCATCAATGCCCGGGCGGAGGCGCTGGCGGCGATCCCTGAACAGCGCGGTACGCTGCCGGATCCACGTCTGAGCCTCAATCTGCAAAATGTCCCGCTGGACACGCTTTCCCTGACCCAGGAGGGGATGACCCAGTTTCAGATCGGGGTCAGCCAGGTGCTGCCGTTTCCGGGAAAACTGGCGCTGCAGGAGGCGGCTGCGCAGCAGCTTGCCGAGGCGGCCAGCTATGACGTGGAGGAGCTGCGTCTCGCCCTGGTGAGGGATGTGAAGATCGTCTGGTGGAATCTGTTCTATCTGGATCGCGCGCTGGATACTGTGGCCAGCAACCAGACGCTGCTGCGCCAGTTCGTGGAGGTGGCACAGAGCAAGTACCAGGTGGGGAAAGGGTTGCAGCAGGACGTGTTGCTGGCTCAGTTGGAGCTGTCCCGCCTGCTGGATCAGAAGCTCTCCCTGGAGGGGATGCGGCGTAATGAGGCGATACGTCTCAACGCCCTGCTCGACCGTCCGGCAGAAGGGGAGGTGCCGCTGCCGCAGCAGGTGGATGAGCATGCTCCCTCCCCGCGGGCTGAACGGGAGCTGGCCGAACGGGCGAAAATGCTTCGTCCGCGGCTGGTGGCCCGTGAGCGTCTGCTGGAGGCGGCGCGGTTGCGGGTGGATCTGGCTGAGAAGGACTACTACCCGGATTTCCGGCTGGGCGCCGTATGGGGCGTGCGCGGTGGGGAGAACCCTGACGGCTCGGATCGGGCCGATTTCGGCTCCCTGCAGTTCAGCATGAACCTGCCCATCTACAGCGGCAGCCGTCAGGACCGGGCGCTGGATCAGCGCAACAGCGAGCGGCTGCGCGAGCAGTTCACCTTGCATCAGCAGCAGCTTCAGGTGGCGGCGGAGATTGGCCGGGCACTGTCTGACTACCGGCGCAGTGCCGAGCAGGCGGTGCTGTTCAAGAGCGGCATCATTCCGCAGGCCAGCCAGACCGTGGCCTCCATGCTGGCCGGTTATCAGGTCAACAAGGTTGATTTTCTCAATCTGGTGCGCAGCCAGATCACACTCTACAACTATGAAACCCAATACTGGAAGGCGTTGAGCGAGTCCCGTCAGGCACTGGCGCGGCTGGTCTCCGCTGTGGGGGAGGAAGATATCTATGAAAAATAACAACACAGGCATTGTGCTGGCCGCTATCGTAGCACTGGGTGTCGGGCTGGGCGGAGGCTACTGGCTGGCTGCCAAATATGGATCGGCTCCCGCCGGGAGTGGTCAGGCAGAGACAGAGACTGAGCGCAAGCCGCTGTTCTACCGCAATCCGATGAATCCGGCCATCACTTCACCGGTGCCGGCCAAGGATGAGATGGGCATGGACTACATCCCGGTCTATGCGGAAGATGACAAGCCGAAAGAGCGCAAGCCGCTGTTCTACCGCAACCCGATGAACCCGGCCATCACCTCGCCGGTTCCGGCGCAGGACGAGATGGGCATGGATTACATTCCGGTCTATGCCGACGACGAGGGAGGGTCGGATGAGCCCACCGGTACCGTGAAGATCGATCCGGTGACGGTGCAGAATATCGGAGTGCGCACTGCAAGGGTAACCGAGGGGCCGCTGTCGCGCAGCGTGCGCGCCGTGGGCCGTGTCGATTTCGACGAGACCCGGCTGGCGCGCCTGCATCCCAAGACCGAGGGCTGGGTGGAGTCGATGCGGGTGGACAAGACCGGTGAACAGGTGAGCCGTAACGCCATTCTGCTCAGCATCTACTCGCCGCAACTGGTCTCCAGTCAGGAGGAGTATCTGCTGGCGCTGAAGAATCGTGACACCCTGGCAAAGAGTCCCTTCGAAGATATCCGTCGCGGTGCCGAGGAGCTGGCGAAATCGGCGCGCAAGCGGCTGGAGCTGCTGGATATGCCCGCCCATCAGATCCGTGAGCTGGAGCAGACCGGGCGGATAAAGAAAAAGATCCATATTCATTCGCCATTTGCGGGTGTAATCATGCACGTCGGGGCGCGTGAAGGGCAGTTTGTCAAACCGTCAACCGAGCTTTATAAGGTGGCGGATCTCTCCCGGGTATGGGTGTTTGCCGAGGTGTTCGAATATGAGCTGCCCTGGATCAGGGAGGGTGACAGCGCACAGATGAGGGTAGCGGCCCTGCCGGGACGTACCTTCAAGGGACGGGTCAGCTATATCTACCCCTACATGGAGGCGAAGACGCGCACCGTGAAAGTGCGTCTGGAGTTTGACAATCCCGATGGCGTGCTGCGCCCGGAGATGTACGCCAACGTGACCCTTGCTGCCGGACGCATCGATCAGGCCCTGCTGGTTCCCTCTGAAGCCATTGTGCGCTCCGGAACGCGGGCACAGCTGTTCGTGGTGAGGGCACCGGGCAAGTTCGAGCCGCGTGTGGTGACGCTGGGACTCACCAGCGACGGTGTAACCCAGATCCTTGACGGGGTGAAGGAGGGTGAAGAGGTGGTCACCTCGGCCCAGTTCCTGATCGACTCCGAATCCAAGCTGCGCGAGGCCACCGCCAAAATGATGGAGGCGCTGGCGCAGGGGGGCGATGCATCTGCCGAGCCTGATATGGACATGGGTGACATGTCTATGGATGAGGATATGAGCATGGATGATATGTCACTGGATGGGGGAGAACGCCCATGATCCGTGCCATCATCAATGCCTCCCTGCGGGATCGGTTTCTGGTGCTGATCGCCACCGCCATTCTGCTGGCGGCGGGGATCTGGGCGGTGAAAAACACCCCGCTGGATGCCATTCCGGACCTCTCCGATGTGCAGGTGATCGTGTTCACCGAGTACCCCGGCCAGGCGCCGCAGGTGGTGGAGGACCAGGTGACCTATCCGCTCACCACCGCCATGCTGGCGGTGCCCAATGCCAAGGTGGTGCGCGGCTACTCCTTCTTCGGTTTCTCCTTCGTCTACATCATTTTCGAAGATGGCACCGATA
>WFVH01000094.1 GCA_015491735.1 Gammaproteobacteria bacterium
CGGGCGTAGTCGGCCATCAGGTTCTCCAGCACCGAGGTGCGCATCAGCTTGGCGAGAAAGGCGAACCCGCCATAGGTGAAACAGAGCACCGGCAGCACCAGATGCCAGAGGCGATCCAGCAGGAAACCGCGCACGAACTCCCCCTGCATCAACTGGAAGGAGAGCAGAACTCCCAGGGTGATACCGATCATCCCCATGAAGCCGGTGCGCATCGGGCCGTAGTCACTCCGGCCGATGGAACCAAACAGCACACCGCCGCCAGCGCCCAGCAGCAGATGCAACGGCGAGAACCCCTCCGGCCGCACGCTGGCAGCCATCATCACCCCCAGCACGACACCCAGCGCGGCCATCAGCAACATGCGCAGACGCGCCCCGCCGCGCTGGCTGAGCAGAACGAACAGCAGCAGGCCGATAACCATGCAGGCGAACAGCAGCAGCACATCCAGCATCGAACTCCAGTGGGGCAGAAACGGCATGTCCAGCGCCTCGCGCCGGTTCAGTCCGGCGGTGGGAAACCAGCGCCAGTACTGATCGCTGGCGAAAAAACCGATCAGCAGCACACCGGCCAGCATGGTGGGTATTGACCACAGCCCCAGCATCACCACGCCGGAGGTGACATCGAACGATTTGCCACGCTGGGTAGCCGCCCGCACCCCGACGGCTATGGAGAGCAGATAGATAACCGGCAGGGAGAGCAGGTTCAGCAGCAGGGTGATGGGCACCCGCTCCTCGATCAGATCCAGCACCGGACGACCATAGCGGAAGCTCATGCCCAGATCGGAACCCTTGGTGAAAGAGAAGCCGCTGATGTTGTTCTGCTCATCGAACACAAAGCCAAAGGGAGAGACATTGTTCAACCAGCGCAGATACTGCATCGGCATGGGCAGGTCCAGACCATAGAGACGGTTGTAGTAATCCTCCATCGCCTTCTTCGCCTGCGGCTCCAGATTCTGCCCCTCGATCAGACTCTGCGCACTGATCCCTCCCGGTGCCGAGGCCATCACCACGAACACCACCAGGGTGATCCCCAGCAACGTGGGCACCATAAGCAGCAGGCGGCGGGTTATGTAGCTGTACATTCAATCAATGCAGACAGGTTTCGCGCAAGGAAAAATGGCCATTTATGCCTTGTAAACGTAAGTCTTTTGCCTTGAACTGGCAGGTTTTAGAGACAAATCGGGCAGTCGCCAGTTCATTTGACTGGCTGCCGTAGCGGCTTTTTTACCCGAAATGGTGTTGTGCTTCCATGGCTTGAGGATTATTACATAGTTGGCCGGTCGGCGCATGTGTTGAATGATTAACCCGCCAATACCAAACCGGCTGCCCCTTGCCGGTGATTGTCAGTCCAATAAATACTTATTTTTTATGGGCATATTACCGGTGACCACGCCATCGGTTTTTCTTGAAATCGGGTGGTTGCCATGATAGTTTTGCCTGTCATGACACACCTGTTTTCAAGCTGGAGCGGCGGCAAGGAGAAAAAATCCGGGCAGTGGTTTGTTGCCGGTCGACCTGGCTGGTTTTCCATACTTCGGGTTATTCCGCTATTGATATTGATGGCCGCTTTGCTGGGTGCGCTGGGTGGCTGCACCCACTCTCCCGTCAAGGAAAATGTTGTTGATTTGGCCTGGCCACCGCCGCCTGAGCAGCCGCGTATCCGCTACTTGGGCTCCTACAGTTCGCAGCTTGACCTGGGGGGCAGCAACAGCCTGAAGGCGCGTCTCCTTGGCGCTGATCCCCGCGGGTTTTCAATACAGAAACCTTATGGGGTCACTGCTACGGACGACGGGCGCCGCATCTACGTGGCAGATACCAAACAGGCGGCCATTGTCGTGTTCGACTTCGACACCCGCGAAGTGTATCGGTTCAATACCGATGCTCGTGGCGCTTTGAGATCTCCCATTGAGGTGCGTGTCGACAGCCGCGGGCGGCTTTACGTCACCGATCCCGTCCGCAGTCGGTTATTCGTGTTCAGTCCGGAGGGTGAGACCTTGCTGGCCCTTGGCGCAAAGGAGAAGCTTGAGCGGCCGACGGGACTCGCCCTGGATGAAGAGCGGCAGCGCATCTATGTGGCGGATAGAGGGGCGCACCGCATTCTGGTTTATAACCTGGAGGGTGAATTTCAGTACGCCTTTGGTGAGCGGGGCACCGGGCCGGAACAGTTCAATCTTCCCATCAACCTGGCGGTAGACAAGGATGGCAATCTGTATGTGGTTGATTTTGGGAATTTCCGCGTGCAGATGTTTTCTTCTGGCGGGGATTTCCTCGGAATGTTTGGAGAGGCTGGCGACAAAATGGGCAACATGGCGCGCCCCAAAGGGATTGCAGTGGATAGTGACGGACATATCTATGTAGTGGATGCTGCATTTGGCAATTTCCAGATATTCAACAAAGAAGGGCGGATCATGCTGTTTGTTGGCCAGATGGGGCATCAGCCCGGGCAGTTCTGGTTGCCAACCGGGATGTATATCAATGCCCAGAACCGTATCTACATTGCAGATTCGCTCAACTCCCGCATCCAGGTATTTCAATATTTGCCAGAGCAACGAGGCGAAAAATGACCTTCTCCCGGTGTTGGTATGCGCCGCAGGGGGAGACAGATAATGCGCAGCCAAGTGCGCCAGAGGTTGAGTTGCCGGTTGGAGGGGGCGGTGTGCCGAGGTTGCCAATAATTCTACATTGCTCCGGAGAAGAGACACCGGCGGACAGCGATTAATCCGGCAACCAGATATGTCGGCTTCAGGACAACAAGCATGGCACCTGTCAAGGCGCGGCTCGCAGGGAATGGTTACCCCCTGCCAAAGCCGCAACGCGGGGACGCGCCATGCTCCCTGTCTCCAGCCGATTGTTTTTCAAAGAGGGGCTGCCGTGTGTGCGCCTGCAGGCTGCGTTATCGATATTTGCTGCGGGGAATGCGTGTTGCAGCAGCGCTTCGATGTCTTGCTGCAAGCGCACACACGGCATCTGAAACCGATGTGTCTGGTTGCCGGGTTAGTAGTATTGTCCTATAACCCTGAATAGATCGAACAGCGTGCGTTGCTGTGCGTATATCGAATGTCAGTCAAGGAGGGTGCACCCATGAAAATAAACCGGGAACTGTCAATCCCTGTACTGTTATTGACCCGGCAACCAGACATATGGGCCTCAGGACAACAAGCACGGCGCCTGTCAAGGCGCGGTTCGCAGGAGATGATCCACCCCCTTGCCAGGATCTGCAATGCAGGGGCGTGGCGTGCTTGTTGTCCCCAACCGGCAGTTTTTCCGCAGAGGGCACTGCGGCGGTGCTGGAGTCTCTTGCTGCAGGTGTGCTCACGGCGTGCATACCTGGTTGCCGGGTTGGTCATGTTGGCGCTGGTGACAGGCTGGACTGGCACCGTCCAGGCAGGAATTGCCAGTACCAAGCACAATCTCTCGGTGGACGGCTTGGGAACTGTCAAGTCAATCGACGAGACCGAGATTTGTGTTTTCTGCCATACTCCCCACCGGGCTATCAAGAATGACAATATTCCGCTATGGAACCACAATCTTTCGACTGCGGGTAACTATGGCGTTTATACCAGCCCGACGTTCGATGGTGCGGCCACGATTCAGGATCTGGGTGGGACGGATGCAACCACGGCGGCCGTCAGCAACCTGTGCCTTTCCTGCCACGATGGCACCGTGGCTATCAATGCGCTCAATAATCCTTCGAACGCCAATCTGAGCGGAAATCCAACCATGGGGGGGACGAATGCCGATGGGACACTGCCGGATGGAACCGCCATGCTGGGTACCGACCTGACAGACGATCATCCCGTTAATTTCATCTATGATTCCGCGCTTTTTGCTGTTGATAACTCCCTGAATGATCCGGCAACCTTGACAGGGGTGATCTTGTTTAACGGGACGGTGCAGTGCGCATCCTGCCATGATCCGCACAATAGTGAAAATCCGGCGTTTCTCAGGATAAGCAATACGGGCAGTGCCTTGTGTTTAAGATGTCATAACAAATAAGAGGTCGTTTGGATACCCCGCTTGAGCATGCGTGATTCTTGATAAAAAAGCGTGTTTGGCGCATATATTGCTAGGCGTCAGGGTGGGGTTTTTGGGGTACGACTCTTTTAGCTCTTCGCAGACTTTGTTTACGGAGGACATGGCGTGATAAAAAAGAGCCAGGAGGGGCCGCCGGGAGGACTGGCGTATTCGGCAAGCGGTTTTTGCGCAGGAAACTGTGTTCTGCTTGCGGTGATCGCCTGTTTGTTCTCCAGCCCGGTGTCCGGGGCACGGTTATACGACTATACTCATCGCGCCTTTACGCTCAGCGGAGGACTGGGGTTGCGATATGAGGATTATGTGTACGATTATGATACAACGGGAAAAGATGGCTACAGCCGGCAGACACTGGAGGAGGAGTTGCGGGTCGCCGGTACGGGTTTTGTGTGGGACCCGCGATTTTTGCTGTTTGATGCAGGAGTGACTCTGCGCAACAGGGATACGGATTACAATCGTGGCGACTCCGAGATTGATACAGCGGGTTACCATCTCATCACCACCTGGTTCAGGGAGAAGAATCCGTTTGTTCTCTTCGCCCGGAAGAACACCAACAACTATTCGCCGCAGTCGGGGCCGGCCTATAAGTTTACCACCAGTAACTATGGTTTTCGCTGGCGTTTTGCCCCCCCCGTACTCGGAGCCGTGCGGTTAGGGTATGAAAAGGGGCATACGAAATCTGACAATTTCAGCGTCCTTCGCATGGATGAGCAGAAGGATTCGTTCTTTGTCAACGGCAAGCGGACCTTTGGCAAGGTCTACGAGACGCATTCGGTTTTCAATTATGGATACCGGTACGACGATAGCGTAGACGATGCTTCAGGAAGGTCATACCGGCAGCAGTACTGGCATCTTCAGGACAGTACCCGTTTCAGCGACAATGTCAATTTACGGGCAGGTTTCACGTACTATGATCGTTCTGACGAGTTAATCGCCCAATCGAGCGGAAATACCAACGAGATTGACAGCAGTCATGCCAACCTGAATGTTGGCCTGAATGTAACGGCTTCCGAGAAGCTGGGTCACTTCTATGATCTTGCCGTTGCCTTCAATGATGTCAACGATTCTGAAATCAACAGCTACAACATTGCGGCCGGGGCGAACTACCGGGTTTCTCCAAACTGGAGCAGCAAGGGGGTGTTGCGTTTTATCGCCACTTCCAATGATACGGGAGGAGCCGGTTCTTCCGGTTATGATCGAACAGCCTGGGGAGCGGACGCCGGCGTGTCGTATACCCGCACCCAGGGGATTTTATCCACACGTGCGGGGTATGACTTGGGACTGGAGATTCCGCAGGCCAGTGATTACAGCGAAGATACCATTGTGAACCACTCTTTAAGTGCCGGATACACCGGAAGATGGTCACCTGTTTTTAGCGATGCACTCAATTATCGGCTGAATTACCAGACAGGTTCGCGCTACGAAAGCGCCGATCGGAAACGGACTGAACACAATCTCAACTATACGATAAGCAGTCGTCTGTCCGGAGGTGATTCCATCCGAACGGTGTTGAACTATCGGGACTGGGAGGAGAGCAGTCGCGGCCCCGCCGGCCTGGATAACAGCCAGCGCACCCTACGTGGTGATGTAACCTGGAACCACCGCTTCTGGATGCGTCATACACTGGTGATGTCTGTGGGGGCCGGTGATACCAGCAGCGGCAGTGGAAACGGCAATGCGGATTACTCCTTCTGGTATTCTCAGGCGCGGGTGGTAATGACCCCCTGGCGCCGGCTGAAGTTTACTGCAATGGCTCGATATGAAGAGCGTAGTGGAGAGACCTCGAATCTTGGACCGAAACTCACACTGGAGACGAATCTCAACTATATCATCGCGAAGTGGCGGGCGCGGCTTCAGTACCGCTATCTGGACGCAGATTATGAGACGGCCGCCTATCAGAATAGCTGGCTGACACTGTATCTGACACGCGATTTTGGAATCCGTTTTTAGTTCAAACGCTGCAAACAATCACCAGGAACGATGATATTAACCCGGCCACATAATATGTCGTATTCGGAGTCTCAGGCTTCTTCCCTGTCAAGGCGCGCAACGCCGGGAGGGGAGCGGCCTGAGGCTCCTGGCTCATTAATTGTAAAAGGCAGGCGGTGCTGTGCGCGCCCGCGGATTGCGTTGTCGAAACTGGTTGCAGGCGTACTACAGCGGCGTTTCGACGCCTTGCCGCGAACGCGCACAGCACGGCTGAACACGATATATTATGTTGCCGGGTTAATAAAACCGCTTCTGCAAAAAACGCTTCTTTTTGTAGCGCTCTGCTTGCTGGCTGCGGGAGCGGCCCAGGGAGCGGTGGAGCGCTCCTCCGCCAAGGTGGCTGAGCAACCTGCCCGGAAAGCGGAACTTGTCTGGCCGCCACCGCCGCTGGCGCCACGGATTCGTTACCTGCACTCAATTGCCACCTCGGACGATATCCGGGGAAAAAAAGGTTTCTGGCGCAAATTCTGGGAGTTTTTCCGCGGGCCACAAGTAGATGCAATGATCAAGCCCATGGGCGTGGTTGCAGACAGGAAGGGGCGGGTTTATGTCGCTGATCCTGCCGCGCGGCGGGTTCATGTCTTTGATAAGGAGAAAAGAAAGTACCGGTTTATCGATGAAGTTGACAAACAGTTTTTGCAGTTTCCGATAAATGTGGCCCTGGATGATAAAGACAATCTGTATATCGTTGACGGCGTGCGCAAGCGGGTTTTTGCGCTCACCAACGCCGGAAAGCTGAAACGAAGCTATGGGGAGCAGGGGCAACTCCAGCGCCCCAGCAGCGCCGCTGTCGATACAGAGCGCGAGATGCTCTATGTCGTGGATCCACCCTCGCACGATATCAAGGTTTTTGGCCTGGCAGACGGTAAATTGAAGAGAGTCATCGGCAAACGGGGAGTTGGACCGGGGGAGTTTAATTTTCCTGCTTGGCTGGCTCTCGATAGAGAGGGGCGTTTATATGTTACCGACAGCCTGAATGGCCGCATCCAGATTTTGTCACCGGAAGGGAAGCCCTTGTCCGCTATAGGCAGGTTTGGGGATGGGAGTGGAAACTTCAGCTCTCCCAAGGGGGTTGCGCTGGATAGCGAAGAACACCTGTATGTCACGGATTCCGGTTTCGACAACATCCAGATTTTCGATAACAGCGGCAGGCTGTTGCTCTACTTTGGAACCAGCGGCCAGGTGCCGGGAAGCTTTTGGATGCCAGCAGGAATATTTATCGATCACCATGATAAAATATATGTGGCTGACGCTTATAACCGGCGGGTGCAGGTCTATCAGTATCTGAAAAAGAAGGCATCACCATGAAGCTATCACTCCGGCAACCAGATACAGGTGTCCCAGAACAACGAACATGGCAGACATCGGGAGGCGGCCCGCAAGGCATGGCCTGCGCCCTTGCCAGGGGCGCGTTGTTTTTGCTTGTACTCATGATATTGCTGGGCGGCAGCGGCGCGCCATGGGCCGGAATGACCGACCCCGATCACAAACATAACCTTTCCGCCGCCAGCAGCGGGAGTGTCAAGGCGACCACTGAGCAGGAGATCTGCGTATTCTGTCACTTTCCGCACAATGCCAATCCAGCCGAGCCGCTGTGGAATCACACCTTGTCGGGGGCAACCTATACTCCCTACTCCAGCGGTACGCTGTTCGCGGCTGCGCCGGGGCAGCCCTCCGGCCGATCAAAATTATGCTTGTCCTGCCATGACGGGACCATCGCGGTGGGGAGCGTTCGTCACATGCCGCGCGGGGGCGGGGCGGGAACCATTGCCGGGCTGGAGAATCCGCTAACCGGTCAGTTTGCGCTGGGCACGGACTTGAGCGATGATCATCCTGTCTCGATTGGCTATGATGTGGGTAACAGCGAACTGGCGCCGGTAGCCACGCTGGAGGCAAACGGCCTGATGCTGGATGAAAACGGGCAGATTCAGTGTGGCAGCTGCCACGATCCGCATGACAATACCAACCCCAAGTTTCTCCGCAAGCCTTTTTCCGAAGGGGGGCAGGGGGCCGTGCTGTGCCGTACCTGTCATGACAAGCAGTACTGGTCCACCATTGCCAACCAGCCCCACCGGGACTCTCTGAACCAGTGGAACGGAGCAGGCAACAACCCATGGCATGTTCCGGGACACGACAAGGCGAACGATCCCGCCTCAACCCCGCTGGCGAACTCTTGCGAGAACTGCCACCGGCCGCACAGTGGTGGTAATGCGCATTTGGTAAAGGGGTTTGGCGAGGGGTACGGTGTTTCCGAGATTTGCCTGGCGTGCCACAATCTCAATGTGGCCAGCAAAAAAGATATTGCTGCTTCACTGGACAAGATGTACGGTCATCCGGTGAAGAGCACTGCTGCAGGCGCGTTTCACATGCCCGAGCGGATGGGGGATGGCAAGGTTCGGGAGCAGGCCGCCAACCTTGGCAACAACCGCCATGCCCAATGCACGGACTGTCACAACCCCCATGCAGTGTCGGCCGGCGTATCGCCTGATATTGACGATGTGGGGGGCACCAATAACCTGGCCTCCAATGTCTTGAAGGGGGTATGGGGTGTGGAGCCGGTTTGGCCGGGCAACTGGGGTCAGGTAATCAGCTTCACCGAAGTGGATGACATCCAGTATCAGTACCAGCTCTGTTTGAAATGTCACTCATACTATGCGTTCGGCACCAATCCTCCGACGGATCCATGGGGGTTGATGCGCGGTGATGGACGCCTGACCGATCAATCCATTGAGTTCAACCCCAACAATGAGTCTTATCATCCCGTGGTGGCGCCGGGGAAGAACGATTTTATCATGAGCACCACCAATGGTACTTTCGATTACTCCGGCTCGCTGCTGGGTAACCTGACGCCGGGCAGCACCCTTACCTGCGCCGATTGCCACTCTGATGATGCCTATACGGGAGCCGCAGGGACAGTTCCGAAGGGTCCTCATGGCAGTAATGTCTGGCCCATTCTGCGGGCGCCATGGAATTTTGATACCAGCGGATCCGGCAGTTCACAAGAAGACCTCTGTTTCAAATGCCACTCGCCAACAACATACGGACCGGACTCTGTGAATGACGGGACGGCGCGAACGGGTTTCAGCATCGACGGGACCTATAACCTCCACTGGGTTCATTCAGTGGTGACATTCAACAGCAAACCCTGCGTGGCTTGTCACGCAGCCGTTCCGCATGGTTGGAAAAGACGGGCGTTGCTGGTGTTTGGCAGAACCGCTCCCGATCCGTCTCCCTATTTCGGTTTTGGTGAGAACAGAGGCCTGGACAGCCGCATAGCAATCGGTGGTCCTGAAAAGAGTGGCAACTGGAAGTGCTGTAATTGCCACTACTATTTTATAAATTTCATGGGATATACAACCCCCAACTGTTGAGAATCCGTTTTAAACTATGTAACTATTCAGCATCGTATGAAACAAGCCGGTAACTGTTCAGATTGCCCCTGAAATTCGTCAGTTCAAGGCGAAAAATGTGAGTTTACGAGCGTAAATGAGCATTTTTCAACGCAGAAATGGCGGATTTCAGGGGTGAGCTGAATAGTTACTCTGTTTTTTTCAACCGGGCAACGATATATATCGTATTCAGCCGTCGCGCGCTGATGCGCAGACTGCTTTATCAAGGCTCGCAGCAGGCTCCCGCTGCGGTAGCGGTACACAGCGGCTGAACATAACCGATCGGGGAAACAGAGGATGTTTTCGTCAAGCGGGTTCTTTTTCGTAACGGCGTTGTTTGGCGACGATTACCATCGAGTCCCCGCGCTTGAACCAGGGTCCGGCGACGGCCAGAGGTACGAACAGCAGTGAGTACATCATCCACTTGATGGAGCGGACTATCTCAGAAGGTGTGCCAAAACTGTAGCTGATGGGGATTCTTTCGTCGATGATTTTGACAATCTCGAAACCACCTTCATCCAGCAGTTTTCTTATCGAGCGCTTGGAAAATTGAAAAAGATGGCCTGGGGGCGTTGCATGTGGCCATTGCCCCACCCAATTGGCAATGCGAAGCGATAACGCGGGAAATAAACCGTCCGCATTGGGTGTTCTGAATACGATGATTCCCTCTTTGGCCAGAATATGCCGGATATTTTTCAGCTCCGTCAGCGGATCTTCGAGGTGTTCAATCACGTCCCATAACGTGATGACCTCGAATTCGCCCTCTTCGAACTGCTGGTTAGCCAGTTCTCCCTGAAATACCTCCAGGCCATATTTTTCAGATGCAATGCTTGCGGTATCCTTCGACAGCTCTACTCCCTTGCACTTCCATCCTCTTTCTCGTGCAACTCTCAAAAAAAAGCCTGTCGAACAACCAACATCCAGCAAATTTCCCGAAGAGGGCTGGTTTATCTGCTCGGCAATGATGGCGTAGTCTTTTTCCGCGATGGATAGCCGCTCTTTCTGTAACTCGGGGTTGGTTTCAAACTCTTTATGGTAGCCCGTATCGAAAGAGTACAGTTCCTGAAGCGCCTGTTTCGTGGGCGGATTACGAACCAGGAACAGATGACAGGAATCGCATTTGCCGATGTGGTAGCCTTTTTTGACATGGACTGTCTGTAACGGTGAACTATTACAAACCGGGCATCGATCAATCATGGTTTCGGGGTCCGTTGGTCAGTCTGTTATTCGATTGGTGCAACCGCTCAAAAAAAGGTCATTTACAGTTGCAAACCCGCCTTTTCGCCTTTCAAGGGTAATCTCCGGGAAGCCGCTTATAAATATTACAGCTCGCCGAGCCGCTCCACCTGCCGTGGTGATACGGTTTTGCGCCCGGGCGGACAGCGCCGATGAGGGGGCGTGTCGTATCAAAGCGCCATGCTGAAACGAACCAAGTGGTAACTATTCAGCATCGTATGAAACAAGCCGGTAACTGTTCAGATTGCCCCTGAAATTCGTCAGTTCAAGGCGAAAAATGGGAGTTTACGCGTGTAAATGACCATTTTTCAACGCAGAAATGGCGGATTTCAGGGGTGAGCTGAACAGTTACACCAAGTGTACATTCACATCCTCTAGGCGGTCGACTGACTTCGCCAATACAGGGTTTTTTTTACAAAAAATTTTGCCATCAGAACATATAACTTGCAGTTCAGCGGGTTGTACATTATGCCCAACAGGATCCGCTTCAACGCGCCCGGCTCCTGTTTGTATACCAGAGAATCCGCCCATTTGCAGTGGATAATCGAAAGTCTTCGTTTACGGGTGCATGCGTCATATTTGTCGCGGTGCATATTCAGTATATCGATTTCACACTGAAATTCACGCGTGGTGTCTGATGTTGTCAGGGAGGAGGGTCTTACCCGGTAGTAGTACAGGGGTTCTGACATCAGAAAAAAGTTCCCCAGCTCGGACAAACGTATCCAGAGTTCATAGTCCTCGGCAAAGATATCCCTGAACTTGCCAGCCTCAATAAAGGCAGAGCGTCGTATCAAACATCCGGAGGGACCCAGCCCGCGCAGATTACCCAGGCTCAGAAGGGCGTTTCTCAGATTGACGGGTTTGTCGGCACAGAATGGCCTGTCCGGCGCATCATACAACCGGTTGCCGTCCGCATCGATGCGCCAGGGCGAGCTGCCGACAAACACCACATCGGGATAGGAAAGCATGATCTGCATCTGCTTGGCTATTTTCTCCGGAAACCACAGGTCATCCGCATCGAGAATCGCCAGATAGTCAGCATCTGTTGCGTCCATCCCGGCGTTGCGGCTTGCCGCAGGCCCGGAGTTCTCCTGGTTCAGTATCTTTATCCGGCCCTCGAATGGTTGCAGTAACGCCAGTGTGCTGTCCGTGGAGCCATCGTTGACCACGATGATTTCGAGATTCCCGTAGGTTTGACCGAGCGCGCTGTTGACAGAGGACTGAATGTATTTTTCTTCATTGTAGGCTGCGATGACAACTGCGACCTTGGGTTCCGGGTGTGTGGAAGCGCCATCAGAGTGCATGAGAAGTCCCTGTCAGTATAATCTTGGTGATCGACCTGTCTCTGTTTGGGGTTATTAATCCGGCAACGTAACTATTCAGCATCGTATGAAACAAGCCGGTAATCGTTCAGATTGCCCCTGAAATTCAACTCAAGGCGAAAAATGGGAGTTTACGGCGTGTAAATGACCATTTTTCAACGCAGAAATGGCGGATTTCAGGGGTGAGCTGAATAGTTACCCGGCAACAATGTATATCGTATCGCCTATCGTCATTGCTCGGATTGCCCCGGCAATTTGCTGGGTAGTTGCTCTAACCGCCCGGATTTTGACACTTATCGGGGTGATCTGGCAACTGTTTGGCGCTGCAAGGAGGGGGAAAGGGTATTCGGAACAGGCTGTATCGCCGGTTGTTCCGGCCGTTGGTTACTGCCTTGGACGGAACAGGCTCGAGAGCCGGGCCAGGAGTCCGATCAAGCCGGCCGCCATTGCTGCGTAGCCAATCCCCATCAGCGACAGATTGATGCCCCACTCCCGCAGCAACAGCAGACTCAGCAGGTCGGCATCCTGCATCTGCCCGACCATCACGCCAAAGAAGATAAACAGTGCGCCAAACAGCAGATAAACGATCGACAGCCCTACCGACGGCACACCATACCGATCAATCATGGCTACCGACGAAGCTATCACCACAAAGATTCCAAACAGCTGATACCACATAATCAATCTCTCCTGCGCCAGCTAAAAGAGAGCACAAAGATAACCACCGCCGCCAGCACCACTGCCGGACCTGCCGGAAGATCCCACTGCAGCGAGGCCAGCAGCCCGCCGCTCACGGCCAGGCAGCCGATGAGAATGGCGACCAGCGCCATCTGCTCCGGCGTGCGGGCGAAATGGCGGGCGGTGGCAGCGGGAATGATCAGCAGGGAGGTGATCAGCAGGATACCAACCACCTTCATGGAGATAGCAATAAACAGCGCCAGCAGCAGCATGAAACCGAGCCGCGCAGGAACCACGGCGACGCCCTCCACCCGCGCCAGCTCTTCATGAACCGTGTCCGCCAGCAGCGGCCGCCAGATCAGTGCCAGCCCGATCAGCACCAGCAGGCCGGTGGCGTAGATCCAGAAGATATCACCACGGGTCACAGAGAGGATGTCACCAAACAGATAACCCAGCAGATCCAGCCGCAACCCTTCCATAAAGGCCAGCACCACCAGCCCTAGTGAAAGGGCTCCATGGGACATGATTCCCAGCAGGGTGTCACTGGCCAGGCGCTGCTGACGCTGCAGCGCCACCAGCAGCAGTGCCAACAGTACGCACACCACCACAATCGCCAGGGTCACATTGGCATCGAACAGAAAACCCAGCGCCACCCCCAGCAGCGCTGAATGGGCCAGGGTGTCACCAAAATAGGCCATACGCCGCCACACCACAAAGGCGCCCAGCGGCCCGGCTGCAATGGCGACGCCAACACCGGCCAGCAGCGCGCGTAGCACAAAATCATCCATCACCGGATTGCCCCCTCTCCTGCTTCTCTGCCGGTACGATATGCCCGTCGAGATCATGGCGATGGTTGTGGTGGTGAGTATAGACCGCCAGCCCGGGGGGAGAGCCAAACAGTGCCAGATAGGCCGGGTCGCTGCTGACATCTTCCGGATGCCCGGAGCAGCAAACATGTTGGTTGAGACACAGCACGCGATCGGTAGTCGCCATCACCAGATGCAGATCATGTGACACCATCAGAATCCCGCAATTGAGCCGGTCCCGGATCCTGCTGATGAGACGGTACAGATCCAGCTGTCCGGTAATATCCACCCCCTGCACCGGCTCATCCAGAATCAGCAGATCCGGATCGCGCAGCAGCGCCCGCGCCAGCAGAATGCGCTGCAACTCACCGCCGGAGGTGTTCTGGATCGGGGCCTCCAGCAGCTCTCCGGCACCCACCTCCTGCAGCACCTCCCGCATATGCGCCTCACTGCAACGTTTACCCAGCGTCAGGAAGCGGCGCACGGTCAGCGGCAGCACCGGGTCGATGGTCAGACGCTGCGGCATGTAGCCGATGCGCAGACCGGGACGCAGGTAAACCAAACCCTGATCCGCCTTCATCAGGCCGAGCAGCACTCTTACCAACGTGGATTTGCCCGCGCCGTTAGGGCCGATCAGGGTAACGATTTCACCGCGATGAACCGCAAGATCCACATGATCGAGTACCCGGCGGCCCTGCAGATCAAGCTGCACACCGCGGGTTTCTGCAAGCAGTTCACTGGATTTTTCCATTATTCGGGGTTAATCCTGCCGGGAAGCCACAAAATGTAATAAAATAGCCTGTTTAGTGAAAGCATCACAAGCATGTTGCAGTTTATTTTCCGGCTGATCTCCTTGTTATTAACCCGGCAACCACATATATCGGCCTCGGTTGTCGTGCGTGCACCTGCAGCAAGGCAACGAAGAATCGCAACGCAGAAACGTGCCATGCTTGTTGTCCTGAGGCCGATATATGTGGTTGCCGGGTTAATCGTTGTTTCAATATCGATAGCACAAGCGGCACAACCCCCGCGAGTGGTGGTCAGTATCGCCCCACTGCACTCACTGGTTGCGGGGGTAATGGAAGGGGTGGCGGTACCGGCTCTGCTGGTGCAGGGCAACGCTTCAATCCACACCTACACACTGCGCCCTTCACAGGTACGTGCCCTGAACCATGCCCAGGTGGTATTCCGGATCGGCAGCGAACTGGAGAGTTTCCTCAACAAACCGCTGGCAGCGTTGAACGACAAGGTTCGCATCATCAACCTCATCGACTGGCCGGGCATGACGCTGCTGCCCACACGCAGCGGCGGCCTGTGGGGGCAGCATACCGATCATCACGGCAAGAGCCACTACACCGACAATCACATCTGGCTGGATCCGGGAAATGCGAAAGTCATCGTATCCGCAGCGGTCGAGGTGCTCAGCGAAATTGATCCGGAACGGGCCGCCCGCTATCGGAACAACGGCAAAAAACTGCGGGCAAAACTCGATAAACTGGATCAACAGTTGAGCACCACACTTGCGCCGGTCAAAACCGTTCCCTACCTGGTCTTTCACGATGCCTATCACTATTTTGAAGCCCGCTATGGACTCAACGCTGCAGGTGCAGTTACTCCCAGCCCGGAACACATACCGGGGGCACGCCGCCTGCGCGAGGTCAGAAAATATATTCGCACCACGGCTGCCCGCTGCCTGTTTCGGGAGCCTCAGTTCAGCCCCGCCTGGCTGCAACTCATCAGTGAAGGAACACAATTAAAGATCGGCACACTGGATCCCCTGGGAGCCACACTCAAACCCGGCCCGGAACTCTATTTCACCCTGATGCACCAGTTGGCAAAGTCACTGACAGACTGTTTGGATAACCATTTATGAGTACAGAGATCACCAACGAAGTACAACGCCGCCGCGCGTTTGCCATCATCTCCCACCCTGACGCAGGCAAGACCACGCTGACCGAAAAACTGCTGCTCTACGGCGGCGCCATCCAGCTCGCCGGTACCGTCAAGGGGCGCAAGGCCGCCCGCCACGCCACCTCCGACTGGATGGAGATGGAGAAGCAGCGCGGCATCTCGGTCACCTCGTCGGTGATGCAGTTTCCCTACAAGGAGTGCGTACTGAATCTGCTGGACACACCGGGCCACGAGGACTTCTCCGAGGACACCTACCGCACCCTGACCGCGGTGGACACCGCGCTGATGGTGATCGACGTGGCCAAGGGGGTGGAGGCACGCACCATCAAACTGATGGAGGTGTGCCGCCTGCGCGACACCCCCATCATCACCTTCATCAACAAACTGGATCGCGAAGGCCGTCCGGCGCTCGACCTGCTGGACGAGGTGGAGACGGTGCTCGACATCCCCTGCGCACCCATCACCTGGCCTATCGGCATGGGCAAGGCGTTCAAGGGGGTCTTCAATCTCTACACCAACAGCATCCACCTTTACAGCCCCACCCACGGCGGCAAGATCCAGCAGGGCGAAATCATCGACGGCCTGGACAACCCGCGTATCGATGAACTGTTCGGCAGCCTGGCGGATGAGCTGCGTGAAGAGGTGGAGCTGGTACAGGGCGCCAGCAATCCGTTCGACCTGGAGGCATTCCGCGCCGGCGAGCAGACGCCGGTATTCTTTGGCTCCGCCATCAACAACTTCGGGGTAGAGGATCTGCTCAATGCACTGGTGGACTACGCCCTGCCGCCTCAGCCACGCGACACCCTGACCCGCACCGTGCAACCGGACGAAGAAAAGTTCTCCGGTTTTGTGTTCAAGGTACAGGCCAACATGGATCCGCAGCACCGGGATCGCATCGCCTTCCTGCGGGTCTGCTCCGGCAGATACAGCAAGGGGATGAAAATGCATCACGTACGCATCGGCAAGGATCTACGCAACGCCTCCGCCACCACCTTTCTGGCCCGCGAGCGCGGCCATGTGGAAGAGGCCTGGGCCGGCGATATCATCGGCCTGCCCAACCACGGCACCATCCAGATCGGCGATACTTTCAGTGAAGGAGAAGCGCTGAAATTCACCGGCATCCCCAACTTCGCACCGGAGCTGTTCCGCCGCGCCCAGCTCAAAGATCCGCTGCGCATGAAAGCACTGCAGAAAGGACTGATCCAGTTGAGCGAAGAGGGCGCCACCCAACTGTTCCGGCCGCTGAAAAACAACGACCTGATCCTGGGCGCAGTCGGCATCCTGCAGTTCGACGTGGTGGCCCAGCGCCTGAAAGCGGAGTACAAGGTGGAGTGCCTGTTCGAACCGGTCAACGTCGCCACCGCCCGCTGGGTGACCTGCGACGATGCCCAAAAACTGGCAGAGTTCCGCACCAGGGCAGCAGACAACCTGGCACTGGACGGGGCCGGAAACCTCACCTACATCGCACCCACCCGGGTCAATCTTGACCTCACCATCGAGCGCTGGCCGGATATCGGGTTTCATGCCACGCGGGAGCACTAACCTGCGATTGTCGGCCCCGGCTTGTGTTTGCCCGGCGTGATATCCATAATTAAGCAGACAGAGACAAATAGACGGGTCGATTTCGGCCATGAGGAATCAAAGTGGTATATCGACACACCTCTTTCAACCTCTGCCAGGAATGATGAAGACGAATACCATGGACAAGGTATCGAGATATCTGTACATCGCCGCACTAATTTGCGGGATTGCCCCGTTGACAGCCGGCACGGTTATCTTCCTCCTGTGGTTGTACAGCAGCGATATTTCACTGGTAACAGCGGGGCTGAAAACAGTCGAGGTTGGCACGGTAGTAGCCGTTTCCGGCCTGATTTTCCTGGCGATTTACGCAATCATTGCGTATCGTTGCGGTATGGGGCCTGCCGCGATTGCCCGAAAGTCCGCCAAGCCACTGGCCATCATCGCCTCAAATTTCATCGTTGCCCCGGCTCTGGTCATGGCCGGGATAGTCATCGCCACCGGTTATGTGATAACGGTGGAAAACCGGAGCGACCTGCCCATAGAAGGCTTCTATCTTCTGGTTCCGGGCGGCGCCATTGAGTTTGGCGCTTTACAACCTTCCGAAACCAGGACAGAGCGATTCCGGATAAAGAAGGACGGTGCCATCGAGTACCGCTACAGTCAAAAGGGAACGTGCCATGCCGGTGTGATAGAAGGTTACGTGACCCGCATGCAGGGCGGCAAAATAACCGTTGCCTTGGGGGAAAAAGGCCGGATCGACCTGTTTGACGGGATCACCAGGGAGCACAGAGAGCCGGTGCCGGAGAATGTACCGCCGCAGCACGAGGATGAGTGGACGCTGCCCTGTATGATACCGGGTTAATGATAAAGGGGAAGCGCCCTCAAGATTCCACGCAAGGCTGTGGTGAACCAAACACAACTTATGGCGGTCAAAAATCGGGGTATCGAAACGGGCTTGCAATCAGAGGGCGGAAAATGAAAAAAGGTGTACTGTATTTCCTGGCATTGGCGTTTTTTGGCATCGTGATCTATCAGGGGACAGGGAAGCTGATTATCGAAAATCCCGCAGTCAAGCTTGCCGAGCATGATCAATTGATTATGTACTCTGTAACAGGGTGTGAATATTGCGAGGTGAAGCGCCATGAGTTGAACCGGGCAGAAATACCCTACGTGGAGTATGTGGTCGATCAGCACCCTGCCGCGTACAGCGAGTTGTCCGAAAAACTGAGCGTGGCAGGATTTTCAAAAAAGGAGATGGGGTTTCCCACTTTTGATGTCAAGGGAACCCTTATCCCCAACAACCCCCCCCTGATCCAGATTCGAAAGGTGATCGCCGAGAAGGAAGCGGGGTAGCGCGAAGGTAGCCGCACCAGCAGTGGCGCGGGTTTACCCATGCAGACCCGGTTGACTGTCCACCCGGATCCGCTCCCCCTGTCTTTTGGCTTTTCCGGCAAAGCGGTGGTTTTTATAGACCCGGCAAGTAACTGCTCAGCGGATGGTAAAAATCCAGGGTAACCAACCATGCCGGGTTTGATATTATCTACCGCTGCCAACTATGCCTGTTTTCGAGAAGGGTGCACCGACATCTTTCAGCAGGGGGTGGCCCGCATCGAATTTCATGTCGCCAGTCAGATCATAATTCATCCCTTTGCCCTGCGTCAGTGTTTGGTACAGGGAGCTTCCCATTTCGAGAAAATTGAGTTCCAGCGGTATGCTCAGTTGGTTGCTGCCTTTTCCGTCGAGTGAGATGGTTTTTTCAATATCGCTCTTCGCCCACTGTTTGCCATTGATAGCGAGATTGTAGGCCAGTTTGTTGATATCGATACCAAAGGAGTTTGGATTGTCTATGCTCGCCCCAACGACGACCTTGGCGCCGGTCAGGCTGAGTTTTTTTATATCGATACCGGTGAGCGAAATATCGGGGGCCTTGGGAACGGGGAAGGTTCCTTTTTTCGAGGCGGGTATTTTCTTGACGCCGACAACGGGGAGATCCATCAAGGCCGCGGTTTTAAGTTCATAATCCAGGTTTTCCTTGCTTGCTGCTCCGGAGACCAGTTGGGACAGGTCGGAAAACTTCAGGGAAACCGGCACCTTGACCTGGCTGTTGCCACCCGCCTTTATTTTCACTTTATCGCGCTGCTCACCGGCCATCAGCTGTTTGCCATCGAGCATCAACTGGTAATCGAAACCGGCCAGGTTGAGCGGTATGGGGTTGGGGTTGTCTACGTCCAGGGTGAATTGCAGGGTCATCCCTTCAGCAGAGAGCGTCGAGATATTCATTCCCGCGATTGACACGGCCGGATCCTTGAGTCCCGCCGCTTTCTTGACCGTATCCAAGGATGAACAGCCGGACATGAACACGATGAGCAGGGCAAACGACCCGGCCAGCAGTGAAATGTTTTTTTTGTGCATAACTACGCTTTCTCCCTGAATTGATGGGTTGCTGTTTTAGCCATCAACGTTGACCTGCCTGTTGAGGGCTGTTTTCTCCCCGAGACAACACCGCCTTTTCGCGGAACGATGATACGAATGGTCATTTTAGCATGTTGTTCTGTCCGGTTTTTGATCCGGTAACAATATATGTTGCATTCGGGGTTTCAGAGACAGGCCGGATCAAGGCGCAGTGCGCAGGTAACGGTTGCTCCCCTGGCAAGCAAGCGCCGTAGAGCAGAACCGGGCACATGCCTGAAGCGCCTGACCGACTAAAACCAAATGACAGGCCCGAACGCGCCGGGCATCGTCTAACGGATTGTTGTCGGGTCGTAACTATTCAGCTCACCCCTGAAATTCGCCAGTTCAAGGCGAAAAATGGGAGTTTACGCGTGTAAATGACCATTTTTCAACGCAGAAATGGTGAATTTCAGGGGTAATCTGAACAGTTACTGGCTTGTTTCAATCTATGCTGAATAGTTACGTTGGGTCAATAATCCCAGCTCAGCGCACCGCCCGTCTGATACTCGGTAACCCGGGTTTCGAAGAAGTTTTTCTCCTTGCGCAGATTGGCCTGCTCATCCAGCCAGGGCAGGGCGTTTCTGGCGCCGGGAAACGGCTCTTCAAGTCCCAGTTGGCGCGCCCGGCGGTTGGCGGTGTGGCGAAACTGTTCCACATGGTTTTCAGCACTGTAACCGATAATCGGTGTGGGCAGAATGTAACGGGCATAATCCGTTTCCGCCGCCTCCGACTCATCCCACATCTGACGGATCTCCCTGGGGTCGAGCGCAATACTGTTTTCCGCAAAGATCTGCTTCACTACGCGAATACCAAAGGCACAGTGCAGTACCTCGTCCCGCATAATGTATTGAAGCTGCTCGGCGGTACCCTTCATCAATCCCTGGCGCTGCAGGGCAAAAATGGGACTGAAGCCGTTGTAGAACCAGCAACCCTCGAAAACCGCCGCGAAAAACATGTACGACATGACAAAGTTATTGAGTTCATCACGATTGGTCAGGTCGATATCCGCCCGCAGGATGGAGTGCAGCCGGCGATTGGTGATTTGAATCTTGTGGTTGATCTCCGGCACTACCCGGTAGCGGTTGTAGATCTCCCCCTGATCCAGACCGATGGTCTCGATACAGTGCTGATAGGTCCAGGTGTGCAGCGCCTCTTCATAAACCTGGCGTGCCTGGTAGATCTGCAGCTCCGGGGCTGTCATCTTCTCCATCACAGCCAGCCCGATGTTGCGCATGGCAAGCACGTCGGAGGTGGTCAGGTAGGCGAGCACGTTCTCATACACATGACGCTGTTCAGGTGTCAGGCGGTGCTGGTAGTCCTGCACATCCTGGGTCATGTTGATATCCAGCGGCGTCCAGTGATTCTTGTTGGCGTTGAGGAAAAACTCCCATGCCCAGGGATACTTGAACGGGGCCAGCTGATTGACATCGGTCAGACCATTGACCACCCGTTTATCTTCCGCATGGACCGGCTCCATGCTCGCGGCACTATTTGCAGAAACGACTTTCTCGGCTGCCGGCTCCCCGGGTTGTACGGCTTCCAGTGTTTGCTCGATCACCACCGGATTGGTCGGGGCTGCCGCATCGCCCGCGCCTGGTTGCTGTTTTTGCTCACCACTGTTAAAACCAAGTGGATCATCCCAACTCAGCATGATGTTATCTCCTCTATTCCATATTCGCTCATTGGCACGCTTCACAGTCCGGATCGAGAATGGAGCACGCCTGCGGGCCGGTGGCATCAGAGCTGACAGTGTCCATGCCGGTAACAGCGCCGCCGGTATCCGATACAATGCTGCTCTTTTCCATGTGGGTAGCACCCATGGAGCGCAGGTAGTAGGTGGTTTTCAGGCCGCGCACCCAGGCCAGTTTGTACAAATTGTCCAGTTTGGTGCCGCTGGGTTCAGCCATGTAAAGGTTGAGTGACTGGGCCTGATCCAGCCATTTCTGACGCCGCGAACCCGCCTCTATCAGCCAGCGGGGATCGATTTCAAACGCCGTGGTATAGAGAGCCTTCAGCTCATCGGGAATCCGGTCAACAGGCTGTACACTGCCATCATAATATTTGAGGTCATTGATCATCACCTCGTCCCACAATCCTCGCTGCTTCAGATCCCGCGCCAGATAGGGGTTCACCACCACAAACTCGCCGGACAGGTTGGATTTGACGAACAGATTCTGATAGGTCGGCTCGATGGACTGACTGACCCCGCAGATATTGGAGATGGTGGCCGTGGGGGCAATCGCCATGGTATTGGAGTTGCGCATGCCGTCTGTTTTCACCCGCTCACGCAGGCTGTCCCAGTCGAGGGTGGTGGAGCGATCCTGCTGCAGAAAACCACCCCGTCCCTGCTCCAGCAGGGCAATGGAGTCGATGGGCAGCACCCCCTTGCTCCACAGTGATCCGGCAAAACTGGAGTAAACACCCCGCTCCGCCGCAAGCTCGCTGGAGGCGCTGATGGCGTAGTAACTGACCGCCTCCATGGAGCGATCCGCAAACTCTACCGCCTGCTCCGAACCATACGGAATATGCTGCTTGTACAGTGCATCCTGAAAGCCCATGATGCCCAGCCCCACCGGACGATGGCGCAGGTTGGCGCGGCGTGCCTGGGGCACACTGTAGTAGTTGTATTCGATAACATTATCCAGCATGCGCATGGCGGTACGGATGGTGCGCTCCAGCTTGGCCCTGTCCAGTCCGTTTTTCTCGTCCACATGCTGGACCAGATTGACGGAACCCAGATTACAGACCGCAATCTCGTCATCCGATGTGTTCAGCGTAATCTCGGTACAGAGATTGGAGCTGTGCACCACGCCAACATGCTGCTGCGGGGAGCGCAGGTTGCAGGGATCCTTGAAGGTGATCCAGGGGTGGCCGGTTTCAAACAGCATTCCCAGCATCTTGCGCCACAGGTCCACCGCCTTGACGATCTTGAAATTGTTCATCTCGCCACGGGCGGCCTTCTCTTCATAGGCACAGTAGCGCTCCTCGAACGCCTGGCCCACCAGATCATGCAGATCCGGCGTTTCATCGGGTGAAAACAGGGTCCACTCCCCCTCCTCGGCCACCCGCTTCATGAACAGATCCGGCACCCAGCTGGCGGTATTCATGTCGTGGGTACGGCGGCGCTCGTCACCGGTATTCTTGCGCAGCTCCAGAAACTCCTCGATATCGATATGCCAGGTCTCCAGGTAGGCGCATACCGCCCCCTTGCGCTTGCCGCCCTGATTGACCGCCACCGCCGTATCATTGGCCACCTTGAGAAACGGCACTACCCCCTGCGACTTGCCGTTGGTGCCCTTGATGTGGGCGCCCATACCACGCACCCGGGTCCAGTCGTTGCCCAGCCCGCCGGCATACTTGGAGAGCAGCGCATTGTCCTTGATGGCGCCATAGATACCGTCCAGGTGGTCGGGCACCGTGGTCAGATAGCAGGAGGAGAGCTGCGGACGCAGCGTACCGCTGTTAAACAGCGTCGGCGTCGAGCTCATGAAATCGAATGAAGAGAGCAGATTGTAAAACTCGATGGCCCGCTGCTCGCGATCGATCTCGTTGATCGCCAGCCCCATCGCCACCCGCATGAAGAACGCCTGCGGCAGCTCGAAGCGTTTCTCGTTGCTGTGGATGAAGTAACGATCATACAGCGTCTGCAGCCCCAGATAGGTGAAGATCTGATCGCGCTCCGGTTTGAGCGCGGCTCCCAGCTGTTGCAGATCGAAACGGGTCAGTTCGCTGTCGAGCAGCTCCAGCTCGGCGGCCCGCCGGATATAGTCGCTGAAATAGTCGGGATAGCGCTGCGCCATCTCCTCCTGAGTGGCATTGACCGGCATGCCGGCAAGAAAGGTAAGCGCCTCGTGACGCATGCTGTCCAGCAGCAAACGGGCAGCAACATAACTGTAATCAGGATCTTTCTCGACATAGCCGCGGGTGGTCATCACCAGTACCGTGGCAATCTCCTTCTCCAGCATGCCGTCGTACAGATTATGCAGGGTATCCTGGATAATGGCCGTGCTGTCCACATTCTCCAGCCCCGCACAGGCTTCCGCCACCACCGTCTCGATACGCCCCTTGTCCAGCGGACGGCTGGTTCCATCTTCCAGAACCACATTGAGGACAGGCGCCTGTTTTGCCTTGCCGCGCTTGCCCCTTTTGGCCTCTTCGGCACAGCGTTCACGGGCCCGCTCTTCACGATACAGCACATAGGCCCGGGCCACCTTGTGATAGCCGCCGCGCATCAGCGCCAGCTCCACCTGATCCTGGATATCCTCGATATGCACCGTGCCACCGCCCGGCATGCGCCGGGTCAGACCGTTGATGACCTGCTCCGTCAACTGCTCCACGCTTTCATGGATGCGCTTGCTGGCAGCGGCGCTTCCCCCCTCCACCGCCAGAAACGCCTTGGTAATGGCAACGGAGATCTTGCTGCTGTCGAAGACGGTGATCTTTCCATTGCGGCGAATGACGTGGTAGCCCCCTGGCGTGATGGTTGCGCTGCTCCCTGGCGGCTCGCCCTGTTGCTGCGCCAGTTTTTCAGTTTCCGGGAGTCGTGTATCTGTTGTCGGCATGTCGTTTAGCATTGGGCAGGTATCCCTCTCGAATCCGGTTTGTTGATTGGTTCAAATTGTGTCACAGAGATTCCATCTGGCAAGGTATCGGCAGTGCTGCAAGCAGATGGGCGGCATTCCCGTTTATCACTAGCTGGCCGTTGAAAAACGAAGTTTCCCGGCGGCCTGTGGGCAGCACTGGGAGGCGCCGCCATCTTCAATGACACCAAATCACTGAAAACTGCATTTTTCGGCTTGCATGATTGAACAAGCCACGGAGGGCTTTTTCAACATCCTGCCAACGCGCCGCCCACCTCACCAAAACGATTAACAGACAAGAGGTTAGCTCCTGCATGTTGATATAACGGTTTAGATGGCGGCGCTATCCCTGCACTATATGTTGTATGTGCCGGGTTGCATGACAACAATATAGTGTGCCTGAAGGCCCGGATCAAGGATTATTTTTTGACGCTTGCAGTCGGTTATACGGCGCGGATTCCCTGCAGTGTCTGGAAGGAGATTGCGCGGGCCGTATCCACGAATGCCTGCAGATAGGCACTGCTCATGCAAGGAGCCGATACCGCACAATAGAGTGTGCCCCACATCCCCTTTTTCCCGAGAGGGCGCGTAGAGATGTAGTGGCGGGCCAGGTAGTCATAAACCGCCCAGTCCGGCAGGGCGGCTACCCCCCGGTGACTGGCTACCAGTTGCAGGATAATCAGGGTAAGTTCCGCGGTGCGCCGTTGGGCAGGCGCGACTCCCGCAGGCTCGAGGAAGTGACGGAAAATATCCAGGCGCTGCTGTGTTACCGGGTAGGTGATCAAGGTTTCGCTGCGCAGATGGTGTGGCTCAATCCACTGCTTTTTGGTCAAGGGATGATCGTTGGCCAATACCAGTACCCCCTGAAACCGGAACAGGGGAAGATATTCGACTCCCGGCAGCGGTTGTGGATCAGAGGTAATGACCAGATCCAGCTCTCCCTGCATCAGCGCCGGCAGCGGTTCGAAACTGTAGGCCAGTGTCACATCCATCTCCACCTCTGGCCATTGCGGCCGATAGGCATCCATCGCCGGCATCAACCATTCGAAACAGCTATGGCATTCGATGGCGATGTGCAGCCGCCCCGTGTCCCCCCCGGCCATGCGTTTGAGCTCGGCGCGGGCGCTCTCCACCTCGGGCAGAATCCGCTCCGCCAGCCGCAACAGCCGCTCGCCCGCCGGCGTAAAGCGCACCGGGCGGCCTTTGCGGTGAAACAGCTTCAGATCCAGGCGGTGTTCCAGATCCTTCAGTTGATGTGACAGGGCGGACTGGGTCACGTGAAGCGTCTCTGCCGCACGCGCCAGTGTTCCCTGGTTGCGTAGGGCGGTGAGTGTCTGCAAATGGCGAAGTTCAATCATGGTCATGAATAAAAATCATGTTAATGTTGAAATATTTGATGTTGCTTCAAGTATAGTTTGGCTGCACACTCCCCGCAACATTCGCAGCACAGGTATCTGGAGAGAAAAATGAGCAAAATACATAATCTGGGGTTTCCCCGTATCGGCGCCCGGCGTGAGCTTAAACGAGCGGTTGAGGCATACTGGAAAGGTGATATCAGCCAGCAGGAGCTGGAAAAGACCGGCCACGAGCTGCGCAAGCGCCACTGGCAATTACAGGCTGATGCCGGCCTCGATCTGATACCGGTTGGCGATTTCTCCTGGTATGATCATATGCTGGATCTGTCTGCCATGCTGGGGGTAGTTCCCCCCCGGTTCGGATGGGAAGGTGGTACGGTTGATCTGGATACCTGTTTCCGCATGGCCCGCGGCCGCGCTCCCAGCGGCAAGGCGGCCGCCGCGTGTGAAATGACCAAGTGGTTCGATACCAACTATCATTATCTGGTGCCCGAGTTTCAGCAGGAGCAGCCGTTTACCCTCTCCACCAGCAAGCTGTTCGACGAGGTAGCGGAGGCCCAGGCGCTGGGATACTCGGTCAAACCGGTTATTCCCGGTCCGCTCTCCTATCTCTGGCTGGGCAAGGTCAAGGGTGCCGAGTTCGACAGGTTGGAGTTGCTGGAGTCGCTGTTGCCGGTCTATGGCGAAATTCTTCAGCGGCTCAAGGAGCAGGGTGTCGAGTGGGTGCAGATCGATGAACCCATCCTGGTGCTGGATCTGCCGCAGGAGTGGAAGAGCGCATTCGAATCCGCTTACAATCGCCTGCAGACCGGGGGACTCAATATTCTGCTCGCCACCTATTTTGGCGCACTGGGCAGCAACGCCATCACCGCCTGCAAACTGCCGGTCGCCGGTTTGCATATCGATGCGGTACGCGCACCGGAACAAGTTGCTCCGGTGGTCGATCAGCTACCCGCCTACAAGGTGCTTTCGATAGGCATCATTGATGGCCGCAACATCTGGCGCACCGATCTGGATCGCGCGCTGGTTACGCTGGAGGGTTTGCGGGAGCGGCTGGGCGAACGGTTATGGATCGCTCCTTCCTGCTCGCTGCTGCATGTACCGGTGGATCTGGAGCAGGAAGATGAGCTGGATGAGGAGTTGAAGAGCTGGCTTGCCTTCGCTACCCAGAAGCTGCATGAGGTAGCGGTCCTGCAGCAGGCGCTGAACGGGAACCGGGAGGCGGTTGCCGGAGAGCTTTCTGCGGCGCGGGCAGCCAGCCTGGCCCGGAGCCAGTCACCGCGTATTCACTCGGTCGCGGTGAAGCAGCGGGTCGAAGGCATTACGGACGGCATGGGCCGGCGCTCCAGGCCCTATGCGGATCGGGCTCCGTTACAACGTAGCTGGTTGAAGCTGCCGCTGTTCCCCACAACGACGATTGGTTCTTTTCCGCAAACACCGGAGATTCGCCAGACCCGCAGGGCGTTCAAGCAGGGTGAAATCAGCGAGCAGGAGTATGTTTCCCGCATGCAGCAGGAGATTGCACTGGTCGTGGAGAAGCAGGAGCAGTTGGGGCTGGATGTGCTGGTGCATGGTGAACCGGAACGCAATGACATGGTGGAGTATTTTGGCGAGCTGCTGGAAGGGTTTGCCTTTACCCGTTATGGCTGGGTGCAGTCCTACGGCTCGCGTTGCGTGAAACCGCCTGTCATCTTCGGCGATGTCAGCCGGCCCCGACCGATGACGGTGGAGTGGAGCCGCTATGCCCAGTCTCTCACCAGCAAACCGATGAAGGGCATGCTCACCGGTCCGGTTACCATTCTCAACTGGTCTTTCGTCCGGGATGATCAGCCCCGCAGCGTCACCTGCACCCAGATCGCCCTTGCCATACGTGACGAAGTACAGGATCTGGAGCAGGCGGGCATCAAGGTAATCCAGATCGATGAGGCCGCCCTGCGCGAAGGATTGCCACTGCGCCAGGGTGAGTGGCAGCACTACCTGGATTGGGCGGTACATGCTTTCCGTATCACCGCCAGCGGAGTGGCCGACGATACCCAGATCCATACTCACATGTGTTACTCGGAGTTCAACGATATTATCGAATCCATTGCCGCCATGGATGCCGACGTGATTACCATCGAAACCTCCCGTTCCGACATGGAGCTGCTGGATGTGTTCGAGGATTTCGAATATCCGAACGAGATCGGGCCGGGTGTCTATGACATCCACTCACCCAACGTGCCGACTGTCGAGCAGATTGTAACGCTGATGCACAAGGCCAGTGAGCGCATCCCGGCCGAGCGGTTGTGGGTGAACCCCGACTGTGGCCTCAAGACACGAGGATGGCCCGAGGTCGAAACGGCGTTGGCCAACATGGTTGAGGCGGCCCGGCAACTGCGGCAGGAGAAAGGTGCCGGTTCAACGGCAACCGCCTGAACGGGGGAGTAACCGGGAGTCCGCTGGCGGAACGATATGCCAGGATTTCTGCTCCGGATGCGACAGGGTAATTGGCGGCCGCCAACAGAAGGTGGTTGCCAATTGCAGGCGAATTGGGTGGTCAGGAAGCGTTTTCATCTAACGCCCCGCATTCATCCACCTATTGCCTTCTTCCACAAAGACGGAACAGACAGCGCTTCGATTTTTTCCATTGGTGAATTTGAATCTATCTCTGTATGCCAACTTATAACGTACATTGCAACGAGGCACGCAAGAGGAACAAGCAGGACAACAGGCGGAAGAATCCGACCATACATCGCGCTTACGATGAACCGTATTTGTTTCTCTTGAGATGTGAGTGATTCGAAAAACTCCCACCCCAGTGGGGCTAGCAAAAGCAATGTTACGGTCATACCCAGAAAGTGACAGGCATAACGTGCGTTTCCGGATTTTGGTAGATTGAAGCCGAAAAATTTGCGCTCTTTCTTTTTGCCAGGCGCCAAAATGAACTCCATGCCGTAAATGGAAAGGTATGTTGGATATGCTAGAGTTCCGATAACAACGGAAACAAATTTTGCGTAGATGCCAGCAAGCAAGCCTATGAGCACCACAACGGCACACATTGATGCCAAATATGCATAAATATTGATTTCTTCACTCATGTTGTACTCCTAACGCCATGCTCATTGGCGGGGTAAAGTGGCACGTTTTTGCGACAGCAAAACAAGTGACGCTTTACCCCGTCCAATGGAGCACTTTGTTAGGCCTATGCTTCGTTGCCGAGTGCTTCACTATTGAGCAATAAACAACAACCATCACGCTTTGCCAAAATACTTATAGGCTTGCGTGTTTTTCCTTCATCGAAAGACATTTTTACTTCCAGCTCCTGATTTTCAAACGTTTGTAACTCTTCAATTAGTTGGCGAATTGTTTTGCCTTTAGTTACCCATTCCGGCTGCTTTTTGCTATCACTAGTCATATCAATCTCCAATACGTTGTGTTAAATCAGCGTTATACGTACCATCTCTCGTTGTTTTTGAGGAAAGCTTTGCTGCTGAACCAATAGCCCGCTTCCATGCGCCGCCATTGTGCCCGTCAACATCTCTTGTGATGTAATAATTTCCTTTTTTATATACTGCTTGTCCATTTGATAGCTCACTAGGGCCTGTTGACGTTTCGTTCTAAGGTATTGAAATAAAAAAGCAAACTCTATTGTTGTTTCTGGCGAAACAAATAATACGAGAAACAGTCGAAGGAATTTTGTATCGTTTGCGCGTCGGTTGCCCCTGGCGGGATTTGCCTCAAGAATTCGGAGATTGGAACCGTGTGTACAAGCGATTCAACGAATGGTCCAAAAAAGGCAAGGTGGTCAATATTTTTAAATCGCTTGTTCAGGATGCCGACCTGGAATGGGAGTTTATTGATGGAAGCATAGTCCGTGCTCATCAACACAGTTGCGGTGCAATGGGGGCTGATGCACAAGCCATCGGTAAAAGTCGCGGGGGAAATAC
>WFVH01000095.1 GCA_015491735.1 Gammaproteobacteria bacterium
ACTATTCAGCATAGTATGAAACAAGCCGGTAACTGTTCAGATTGCCCCTGAAATCCGTCAGTTCAAGGCGAAAAATGGGAGTTTACGCGTGTAAATGACCATTTTTCAACGCAGAAATGGCGGATTTCAGGGGTGAGCTGAATAGTTACCATGGCATATTTAAACCCGGTCACCCAGCGGGCCGCAACTCTTTTTCCCGGGTTCCGCCGGATTGGGGAGCCACTACAAGTGTCAACCCGGTCGCCAGTCCGGAGAAATCAGCTTCGCAGTCCAATCACCCCCTGCCCCAGAGAGATGCCACCGTCATTGGCAGGCAACCGTTCCGGGATCAGAACATGCACACCCCGGGTTTCCACCCTGTTGACCATGCTCTCCAGCAAAAGCCGGTTCTGGAAAACACCCCCACCAAGAACCAGTATTCCCGTGTTGTACCGATAACACAGCTCAGCAGCAATTCTCGCCAGCCCCTCGGCCAGGCTGTTGTGAAACCTTGCCGCAATGGTTGCCGCCTCGGTCCCATTGCGCAGATCGCCGAGAATGCCCTTCCACAGTGTTGTCCATTGCGGCCGGCCACCGTTCATATCGAGACTGTAATATCCGGCGCCTGGCTTTGCAGTTTCAGCCAGGGCTTCAAGCTCCATGGCGGCCTGGCCTTCAAAAGTGACCCCTTCCCGACAGATGTTCAACGCGGCGGCTACCGCGTCAAACAGGCGTCCTGCCGAGGACGCCGGCGGACTGTTGATGCCTTTGTGCAGCATTTTATGGAGGTTGGCAAGTGGTTTGGTTTTGAGAAACTGAATGAGTTCAAGCTCCGGAAAGGCGGATTCTACCTGCTCCCACTCCAGCACCGTTGCCAGATGTGCATAGGTGTTTCTCCAGGGTTCCCGTATGGCCATGGCGCCGCCAGGCATGGGAATGGACGGGAAGGAGGCAACCCGCTGGCACGCCCGGTAATCCCCCAGCAGGAACTCGCCCCCCCAGAGGGAGCCGTCATCACCAAAACCCAGCCCGTCCAGGATCAGCGCCAGCACCGGTTCCGTATCCGCTGGCAAGCAGTGTTCCGCCATGCAGGCGGTCATGTGGGCATGGTGATGCTGTACTTCGAGCAGTGGCAATCGCTTCTCTTCTGCCAAACGCCTGCCTGCCTGGCTTGAAAAATAGTCGGGATGTTTGTCTACAACGATGAGATCAGGTTTGAAATCATACAGCCGTTGATAATGCTCCAGCATCCGCACATATTCACGAAAAACAGACGCATTTTCCAAATCTCCCAGATGCTGGGAAAGCACGGCCCTCCCTTTCTCAAGCAGACAGAACGTGCTCTTCAACTCGGCGCCCATGGCTAGTACCCTGCGGGACTCGTTGAAGCCGGGGGGCAGGAAAACCGGTTCCGGTGCATATCCGCGTGCGCGCCTCACCATTCGCGGCCGCCCGGCCGATACCTGCATGACCGAGTCATCCAGGCGGGTGATGATCTCCCGATCGTGCAGCAAAAAAAGATCAGCAATCCCGCCAAGTTTCTCCCGCGCCTCTACATTGGACAGGCACTGGGGCTCATCATGGAGGTTCCCCGAAGTCAATACAACCGGGCTATCCAGCTGCGCCATCAGAAGATGGTGCAATGGAGTATAGGGCAACATGAAACCCAAGGCGTTCTGACCGGGGTTGATGCCCGAAGCCAGCGCTTCCCCCCGGCCGTTCATAATAACGATGGGAGCCGCGGATTCAGACAATAGAGCGGCAGTCTCGGGCGTGATCCGTGCATGACGGGAAACCATTGCAAGATCCCGCGCCATGAGCGCGAAGGCCTTGCGGTATCTTTTTTTTCGCCTGCGCAGCATCTCAACCGCCGACTCGTTGGCAGCATCACAAGCCAGATGAAAACCACCGATCCCCTTGATGGCGAGGATCCTCCCCCCCCGGATCAGCTCTGCAGCTCTCTGGAAAACCTGTTCCGTCTCAACATCCAGGAAGTCGCCATGCGTGTCTTCCAGCCAGACACGGGGACCACACTCCTTGCAAGCGTTGGGCTGGGCGTGGAAACGGCGGTTTGCCGGATCCTGGTACTCCGCCCGGCAGCGGGGACACATCGGGAAAGGGTCCATACTGGTATTGGCGCGATCGTAGGGGATTTTCCGAATGATGGAAAAGCGGGGGCCGCAATGAGTGCAGTTGGTAAAGGGATAAGCGTAGCGGTGGTTTTCAGAGTCGAAAACCTCACTCAAGCAGTCGGAACAGGTGGCGGCATCACTGGCCACGCCGGTCCGGATCTCCCCTCCCCGGCTGCGGGCAATGATAAAGCCGGCCGGGAGGCTCCTCCCCTCCTCCAGGGGACTACATTCGATGGATTCGATATGCGACAATGGCGGCGCCCCCCGCTCCAGCCGGCTAACGAATTGATCCACGCTTTTGGAGTCACCCCGGATCTCGATCAGAACGCCCTGGGCATCATTGCGAACACAGCCACGAAGCTCAAGGATCCGCGCCAGTTGCCACACCCAGGGACGGAAACCGACGCCTTGCACTATCCCCCGAACACGGATTGCTATGCCTCTCCTTGATCCGGCCATCATGGCTCAGTTGCCGAATGCGCATCCATGGCTTGCTGCAGGTGCATGCCCGGCAGCGGAAAACCGTGCATTTAGTGGCCGGGTTAATAATAACAATGGCATCAGCAAATTCTTGGCAGCGGTTCACCTGCCAGCCAATCCACCACCCGGCTGCCACCAAAAGGGGTTTCCATCTGCACCAGGCCCTGGCCGTCCGCCACCACCTCGCCAATGACAGCCGACCTCTCCCCCAGGGGATGGGTGCGCATTACCTTCAGCAGGGCATCCGCTGTTCGGGCAGCGCAAATACAGACCAGCTTGCCCTCATTGGCGACATACAGCGGATCCAGCCCCAGAAGTTCGCAGGCAGCCACTACCTGTTCATCCATCGGAATGGCGGATTCCCGCAGGCGCATGCCTACACCCGACTGACGCGCCAACTCGTTGAGCGTGGTGGCCAGCCCGCCGCGGGTAGGGTCACGCAAGCAGTGGATTGCATCCGGCGACACCGCCACCATGCTGGCCACCAGACGGTGCAACGCAGCGGAATCAGATTCGATAGTGGTCTCGAACGCCAGGTTTTCCCGGCTGGACATAATGGCTACCCCATGATTGCCGATGGGACCGTTGACCAGAACAAGGTCGCCGGGACGCGCCCGGTCGGCGGAGATAACCACCCCTTCCGGCACTGCCCCCACGCCGGTGGTGGTGATGAACACACCATCACCCTTGCCCCGTTCCACCACCTTGGTGTCGCCGGTAACGACAGGCACGCCGGCCATGCGGCTGGCTTCGGCCATGCTGGCTACGATGCGGTCAAGATCCGCCAGCGGAAAGCCCTCTTCCAATATGAATCCGGCACTCAGATAAAGGGGGACTGCGCCGGACATGGCCACATCATTCAAGGTACCATGCACCGCCAGGGAGCCGATATCCCCACCGGGAAAGAACAGGGGTGAGATCACGTGGCCGTCGGTACTCACTACCATGCGTCCCTCTTTCACCGGGAAGGCAGCCTGGTCATTGCCCTGGCGCAGCAGATCATTGTCGAAATGGCGCACAAACAGCTCCTCGACAAGTTGCGCCGTAGCCCGGCCTCCGCTACCGTGGGTCATGTCTACGGTGCCGGAGCGCAGATCCAGCCGCTGGCCGCGCCGGGGAAGTGGCTCGTTCACGCTGCAAAGACCTCAGATCCGGTGCGGAAACGCCCGTAACTCCAGTAGGCGGCACAGGCTCCTTCCGAAGAAACCATACAGGCGCCCATCGGATTTTCCGGTGTACAGGCGGTGCCGAACAGTTTGCATTCAGTGGGTTTCTTCAAGCCGCGCAAGATGCGTGGACATTCGCAGCCGCGGACATCCGGGGCCTTGATTTCCGGAACCGGAAAACGCTGCTCGGCGTCAAATTCCGACCATGCGGCCCGGATCTGCAGCGCACCGGAAGGAACCCTGCCCAGGCCACGCCATTCGAAGCCGGGGCGTAGCTGCAGTACTTCGTCCACCAGCGCCCGGGCCTTGCGGTTGCCTTCACGGGTCACTACCCGTGTGTATTCGTTCTCCACCCCGGCTCTATTGTCGTTGAGCTGGCGAATCAGCATGCGCGTTGCCTGCATCACGTCCAGGGGTTCAAATCCGGCGATCACTACCGGCTTGCCATACGCTTCAACCAGGGGTTCATAAGGGCGGGTGCCAATGATTGCGCTGACATGGGAGGGTCCGAGAAAACCGTCTATGGCCACCGGCTCATCAGCCTGCGGAACGGCAAGGATGCTCCGGATGGCGGCAGGGGTAAGCAGATGGTTGCAGAAAACACTGAAATTCGTCAGTTTCTCCACCGCAGCCTGCTTGATGGCCACCACGGTGGGCGGCGTGGTCGTCTCGAAGCCGATGGCGAAGAAGACCACCTGCCGATGCGGGTTGTTACGGGCGATCTGCAGCGCGTCCCGGGTGGACCAAACCATGCGCACATCACCACCGGTGGCCTTTATCTTGATCAGGCTGCGGCGGCGGCTGGCCGGCACCCGCATCATATCACCGTAGGTACAGAGGATCACATCATGCTGTTCCACCAGATCGATAGCATTATCGATACGGCCCGTGGGCAGGACGCAAACCGGGCACCCGGGACCATGAATGAACCTGACGTTTGGCGGCATCAGCGCCTGCACTCCATAGCGAAAAATTGCGTGGGTATGGCCGCCACAAAACTCCATCAGACGATACTCCCTGTCCCTGTCCGCCTCCCTGGCGATGGCATCTGCCAGGATGTGGGCCAACGCCCGGTTGCGGAACTCGTCGATATATTTCATTCGCCGCTTCCCCTATCCGCCGCTGCAAACCGGGCCAGGGTGCGCTCGGCTTCCCTGGGGTTCATCTTGTCGAGGGCGTATCCGACGTGGATCAACACAAAGTCGCCTACCTGGACATCTTCCACCAGCGCAAGAGAGATCTCCTTTTGCACCCCGCCCAGATTGACTCTGCCCGTTTCACCCTCAATGGCGATCACTTCCGCCGGCATGGCCAGGCACATGCTCAACCCCCTCCCGGCGCGCCGGGCTGCCGGTTGGCTTCGACCCATCGATACCAGGCATCCATCCCCTCTCCCGTAGCAGCCGAGAGCCGGAGCACATGAATGCGCGGGTTGACCCTCCGGGCGTAGCCGATGCACCTGTCCGCATCAAAATCCAGATGCGGCAGCAGGTCAATTTTGTTCAGAATCATCAACGTCGACGCATGAAACATATCAGGATATTTGAGCGGTTTGTCCTCGCCTTCGGTAACCGAAAGAATGGTTATCTTGTGCGCCTCACCCAGATCGAAAGCCGCCGGGCAGACCAGATTGCCCACATTTTCGATGAACAGTACACTATCCGGCTCCGGCGCCAGCGATTCAAGCGCGTGACCTACCCCATGGGCATCCAGGTGGCAGCCCTTGCCGGTATTGATCTGCACCGCCTTGACGCCGGTCTGGCGGATGCGATCGGCATCATGACTGGTTTGCTGATCGCCCTCTATGACAGCCATGAGCCGGTGCTCTTTCCTGTCCAGCAGGGTACGGACCAGAAGCGAGGTCTTGCCAGATCCGGGGCTGGAGACCAGATTCAGCGCCAGAATGTTCCGCTCGGTGAACCAGCGCCGGTTGGCCGCTGCATACTCGTTGTTCCTGCCCAGAATATCCTTCTCAATCTGCACCATGCGCGCCTGACTCAAACCGGGTGCGTGGGCATGAGCAGGTTCCTGGCCATAGTCGTGGCCGTGTCCAGGGGGACGGTGGTTCCGGGCCTGGCCTTCGATATCCGTTTCACCTTCGCCACAACCGCAAACGCTGCACATTATTCCACCTCCAGTTCTTTCACTCGCAACTCTTCTCCACCGGTTACTTGCAGTTGATAGCCGCCACAGTGCGGGCAGGCATCGAAACGCTGCCGGATCTCGACGCCCTTCGCACAGGAGTGGCACCAAGCCTGGCCGGGTATCCTGATGATCTCCAGTCTGGCGTTTTCAGCCAGTGTGTCTTTTTTTACCACATCGAAACCGAAGCGCATAGCGTCCAGTTCCACCCCTGCCAGCGCACCGACCTCCAGCCATACCACATTTACACATCCAAAGCCCTGGTTTCTGGCGGCATCTTCCAGAACCTGCATCACGCCTTCACATAACGACAATTCGTGCATGTATATATACGGTAACAACCTCGTCAGAAGCAGCTTCCACCGTCACCGCCGGTGGATACAGGGTCCGCGGGCGCTGTTGGCGGCTTGCCGGCCGTCTCCGAACCGCAGCGGGCACGCCTGATTACCGTTTACGTAAACCAGGGCGTACAGCTCGCTGCCATCAGCTGCCAAATTCAACAGGGGCTTTATTCACCGGCGGCAATCTCTGCTATTGCTGTTTTCAGATTTCGTGCCGCCGGGGCTGTCAATCCCTGTTTCAGCGCCCACTCATAGCCGCGGATGGTCAACAAATGCACCTCCGGCAGATAGCCGAAACACTGCTCACAGGTTGCCATGACCGAGGGAAGTGAAATGGCATGGGATGTGAAGCTGAAGTCCAGTTTTGGCTGTACTCTTTCCACCCGGAACCGCTTCACTTCAGGATCTCTGGTGGCATCCACAAACAGTGCCCGTGTCTTGTATCTGAGCAGGTCGGCATCTTCCAGGTGCAGTTGGTAGTGACGCTGTATTTCAGCTTCCGGACAAAGCGGGGTACCCTCCAGCCAATCGATGAAGGCCCAGCCCAGGCCATCATCCTGCCGTCCCGCATTGCCGATGCCGTAGACCAGACAGGAAGCAGCGTTGTAATCCCCCAGGGAAAGAGATGACAGGGCCGCAGGTTTGTCAGCGCACACGCTCATCGACAACTCTCCCCTGCGCGTCATGGACGGAAACCACCAGGGGCATCTGGCCCATGGCGTGGGTCGCGCAGCTCAGGCAGGGATCATAGGCACGAATGCCCACTTCGACGGCATTCATCATGCCTTCGGTTATTTCCGCCTGACCTCCGAGGTACTCCTCGGCCACGGCGCGCACTGTGCGGTTGATCACCGTGTTGTTCTGGGTGGTGGCAACCACCAGGTTTGCCGAAGTGATGGCTCCCTCTTCATTGGCCTGGTAGTGGTGGAGCAGTGTACCCCGGGGCGCTTCGACAACGCCGACCCCCTTGCCCGTCCAGGCGCTTTCCGGCGGCTCCAGGGTGAGCTGTTCTCCCTGCAGATCCGGATCGTTCAACAGCGCCTTGATCAGCTCGGCGGAATGGAGAATCTCGATGGCCCGCGCCCAGTTGGTATGCAGGGTCATGTCGTTTGCCTTGCCGTTGGTATAGGCCTGGAACCGCTCCAGCGCCGCCTGGGCCAGAGGCGTGGAGCCTCCATAGCTTTTGGTTACATTCACCCGCGCCAGCGGTCCTACCCGAACAGCGCCAGCCTCCCGGCCCAGCTTCTTCAGATAGGGAAATTTCATATAGCTCCACTTTTCGGTGGCTTCAGCGAAATAATCCAGATAATCATGATAATCCAGCTCGAAGACAGTCTCCCTGTTCTTGTTCACAATGCGCAGCCGGCCGTGGTAATAGTCGACATTACCGTTATCGTCCACCAACGACATGTTGAGTGCGGGAACCTCGGCAAAACCGTCTACCTGCTTGCGATGCTTTTCATGGAATTCATGAAACAGCCGCAACCCGTCCTGGGCGTAGTCGATCACCTGGCCGATGGACAAAAGCCCTTTCTCACCGTTCAGCAGGCGATTCCGCTCGGCAATGCTGATACCTTTGTTGACACCACCGGGAATCGAGCTGATCCCGTGCATGCGCTTGCCAAACACGGTCTTTATCACCTCTTGTCCCCACTTGCGCAACGCGACTACTCTTTTAATCAGGTCAGGATTGGCTTCCACCAGGCCCAGCACATTGCGCTGCTCCGGCGGAGCATCCATACCGAACAGCATTTCCGGCACAATCAGGTAGAAATAGGCAGTAACATGGGATTGAAGCTGCTGGCCATAGTGTCCCAGGCGGCGCACCTTTTCCGCCGTTGGGAGCATTTGTACGCCGGTACTGTAACCAGCGCCGATGATATCATCCAGCGCCTTGGCCCCGGCCAGATGGTGGCTGACGAAACAGATGCCGCAGACGCGCTGCAGCAGCACAGGTGCTTCCCAGTAGGGGTGCCCCTGAATGAATTTCTCGAAGCCGCGAAACTCCACCACATGCAGTTTTGCATCGATAACGCGGTTGTCCTCATCCAGGTGAACAGTCACCCTGCCATGTCCCTCGATGCGGGTAACGGGGTCGATAACCAGTTTCTTGCCCATTTATCCTGCCCACCTAGTCATAGTGATTAATGGTTCCGGGAAGCGCTACTTCCCGTCCGTTGACAAGATCATCCAGCACCTGGAAGATTGCTGCGCCATCCGGCGGGCAACCAGGAATGAAGTAATCCATCTTCACCACTTCATGGCAGGGGTAGACCCTGGTGGTGATCCGGGGTATGTCGGGGTGGTAAGGAATGACCGGCTGGACACCCGGTTCTGCTGTGGGTCCATCCAGGTAGGCTTCCCGGAAACACGCTTCCAGGGGAACCACGTTGCGCATCGCCGGCACGCCACCCCAAACGGCGCAAGCACCTGCGGAGATCAGGATGTCACAGTTTTTCCTGTAGTGCTCCAGTATCTCGATATTCTCTTCACTGGCAACGCCGCCTTCAACAAAACCGATGGCGCAGCGGTGGGGAATGCGCTTGATGTCGGTAAGGGAGGAGCGCGTGATGTTGACTTTGTCCAGAAGGCGCAGCAGGTTTTCATCCATGTCCAGAAACGACAGGGTACAGCCCCAGCAGCCGCACAAGGCGATCATCGCTATCTGGATTTTCTCATCCCGGGCGGCGCGCACCGAAGGGTCGAGCGGCGTTGCCGGCAGCTCATGGGAGGCCGTCTCCCGTTTGTCTGATATGTTCACCGGCATTTTCTCTCCAATGCACGCTCCCGGATGGACTTGATTTCGAACCTGCGCTGACCGATGGGTTTGTTATAGCCGACCCCCTTCTCGACAATACAGCCGACAGGACAAAGGTGTGCGGCCTCGCGCACCTGCTCCGGTGGCATCTTGTCTGCCAGGCTTACGTCAATCTCGATACTGGCACGGCTGCCCCGGTGGTCGATGCTGAAAATTTTCTGTCCGGTTTCCAGGTTACGAACAAACTTCACGCAGCGCTGGCAAAAGATGCACCTGTCCCGCTCCAGCCAGATCTGTTTGGCCGCATGCTCCCGTGTACGCACAGGGAAGCGATAGGGAAAGCGTGAAACCATCATCCCCAGCTCATAGCCCAGCGATTGCAACTCGCAGCGGCCGCTTTTTTCACAGCTGGGACAGTTGTGATTGCCTTCGGAAAACAGCAGTTCCACCAGCATCTTGCGCATCTCTGCCATGCCGGGCTCACTGACTTCCACATCCATGCCATCCGCCACAGGTACGGTGCAGGCGGTCATCACCTTGCCATTCACTCTGACCGAGCAGGTGCGGCAAGTGCCCAGGCCGGGTTTTCCTCTCACGTAACAGAGGGAAGGAATATAAACACCGTTTTCGGCAGCCACGTCCACCAGTGTCGCACCATCACGCGCCTTGTACACCTGACCATCAATGGAAATGTCGATGCTCATTGCTTCTCCTCCTGTACGAGCATTCTGTACGCCTGTTCATGGCCCTGCAGCGCCGCCTCCCGATCGAAGGATGGCAGCAGCACCCCTTCTGGTTGAACCACTTTCTCCTGGTAAAGTTCGGGGAATTTTTCCAACGTTGTCAAGAGTGGTTCCGCCGCCGTCGCCCCCAGCCCGCAGCGGCTGGTTTCGCGCATCAAGGCGCCCCAGCTACGGATGTCGTCGAGATCCTCGCTGCTGGCCCGGCCGGCGATAATCAGCCCGATTTTCTGGTGCAGATCGACTCCGCCAGCCCGGCATGGAACGCAGATGCCGCAAGACTCTGTAACGAAAAACCGCATGAAGTGCCCGGTTATATCAAGCAGATCCCTGCCTTTGCCAAATATCATCAATGAGCCATTACAGGACAGATCGCTGTAGCAGAACGTACGCTGTCCATCTTGAGCCACCGATGCGCACTCACCAGAGGGGCCACTTACCTGCACCGCCATTGGCTCTTTTGCCCCCACCATTTCGAGCACATCGTGGAGAGAAATCCCCCATTCGATTTCATAAATACCGGGGTGTTCGCAGTCGCCAGATACGCTGAGCAGGCGCGTGCCGGTTGATTCACCGGTACCCATGCTTCTGAACCACTCCCCCCCCTCTTCCAGAATACGGCTGACAGCAGCCAGGGTTTCCACATTGTTGATACAGGTTGGCATGCCAAGATAGCCATGCTGAATCGGATAAGGCGGTTTGATACGCGGCGTACCCCGTTTCCCCTCGCAGGACTCAATCAGGGCGGTTTCTTCACCACAGACATAAGCGCCTGCACCCATTTGAATGCGGATATCGAAATCGAACTCCCTGCCTAGAATCTGCTTTCCCAGCAGACCCGCATCACGAAACGCCTGAATCTGCTGCTCCAGATACGCCTTGATATACCCGTATTCCGCGCGCAGATAGAGGATGCCGTTGCGCGAGCCAATGGCCCAGGCGGCGATAATCATCCCCAGCAACACATCTGCCGGAGAGCGGGTGAGCAAAACACGATCCTTGAACGCACCCGGCTCGCCCTCATCCGCATTGCAGATCACATATTTCTCTTCACCTTCGGCATCCCGCCCCAGGCGCCACTTCGTTCCGGTAGGAAACCCGGCTCCGCCACGCCCGCGTATGCCGGAGAGAGTGACCTCGCCAATCACTTCATCGGGGAGCAGATCCAGCACTTTCTCCAGCAGCGCCGGGTAGTCCCTTCCCGCCCTGAAAAACACATCACCCCGGCCACGTATATTGCTCTTCACCAACGCATCCACATAAGCTGTGGTTCTGCGGTCATTTCCGCCTGGATTGACAATTTCTTCCAGGCATTGGCCCTGTTTCAGGGCCGAGATAATGCCCCTGACCTTTTCCGGCGTCAGCTCAGTGAACACAACGTTGTCCACCATCATCGCCGGCTCCTGATCGCTCAGCCCAATACAGTTGGTTTCATACAGGCCGAAAGTACCGGTTTCGTCTACGGAACCAAATCTGCAGCCGCATGCCTGCTCCAGGGCTTCGCGGATTGCTTCATAGCCCTGCATTCTGGCGATAACGGTATCGGCCAGGTAGATCGGGTATCTTCCGGATGGCTTGTCCAGAAAAAAATGGTAGAAAGTGAGGGTTTCACGAATGTCATGCCGGGACATGTTCAACCCCTTTGACAATGCTGCCACCGACCCGTCGGAGACAAATCCCTGCTGCCGCTGGACTGCCCATAACATGTCCAGCAGGCGGGTCCTGTCCCAATGATAACGATCCAGTATGGTTTCGATATCTGCACACATTTTCCACTCCTCGGCACGTGCGGACTCTACTCACAACGGCTGCGGGCAGGTATCCGGAACTCCGTTTCTCTCTGCTATCCGGCGCCCCCCTGTTAAGCGGCTTTCCGGCTCGTGCCCGGAACGCGGATGTGCTCTACCAGCTCCTGAATATGCGCAGGTGGCGCCGCAGTTAACCGGGCCACCAGCGCGGCAACAGTGAAGTTTACAACCGCCCCCACAGCACCAAAGGCATTGGGCGAAATACCAAAAAACCAGTTCTCTTCCATACCGCCAAGAAAAGAGGTGCCGGGAATAAACATAATGCCCTTATGCTGGAATACATAAAGTATAGTCACACCAAGACCCGCCAGCATCCCGGCAATGGCTCCGGCCTTGTTCATGCGCATGGAAAAAATCCCCATCATCAGCGCCGGAAACAGGGAGGAGGCGGCAAGCCCAAACGCGATGGCCACCGTACCCGCGGCAAAATCCGGCGGATGCAGACCGAGATAGCCGGCAACAAGAACGGCGCACCCCATGGTAATGCGGCTGGCCAACAATTCGTTTTTCTCGGAAATATTGGGTACAAAAACCCCTTTGAGCAGATCATGGGAGATAGACGAAGCAATCGCCAACAGAAGCCCCGCGGCTGTCGATAACGCCGCTGCCAACCCCCCCGCGGCAACCAGCGCGATGACCCAGTCCGGCAACTTGGCGATCTCCGGATTGGCCAGCACCATAATGTCCCGATCGACCTTTACCATCTCGTTTTTCTGCTCATCCGCGACGTACTGGATTCTACCGTCACCATTTTTGTCTTCAAACGCCAGCAATCCGGTTTTTTCCCAGTTTTTGAACCACGCAGGACGTTCATCGTAAACGAGATTGACATCCGGAGCAGGTTGAATGGTCGTACTCAGGTTGAGGCGGGCCATCGCACCGACCGCAGGAGCGACGGTGTACAAGGCAGCGATAAACACCAGCGCCCAGCCAGCCGAACTGCGGGCCCCCTTCACACTGGGAACGGTAAAAAAACGGGCAATGACATGAGGCAGGCCGGCTGTCCCTATCATCAGGGAGAGCGTATAGACAAACATATTCAGCTTGCTGCCCATAACGGCTGTTGTATACTCCTTGAAGCCAAGGTCGGTAACGATCAGGTCCAGCTTGTCCAGCAGATAGCTTCCATCCGCCATTTTCCCGCCCAGACCAAGCTGCGGGAGAGGATTCCCTGTCAAGCTCAACGAAATAAAAACGGCTGGAACGGTATAGGCAAAAATCAGCACGCAGTACTGCGCAATCTGTGTATAGGTAATCCCTTTCATACCGCCCAAGACGGCGTAAAAGAATACGATACCCATTCCGGCATATAAACCGTGGTCGAAATCCATCTCGAGAAAACGTGAAAAAGCCACGCCAATTCCCTTCATCTGTCCAATCACATAGGTCAACGAGGCAAATATAAGGCAGACAATCGCGACAACCCGCGCAGTTCGTGAATAAAAACGGTCTCCAATAAATTCGGGAACGGTAAATTTTCCATACTTTCGCAGATAGGGGGCCAGCAGCATCGCCAGCAACACATACCCGCCCGTCCATCCCATCAAAAACACCGAGGCACCGTAGCCGTTGAAAGCTATCAAGCCAGCCATGGAGATAAACGATGCAGCAGACATCCAGTCGGCCGCTGTAGCCATACCGTTCAGAACCGGATGCACTCCCTTGCCGGCAACATAAAACTCCCCTGTGCTTGCTGCACGCGCCCATACTGCGATGGCGATGTAAAGCACAAAGGTCAAACCAACGATGGTATAGGTTATTGTTTGCAGATCCATGTCCGAGACTCCCGGCCAATCAAGCGCTTCTGCGTTCGATGATGGCTTTTATCTGTTACCGCTCTTCTCCCGAATGTATTACGACTATGAACCCGAACAACCGAATAATCCGGGGAAAACAACCACTTCTGCCACGCATGAAACCGCGCTGCCTCTATTCTTCGTGCACGTTGAATTTGCGATCCAGCAGATTCATGCGCCAGGCATAAAAGAAAATCAACAATACAAACGTGTAGATAGAACCCTGCTGAGCAAACCAGAACCCCAGTTTGTAGCCCCCAAGGCGGAACATGTTCAGTGGCTCCACCAAAACGATTCCAAACAGATAGGAAACAGTAAACCAAACCGCCAGGCAGAACAGTACCAACCGCAGATTTGCCTTCCAGTATTCGGAATTATCAGACACAGTGCCTCCTTTATCATTTGCCCGGCGACAAGATGGTTCATATTCAGCCAGCAGGCGCTCACACGGCGGCTGATACCCAAGTAGTTGGCAGGCCGGGTCGGCAGCCAATTATAACCTGTCAAATTGAGGGGGATAGGTGATATAGTAACAATCAGGCGCTTTCCTTATGAGTACTGGTGAATATTCCGTCATGTATCACCGTTTGAACCGCGCTCCGGCCACTGCATCGGGCCTGGGTGCACGCTTCCTCTTTCTCGTTGTCATGCTCATGGCGACGTTTCCCGCTTCTGCAGCCAACCCGGTGCGTTATGTTATTCATATTAGCGTCGACGGACTCCGCTCGGATGCCATTACCATTCTGGGCCACTCCGAGGCACCCAATTTCTACCGCCTGCGGGCCGAAGGAGCGTTCACGGACAACGCCCGCACCGATGCCCACTATCTGGGTACACTGCCAAATCATATCAGTCAACTTACCGGCCGGGGGGTAAAGGGAGATAGCGGACACAACTATGGGGACAACCGTTCGCCACCCAGGCAGCGCACACTCCACTCCAACAAGGGAGTATACATCGCCAGCGTTTTCGATGTGGTTCATGACCACGGATTATCCACGGCACTCTATGCTGGAAAGGAAAAATTTCAAATATTCAAGCAGAGTTACAACCGCATCAACGGAGCACCGGATAAAACAGGGGCAGACGACGGCCGAAACAAAATCGATCACTATGTTTACATGGAAGATAGCCGCAAACTGGTCAGCAATTATATCAACGCCATGCAGTCAACCCCTTATCACTACAGCTTCCTTCACCTGCGCGATCCCGATATTGCCGGCCATCAACACTACTGGGATGTAACACCGGGCAGCGCCTATATGGCGGCTGTCGCCGAGGTGGATCACCTGCTCGGCAGGGTTCTCGATATGGTCACCAATACTCCCGCCCTGTCAGGACACACCGTTGTTATTGTTACTGCCGATCACGGCGGCACCTATGGTTCGAACCACACCATCCTGGATAGCCGCAAAAACTACACCATTCCATTTTATGTCTGGGGGGCGGGGGTTCCGGGTGGTGCTGATCTTTACGCAATAAACAGTGGCACCCGTCTAAACCCCGGGAACGGCCGGCCACTGTATACTGACCCGATACAACCGATACGAGAGGGAGATGCGGCCAATCTGGCGCTGGATCTGCTGGGGCTGGGTCCCATCGAGGGTTCCACAATCAATTTTGCACAAGATTTGACAGTATTCCGCAAACAGGCAGTCAGCGCTTCCAAACGGAAAGAGTGTATCAGATAGCCTGAGCACCTGCATTCAGAGCGGGGTCAATCGTCAAACAAACGGGTTCAATACCGGCAAGACAGGCAGTACAGATTGACAAATGCCAGACAAATGTTTATCAAATACTCTACGCTCACCACTTTTCTCATATTGCTTGCCTGCTCCGGTGTAGCAGAGTCCGCTCCCAGAACAGAGCAGCGAACACCGGTTCCACACTGCCCTGCTGCAACGATTGTTGAAAAATACCGCCCCCTGCAGTGCAAAGACTCCAGCTCGCCTCTTTTCCAGGCCTCACCGAACGATATCCTCAGGCTGGAAATCATTGCTGACTTCGCACATATCAATAAGGAGATCTACAGTGAAACCGGAGGAGATTCGGCCATCATTCTGTATGAGGACCAAAAAGGTGAAAAGCAGATTTTACCTGCCTTCATCATAGACCGGGGACACTCCCGAAGGGATTTTTGCGAATGGGTTCCGTTACGCATCGTTTTTGAAACCCCGGAAACAGAAAGCGTACTGAAACAATCGCTGCAAGGGAGATCCCCCAGTGAGAAAAACCTGGTCCCGTTGTACAACAAATTGAAAATGATCCGTAAAAGTACACCCCTCGACAAGGGGCATCCCCGGAAGGAAAACCTGTTCAGCAGGCTGGGGGATGATATCAAACTGGTAACACACTGCGGGAAAAGCAGCTGGAAACGTGTTGGAGGAGAGACGCGGGAAGAGCAGGAAGAGCGTCTTCTGCAGGAGTATTATATCTACCAGGTTCTCGATCAAATGCACTCCGTGACGTTGAAAACCCGGCTTGCCGAAATCACTTACCGCAATCCTGAAGGAAATATTCTGCTAACCAGAAAAGCCTTTTTCCGGGAACCCAGATCCAGGCTGGCCAAACGTTGCGGCATGTCAAAACGCCCTTATCCGGGAGTAGAGAGCAAGGGTATCGATGAGCTCTCCTGGTTTCAGTTACAACTATACAACGAATTCGTCTACTTCAAGGATTATGGCCGTGACGGACGTAACATCAATATGCTTTACAGAGAGGATGGAAAGGTATTCGTTGGCCCCTACGATTTTGATCTCTCCGGGATCATTGTTCCCGACTACCGACCCAACAGCGCTTCCTTGGAAGAAAATCTGCAACACTACTTTAAAAGCTGGATCGAATACCATGCTGGCGACGAGATGGCGGCTGTCCAGATCTTCTTTCTGGTGGCGAGGAAAAACGCCATGCGCAAGGTGCTCGAAGAGTCTCTGCTGAGCGAAAAAAAGAAAAAACATCTATTAAGCTGGTTTGACAGCTACATGTCTGTTCTCGAGCAATCCGTAGAAACGAACCGGCGATTGATGCCTGCGCTGTTCAGTGAGCTGGAACAGCATATCTCGCAATAAAGTGATTCACCAGAGCCGCAACCGATCATAATCAATCAGCAGAAAATGGGCATTTTCCCCTCTCTTTTTGTTACCATCATCGCTGACAACCAGTATTCGGCTATAATCATCCATCCGCAGCGGGGCAACACCCTCCGCATTGGCCATCCCGCTCAGCCCGGTCACCACGGCTTTTCTGGGTGAGGAACCAGAAACACCACTCCAGAACCAGAGCTGGTTTTGCCTGCTTCCCCCTTTTTCCGCATCGCCAGCAACAACAAGATAACCACGCAAGCGTGGATCATAACTCATACCGCGAATAGCACCGCCGTTCAGATCCAGCCGGACAAGATCAGGTTCAAAACGAAATACCGGTTCTGCGGAGAATAACGCACCCGGATCCGTAATGATTGCTATCAAGGCGTTATTTTGCTCATCCCGGGGAAAACGGAAGCCAATGAGCATATTCCCCTGCCTTGTATCAAAGGCCAACCCCTCGATATTAATCCCCTTTTCACCAGCCTCCCGTTTCAGCTCGGGGAAAGAGCGGAACAGCGCATCCTTCAACCCGGTCACCACAACAGGTTCCGTTATCTGTTCACCCGCGATTCTGAATCTGACGAGCTTGCCGCGATTTTCAGAGTATGCTCCATCCTCACTATAAGAGTGCGAAGTAACAGCATAAATATACCCTTTCCCGTCCGCCGTCACCCCCTCCAAATCATTCAACTTGCGAAACTGCCGGTACGGCCCGTTCTTGCCAAACAGACTGGACGGCTCAAGCCGGATCATCGAGGTGATCTCACCGCCTGGGCTGAAGGTCAACAGGCTGAACGGGTGGCTGACCTCATCCTCCACGATCAACACCCGGCCATCATCAAGCTGATGCACACCGGAAGGCTCGTAAACTCCGGCCGCCGGAGGAAACCGGCCAAAGCCGGTGGACTCCACCCGCTGGCCAACCGGGTTACCCTCCTCCGTTTTCAGCATGATGACCCCGGCCACACCGATAAAGGTGGCGATACAGAGACCCAACCCGAATATGAACACAGAATAAGAGGTGCGTAACAGAAAAAACTTGCGCCGGATGATGACACTCATGGTGTGGATATAGCTGACCATCTCCTCATACACCAAATTCCTGTCATCCATTACCTCTTTCATTACTTCAATATACTCATCATTGCTAAGATCCGCATTGTCCATGAAGTACATCACATTGGCCTTGCCGTTCAGAAAATCGTCCGGACCCTTTACGGCGTCACAACAGCGCTCGGCGATCGGACGCGCCGAGATGACCGCATAGATCATCGAGATAAAGCCGGAGATAAGCAGCACGATAATCGGCAGGATATACAGATTGTTGTCGGCAAACGCCACCACTGATCCACCAGTTGCCAGCAGAATCGAAATAATCAGACCGTTGATGGTTATCATGATGCTCGCCTTGTTGTCGGCGAGATGGGTCAAATCGAGGTGAGTACGGTACTGGGAGCGCAGCATGGTCTCGATGCCCCGGCTTGAACCCGCCTTGAACTTTCTGCCTTTCGCGCGCGTTCGGCACTGCTTTTCCCTTGGGGGACGAGATGCTGGAAGAAAACCGGCGCCGCCGCTTTTCCCCCCGTTTTTCTCTTCCGGTTGATCAGATGTCTCTGTTGTCGTCTCCATGATGTTCGAAGCACTGTCAGTCACGAATCAAGTTGATGATGCACGATAAACTCCCTGTAGACTCCGCGTCCCTTTTTCATGTCTGAAAGAAAAGATTAGGAAACAGAACGATACTTTTCAATATATTTCCGTTAACCTCCCGATATTTCACCTTGGCAAAGCGTCTGTTGATTATTGATATGTGCAACAAGAATTTTCCTGAACACATCCGGATCCTTGCTGTGGGTAATCTCCCCCTCACGGGGGAAATGGAGATCGTTCAGCCGTGACAACCAGAAACGCAGGGCCGCCGCCCGCAAAATTACCGGCCAAGCATCCGCTTCACACGACTGGAACGGACGCTGCTGACGGTACCCCCGCAACAGGGCGCGCAGCCGTTTTTCATCGAACAAGCCGCTGCCGGAGATACACCAGTCATTGACGGTAATGGCCAGGTCATACAGCAGCAGACCATCACAAGCATAGTAAAAATCGATAATACCGGATAGCCGCCCGCCAACGAACAGCGCATTGTCCCGAAACAGATCAGCATGAATCACACCACGAGGAAGGGCCTCGAAATGCTCGTTCGACTGAAACGCGAGTTCACTCTCCAGCAGCTGGCGATCCCCGGCTGCAAGCAATGGCTGCAATTTTTTCGCGGTTCGCAACCACCAGGCAGGGCCGCGGCTGTTGGCACGGCGCAGCGGAAAGGCCTGCCCTACCCGGTGTATTTTGCCCAGCGCCGTACCCAGAATGTGGCAATGGGCCTCCGTGGGCTGCTCTATACTCCTGCCAGGCAGGCGCTGCACCAATGCAGCCGGTTTCCCCTTGAGGGAACGCAGATAGCGCCCCTGATTATCGGCAACCGGGTGGGCAGACGGAACACCATGCTCTGCGAGAAAGGCCATCAGTTCCAGGAAATAACCCAACTCTGCGGCCCCCAGTTGCTCGAACAGGGTAAGAACATACTCCCCTTTTTCAGTCGTAACAAAATAGTTGGTATTCTCTATGCCGGCACTGATTCCCTGAAAACCGATCAGTTCGCTGTGGGAGTAGTGAGCCAGAAACAGTTCGAGTTCGGCGCGATCGACGACGGTGTAGACAGACATCTGTTACCAACGAAACAGTATCCACTGATTGACGGGCCGGCCCTGCAGATCGTTGCGGCGGCTGTCCAGATCACCATCCCCATCGGTATCGATAAGATAATAGGGGAACCCTTTGGCCGGAGTAATCTTGATCATATAGAGACGGCCGTTGACCCGGTACTCCTCCACCGAAGTCCTGCCGCCAGAGGTGGTGATGGTAATCTCCGGCCCGGGAACATTCCCCTGCATCACCTCCGGCATGGGAAGTTCTGAACGGGACACATCAGCCGGGGGCTGCAACGGCTGTGGAGCAACGGCCCACGCGGAAGAACCAACGAGCAAAAAGGAGAGCAGCGATAACAGAAACATTAACCCGGCCACATAATATGTCGCGTTCAGCCGTACTGTGCGCGTCTGCGGCAAGGCGTCGAAACGCCGCTGTAGCACGCCTGCAGCCGGTTTCGGCAACGCAGACCGCGGGCGCGCACAGCACGGCCTGTCTTTTAGAATCAATGAGTCAGGAGCCTCAGGCCTCTCCCCTCCCGGCGTTGCGCGCCTTGACAGGGAAGAGGCCTGAGGCTCTGAATACGACATATTATGTGGCCGGGTTAATAGCATGGCGGTAATGGTCACGGGTCATAGATCGAGTAGTGCTTCCCTCTCTTGCGCCGAGGGTTCAAAACCACGGTGTTCATAGTGGCAGAAGATAGCATCTACCACCTGCTGTGGTTTGTCCAGTACCTGAATCAAATCCAGATCTTCCGGATCGATGGTTTTCTCCTCCACCAGCGTGGTCTTGAACCACTCCAGCAACCCGGTCCAGAACGGAGCATGCACCAGAATGATGGGGATACGCCGGGTCTTGCCGGTCTGCACCAGGGTCAGGATCTCCGCCAGTTCATCCAGCGTACCGAACCCCCCGGGCAGCACCACGTAGGCAGTGGCATACTTTACAAACATCACCTTGCGGGAGAAAAAGTGGCGGAAACTGAGCGAAATATCCTGGTAGGGATTGCCGCTCTGCTCATGTGGAAGCTGGATATTCAGGCCGATACTGGCGGACTTGCCGGCATAGGCCCCCTTGTTGGCCGCCTCCATGATACCGGGGCCGCCACCGCTGACCACCGAAAATCCCGCATCGGAAAGCGCGCGAGCGATATCTTCGGCCAACTGGTAGTAGGGGTGATCCGGTTCGGTGCGCGCCGAGCCGAAGATACTGACTGACGGTTTGATGCGCGCCAGACGCTCGAACCCCTCCACGAACTCCGCCATGATCTGGAAAATCTTCCAGGACTCCCGGGTCAGTTCGGTGTCGTTGATGGGAGTGAGACTTAATTGATGATATTTGTTTTTATTCATTGCAATAGCTGTTTCCGGCAGTAATCAAAAAAAGTAACCACGCAGCCAGCCCCCGAAACCGACCATCTCCCTGGTGAAACAGTGAGCCTACCTGCATAAACTCACATTTTCCACCTTGAGCTGACCGGTTCCGGGGGCAATCCGGGCGGTTACCACCAGGTTTTGCGATTTGCTGGGTAAACGTTCTTGTAACGATTCAGCATAGTATGAAACAAGCCGGTAACTATTCAGATTGCCCCTGGAATTCGTCAGTTCAAGGCGAAAAATGGGAGTTTGCGCGTGTAAATGACCTTTTTCAACGCAGAAATGGCGAATTCCAGGGGCGAGCTGAATAGTTACACGTTCTTTTTAGCACATTGCGCCCGATTGCGACATAATTACACCCTCTGTAACTACTCGGCAAGTTGTAGAATTTGAAGGTAACCGCCCGGATTTCGGGGGCTGGCTGAGTGGTTACCATCATTTTACCTGTTGCTCTTGTCACTGGCGCTTATGAACAAACCTGAAAACAGACCCTTTGTCCTGGTGGATGGCTCCTCGTACCTGTATCGGGCATTCCATGCCATGCCTTCACTCACCAACTCCAAAGGAGAACCCACCGGCGCGGTCTACGGGGTGATCAACATGTTGCACCGGCTGCTGAAGGATTACCAGCCGGAACAGATTGCGGTGGTGTTCGATGCCAAAGGCAAGACCTTTCGCGATGAACTCTATCCTGAGTACAAGGCCCACCGGCCGCCGATGCCGCAAGCGCTGCAGCAGCAGATCGAGCCGATCCACGCCATTATCCGGGCAATGGGGCTGCCGCTGTTGATAATAGATGGCGTCGAGGCAGACGATGTCATCGGCACTCTGGCGCGGCAAGCGGGAGAACAGGGCAGGGAGACAGTGATCTCCACCGGCGACAAGGATCTGGCACAGCTGGTGAATGAACATGTCACCCTGATCAACACCATGAACGGCAGCGTGCTGAACCCACAGACGGTAAGGGAGAAGTTCGGTGTTCCTCCCGGCAGAATCGTAGACTATCTCGCCCTGATCGGCGACAGCGTGGACAACATCCCTGGCGTACCCAAGGTCGGCCCCAAAACCGCGGCCAAATGGCTGCATGCCTATGGCAGCCTGGATGGAGTCATCGCCCATGCCGGCGAGATCAAGGGCAAGGTGGGGGAGAATCTCCGTGCCAGCCTGGAGCAGCTCCCCCTCTCCCGCCAGTTGGTCACCATCAAACAGGATGTGGCGCTGCCGGTAACACCGCGGCAGCTTACCCGTCAACCGCCGGACGTGGCAAAACTGCGCCAGCTCTACCAGCAACTGGAGTTCAAGTCCTGGCTGGAGCAGCTGCTCAAGGAAACGGAAAACAGCGCCGATAACGGGAAAGGGGATGATCCCGACTACCGGATCATCACCACCCGCGAAGCGTTCGAGCAGTGGTACCGGCGCCTGGCGGGGGCAGAGCTGTTCGCCTTTGATACCGAAACTACCAGCCTGAATTATATGCAGGCAGAGATTGTCGGACTCTCCTTCGCCATCCAGCCGACCGAGGCGGCCTATATTCCCCTGGCCCACGACTATGATGGCGCCCCCCCACAGCTGCCGCGCGAGGAGATACTGGAGCGTCTGAGACCATTGCTGGAGGATCCGGATCGGGCCAAGCTGGGACAGCATCTCAAGTACGACATGAATGTGCTGGCCAACCACGGCATCTCCTTGCGGGGTGTCCGCTATGACACCATGCTGGAGTCCTACGTACTGGACAGCACTGCCACCCGGCACGACCTGGACTCGCTGGCGCTGAAATACCTGGGACGCACCACCATCCACTATGAGGATGTAGCCGGCAAGGGGGCGAAGCAATTGAGCTTCAATCAGGTACCGCTGGAGCAGGCGGGACCTTATGCAGCGGAGGATGCCGAGATCACCCTGAGTCTGCACCGGGTATTATGGCCACGGCTGAGTGAGCGACCAACGCTCCGGCGGCTTTTCGAAGAGGTGGAGATGCCGTTGGTGCCGGTCCTGTCGGTAATCGAGCGCAACGGGGTGCTGGTGGACAGGGAGCTGCTGCGCCAGCAGAGCCGGGAGCTGGCCGCAAAGATAACGGCGATCGAGCAGGAGGCCCACCAGATGGCAGGCGAAACATTCAATCTCGGCTCCCCCAAACAGATCCAGAACATCCTCTACAACAAACTGGAGTTGCCGGTCAAAGCCAAAACCCCGAAAGGGCAGCCCTCCACCGCGGAATCCGTGCTGCAGGAGCTGGCATTGGAGTATCCCCTGCCACGGCTCATTCTCGAATACCGCGGCATGAGCAAGCTCAAATCAACCTACACCGACAAACTGCCGCAGCTGATTGACCCGCACACAGGGCGCATCCACACCTCCTATCACCAAGCGGTAACAGCTACCGGGCGGCTGTCATCATCCGACCCCAACCTGCAGAATATCCCGGTGCGCACCCCCGAGGGACGGCGTATCCGCCAGGCCTTCATTGCCGCGGAAGGAAACTGCATCGTCTCCGCAGACTACTCCCAGATTGAACTGCGTATCATGGCACACCTCTCCAATGACCCACGCCTGCTTGAGGCGTTTGCCGCCGGGGAGGATATCCATCGCGCCACCGCTGCCGAGATATTCGGCGTTGCGTTGGAGCAGGTTACCGTGGAGCAGCGCCGCAGCGCCAAGGCGATCAATTTCGGCCTCATCTACGGCATGTCCGCCTTCGGCCTGGCCAGACAACTGGGCATTGAACGGAACGCCGCCCAGACGTACGTCGACCGCTACTTTGAGCGCTATCCGGGCGTGAAGCGCTTTATGGATCGCACCCGGGAGCAGGCCAGACAGCAGGGTTACGTGGAGACTGTCTTCGGCCGCCGCCTCTATCTGCCGGAGATCAATGCGGCCAACACCCAGCGCCGTCAGTATGCCGAGCGTACCGCCATCAACGCCCCGATGCAGGGATCGGCGGCAGACATCATCAAACGCGCCATGATCGACGTCCATCGCTGGCTGGAGCGAAGCGGATTGGCAGCGCGCATGATCATGCAGGTACATGACGAACTGGTATTCGAGGTGCACCAACAGGATGCGGAGACCCTATGCCAACAGCTCAGGCAACGGATGGCCGCTGCTGCTGACTTGAATGTGCCGCTGACAGTGGACGTTGGCGTTGGGAAGAACTGGGATCAGGCGCACTGAAATCAGGCTGTTATCGCCGTATTATAAACTTGGCATCAATGTAACTATTCAGCTTACCTCTGAAATCCGCCATTTCTGCGTTGAAAAATGGTCATTTACACGCGTAAACTCTCATTTTTCGCCTTGAACTGACGAATTTCAGAGGCAATCTGAACAGTTACCAGCCTGTTTCATACTATGCTGAACAGTTACGCATCAATAATAGACCAAGACAGTCGATAGTAAAGCAACCTTCCGATCAAGATATCACACGCAGTCGATGGTCATTCCATTGGCAAGCGTGATAACGTGGAGCTGAAGGAGACTCGAAGCCTCTGAACGTTTGTTTTTACATGAAGAACCTGGCGCAAATTTTGATGTCTTGCTGCGCATCGGCACACAACGGCTGAATACGATATATATTGTTGCCGCGTTAATAACATTAGGCCAATAAAAGAAGGTGGCCCGCATGAACCACCTTCTTTATCCATCAACGCCGGGTTTCTCCGTCAGCTGATCTTTGGATCCAGCTTCCCGCTTTCATACTGTTTATACATCTCTTCCAGGGAAAGCGCTTTAATCTTCGATGCATGTCCCGCGCAACCAAACACCTCATAGCGGGCCTTGCAGATCTCCATCATCGCCTTGGTTCCTTCCTTGAGAAATTTGCGCGGATCAAAGTTAGACGGATTTTCGGCGAGGTGACGCCGCACGGCACCGGTGGAAGCCATACGCAAATCGGTATCGATATTGACCTTGCGCACACCATGTTTGATCCCTTCCACAATCTCCTCCACGGGGACACCGTAGGTCTGACCCATATCGCCACCGTAGCTATTAATGATCTGCAGCCACTCTTGAGGAACGGAAGAGGAGCCATGCATTACCAGGTGCGTGTCCGGAATGCGCTCATGGATCTCCTTGATGCGATCAATTCGCAACACTTCACCGGTGGGCTTGCTGGTGAACTTGTAGGCGCCGTGACTGGTGCCAATCGCAATGGCCAATGCATCAACGCCGGTCTGCTTGACGAAGTCGGCAGCCTGCTCGGGATCGGTCAACAACTGGTCCATATCCAGCTTGCCCTCGGCGCCATGCCCATCCTCTTCGCCCATCTCACCCGTCTCCAGCGAACCCAGGCACCCCAACTCGCCTTCCACCGAAACCCCTCCGGCATGGGCCATCTCCACAACGGTACGTGTAACTTCGACATTGTACTCGAAAGAGGATGGGGTCTTCATATCCGCCATGAGCGAGCCATCCATCATTACCGAACTGAAACCGGACTGGATCGAACGCAGGCAGACCCCGGGTTCAGAGCCGTGATCCTGGTGCATGACAATGGGAATATGGGGGTACATCTCGACAGCAGCGGCGATCAGATGGCGCAGAAATGGCTCGCCCGCGTAACTGCGGGCTCCGGCAGAGCCCTGCATGATAACGGGGCTGTCGGTCGCATCCGCCGCCTGCATGATCGCATGTACCTGTTCCATGTTGTTTACATTGAAGGCTGGCAGGCCAAAACTGTTTTCAGCCGCGTAGTCCAGAAGCTGACGTAAGGATATCAGGGCCATTTCAAAACACTCCTAAGTTATTGAAAATAAAAACCCAAGACCAATGATGGCCGGGTCAGACAGTAGTAATTGCGTGCTCACCCACGCGTAAAATCTTCATGACGTTGGTGCCGCCATGAACTCCCATCAAATCACCCTTGGTAACGATAACCAGATCACCCTCCCGTACCACTCCCCGCCGCAACAGCTCATCCACTGCCTCCTTGTTGACCTGGGGCGCCTCGCTGCTCGTGGGCTGAAAACTTACGGGATAGACACCCCGGTACAGCGTTACTCTCCGGCGGGTTTCTACATGCGGAGTCAGTGCGTAGATGGGAATGCCCGAGCTGATGCGAGACATCCATAAAGGCGTCGAGCCGGACTCGGTAAGGGCCGCAATCGCTGCAACCGGAAGATGGTTGGCGGTATACATGGTGGCCATGGCAATGGCTTCATCAATACGGTTGAACTCTTTGTCGATTCGATGTTCGGAACGCGTCACAACAGGCTGTTTTTCTGCCACCTGGCAGATCCGATCCATGGCGGTTACCGCTTTTTCCGGATGCATTCCGGCAGCCGTCTCCGCCGACAACATGACCGCATCGGTTCCATCCAGCACCGCATTGGCCACATCGAACACTTCGGCCCGGGTCGGGATGTGGTTTTCAATCATCGACTCCATCATCTGGGTTGCGGTGATCACCACCTTGTTCATCTCCCGCGCGGTATAGATCAGTTTCTTCTGCACCGGAGGCAACGCTGCGTCACCAATCTCGACTCCCAAATCACCCCTGGCGACCATAATAGCGTCGGATGCGGCGATAATTTCCTCGATACAATCCAGCGCCTCGGCACGCTCGATCTTGGCGATTATCTCACCATGGCCACCCGCCGCCCGCAACAGTTCCCGGGCCTCGTTGACATCTGCCGCCGTACGGGGAAAAGAGACAGCCAGATAGTCAGCACGCAGCTCGGCAGCCAGCTTGATATCTTCCCGGTCCTTGTCTGTCAACGCCGGCGCCGACAACCCTCCCCCTTTGCGGTTAATCCCCTTGCGATCAGAGAGAAAACCACCAACCACCACCTTGCAGACGATGCGGCGGCCTTCAACCTCCTCGACCCATAGGACAATTCGCCCATCATCGAGCAATAACGTGTCACCACGGGAAACCTCTTCCGGCAACTGCTTGTAGGAAATACCCACACAGTGCCTGGTCCCTTCTTCAGAATCACAGCCAGCATCCAGCGTAAACTGCTTGCCTTCCTGCAATTCGACCTTCCCTTTCTTGAAGCGCTCGATCCGGATCTTGGGTCCTTGCAAATCAGCCAGAATACCTACCTGCCGGCCATGCGCGCGGGCGCGGTTTCGAACCCGTTCCGCTCTCTCCTTGTGTTCACCGGGTTTGCCATGAGAAAAATTGACGCGCACCACATCAACCCCCGCCTCGATGAGCTTATCGAGTACTTTGGGATCATCGGTTGCAGGCCCCAGCGTCGCAACAATTTTCGTTCGTCTAGTCATGTTTTTCAGTTGCCCTATGCGCCAAGCGCTCAGCACCAGCAAATTCCGGCATCACGACTCCGCCCGCTTTTCCAGGATCGCGACGGCCGGCAGCTTTTTACCTTCCAAAAACTCCAGAAAAGCCCCGCCACCGGTCGATATATAGGATATCTGATCAGCGATGTCATATTTGGATACCGCAGCCAATGTATCACCACCGCCGGCTATGGAAAAAGCCGGACTCTCCGCGATTGCCATGGCAATCGCTTTGGTACCCTCACCAAACTGATCAAATTCGAACACCCCAACCGGCCCATTCCAGACGATGGTTCCGGCAGTTTTCAGGATACCGGCCAGCTGCTTTGCACTCTCTGGACCAATATCGAAGATCATGTCATCATCGCTTACATCATCCACTTTTTTCAAGGTGGCTTCAGCATCCTCGGCGAACACCTTTGCACAAACCACGTCCACTGGAACCGGAATATCTCCTCCACGCGCTTTCGCCTGCGCGGCTAGCTTTTTCGCTTCATCGATCAAATCAGGCTCATAAAGCGATTTGCCTACGTTATATCCGGCAGCAGCGATAAAGGTGTTGGCGATCCCCCCGCCGACGATCAGCCCATCCACCACCCTGGACAAAGACTCGAGAACCGTCAGTTTGGTTGATACCTTGGAGCCGCCGACAATCGCCACCATCGGCCGTGCGGGGTTGTCCAGCGCTTTGCTCAGAGCCTCGAGTTCACCGGCAAGCAGGGGACCGGCACAGGCGACCGGGGCATGTTTCGCTACGCCGTGAGTGGATGCCTGCGCCCGATGGGCCGTGCCAAATGCATCCATCACATAGATATCGCAAAGGGCCGCATATTTTTTCGCCAGTTCATCATCGTTTTCTTTTTCACCGATGTTGAAACGGACATTCTCCAGCACGGCCACTTCACCTTCGCCGATCGCCGGCGCTGTCTGCAGGTAATCCTTGATGAGACGAACCTTCTGACCCAACAATCCGGAGAGATGCTCAACCACGGGAGCAAGAGAAAACTCATCACTGTATTTGCCCTCTACAGGTCGGCCAAGATGGGACATCAACATCACCCGGGCACCCGCCTTGATGCAGTGTTCAATGGTAGGGAGTGAGGCGCGAATACGGGTATCATCGGCCACCTTGTTATCCTTGACGGGCACATTGAGATCTTGACGGATAAGCACCCGCTTACCCTTCAGATCCAGCTCGGTCATCTTGATTACAGACATGTTCCACTCCTTGCACAAGTTCAATTTTTGAAAAAACCATTAGCCAAACTGCCACCGGTTTGGCTAATAGCTCTCCCCTTTTCCGAAAAGGAAAACTGCCGGGTGGCAAGCCACCCGGCAGATCTGCTCAGACTCAACCTGCGACGTGTCTTACCAACCGCATCATATTGCTGGTGTAGCCATATTCATTGTCATACCAGGAAACCACCTTGACGAAGGTATCATCCAGCTGAATACCGGCACCCGCATCGAAAATTGAAGGCTGGGAAATACCACGGAAATCGGTAGAAACCACCTTGTCCTCCGTATAACCCAGCACCCCTGCCAGCGGACCGGACTCGGAGGCCTGTTTCATTGCGGCGCAAATCTCATCATAGCCGGCCCCACTATTCAGTTCCACGGTCAAATCGACAACAGAGACATCAGAGGTAGGCACCCGGAACGCCATCCCTGTCAATTTTCCGTTGAGTTCCGGCAACACCACACCAACGGCCTTGGCCGCACCCGTGGATGAGGGAATGATGTTTTCCAGAATACCACGGCCACCCCGCCAATCTTTTGCAGAAGGCCCATCGACGGTTTTCTGGGTGGCCGTAGCCGCGTGCACGGTGGACATCAATCCACGCTTGATCCCGTACCTGTCGTGCAGCACCTTCGCGACGGGAGCAAGGCAGTTGGTCGTGCAGGATGCGGCGGATATAATCGCCTGCCCCGCATAGGTATCATGGTTGACGCCATAAACGAACATGGGCGTACCATCCTTGGAAGGGGCGCTTTGCACGACCTTTTTGGCACCTGCGTCGATATGTTTCCGGCAGGTCTCTTCGGTAAGGAAAAAGCCGGTGGATTCGATAACAATATCAGCGCCTATCTCATCCCATTTCAGGTTGGCAGGATCACGCTCGGCGGTAAGCCGGATCTTGCGGCCACCGACAACCAGGTTGTTGCCATCGACACCCACTTCATGCTGGAAACGCCCATGAACCGAGTCATAGCTCAGCATATAGGCCAGGTAGTCCGGATCCAGCAAATCATTGATACCGACAACCTCGATCTCGTTGAAATCCTTTGCCACTGCGCGGAACACCATGCGGCCAATACGGCCAAAACCGTTGATGCCAATCTTGATAGTCATAGTTATAACTCCCTTGATTTAAATTAAATATATGCCGAAGCTCCAAACTCCGGCATGAACTCCACGAGACAAGTCACAAACCCGTCGAACAGTGGAATCCGGTCACACGCGGGGGCTACCCGACTCCTTTCACACGGGCCACCAGACCCGATGCGCCCCAATATGGCGGGAAACCCATTCCCCACCTCGACACAACTTTCATCCAGCAGACCTTCAGAGGAGTTCCCTGACGGCGGCTGCCACTTTGTCAGCAGTAATTCCAAACTCGTCAAACAGCTGATCGGCAGGGGCCGATTCACCAAAACGGTTGAGGCCAATGACTCTGCCGGTCAAACCGACATACTTGTGCCAGTAATCGGTGACACCCGCCTCCACGGCCACCCGGGCCGTCACGGCAGCCGGCAGCACAGACTCGCGGTAAGCGGCATCCTGCCGATCGAAAATCTCTGCGCAAGGCATGGAGACCACCCGTATCTTTCTGTCCTCAAGCTGCCCGGCGGCGGCCATTGCCAATCCAACTTCCGAGCCGGTAGCAACAATGATGGCTTCAGGCGTTCCATCACAATCGCGCAACACGTAACCACCCCGGCCAATATCCGCAATCTGCCCCGGGGAGCGCTCCTGGTGAGGTAAACCCTGGCGGCTGAATATCAGGGTTGTCGGGCCACTGTTTTTCTCAACCGCCGCCTTCCAGGCAACCGCCGTTTCAACCGTATCACAAGGCCGCCAGGTTGACATGTTCGGAATCAGCCGCAACGTGGCAATCTGCTCGACCGGCTGATGTGTTGGACCATCCTCACCCAACCCGATAGAGTCATGGGTAAAGACAAAAATGCTTCTGATCTTCATCAAGGCCGCCATGCGCAGCGCGTTACGGGCATACTCCGAGAACATCAGAAAAGTGGCGCCGAAGGGGATAAACCCACCATGCAGGGCAACACCGTTCATAATGGCGGCCATGCCGAACTCGCGCACTCCGTAATGCAGGTAGTTACCATCGGAAACCGTACTGCTCAACGCCTTGCAGCCATTCCAGGTGGTCAGGTTGGATGGGGCAAGATCGGCAGATCCTCCCAGAATCTCAGGCAACACATCGGCACAGGCCTGAATGGAGTTCTGGGAAGCCTTGCGCGTGGCGAGACTCTCCGCCCTGCTATCAACATCACGGATAAAGGTTGCCATATGCTCCTCCCAAGCGGCAGGCAGCTCACCCTTGATGACCCTCCGTTCAAACTCGGCCGCCAGCTCCGGATAAGCCTGTTTATAGGCGGCAAATTTCCTGTCCCAGGCAGACTCGCGCTCCGCTCCCCTTTCCCGGGCATCCCACCCCGCCTTTATCTCGTCGGGAATGACGAACGGCGGATGACTCCAGCCCAGGTTCTCCCGCGTTGCCGCAATCTCCTCCTCACCCAGCGGCGCGCCGTGGCAGTCGTGGCTACCACAAAGATTGGGAGCACCGTATCCGATCACGGTCTTGCAGCAGATCAGTGTTGGCTTGTCGTTGACCGATTTGGCTTCCCGAATGGCCTTGCCTATCGCATCGGCATCATGGCCATCCACATCCCGCACCACATGCCAACCATAGGCTTCAAAACGCTTGGGTGTATCATCGGTAAACCACCCCTCAACATGGCCATCGATGGAGATGCCGTTGTCATCCCAGAAGGCGATGAGTTTACCGAGACCCAGTGTTCCGGCCAGAGAGCAGGCCTCGTGGGAGATCCCTTCCATCAAGCAGCCATCACCCATGAACGCATAGGTATAGTGATCGACGATGTGATGATCTTCCCGGTTGAACTGCCCCGCCAGCGCCTTCTCAGCTATGGCCATGCCCACCGCATTGGTGATCCCCTGGCCCAGCGGGCCGGTGGTGGTTTCCACTCCCGGCGTATAACCGTACTCAGGATGACCGGGCGTCCGGGAGTGGAGCTGGCGGAAGCTCTTCAGCTCCTCCATCGGCAGATCATAGCCCGTCAGATGGAGCAGGGAGTAGATCAGCATGGAACCATGGCCATTGGACAAAACGAAGCGATCACGATCGGGCCACTCCGGGTTTGCCGGATTGTGCTTGAGGAAGTCGTTCCAAAGCACCTCGGCAATATCGGCCATTCCCATCGGGGCGCCGGGATGGCCGGACTTTGCCTTCTGTATGGCATCCATGCTCAGTACACGGATGGCGTTGGCTAGTTCTCTGCGGGTCGGCATATGCTTCTCCTAACTCTATCTTATATGTATGTAAAATGGCGAAAAAACCGGTCTCGGAGCAATGTGTATCGAAAAAAATACTGGCCCGTCCGGTTCGTTCAACAAACGGAATACCCGGCGGATTTCCCAGCTTCACCCAATATCATGCAGAAACAGCAAAAAATGGTATCTGAATGATATTCGACGGTGTATTCAACACAACACAATTCCGAATAAGCCGCTGATTCTCGCTCATCAACAGCCTTTAGGCAATAGCGGGCTGAAACAGAGCGATCCACGAATCAACAAAACAAACGGTTACAGCTCATATCGAACCTTGTTTGTTACCGTATTGGCCACTTCCTGTTTTTCACCGGCATATGTTGAGATTTCACAAAGAGAAAAACTGGTATAGAATTAGCCGCTTCAATCAACCTGGCTAAACGAAGACAGCTATCAATTCCGCGGCACGGAAAGGATAAAACGACAACCATGAGCAACAGTTACCTATTTACATCAGAATCCGTCAGCGAGGGACATCCCGACAAAATGGCGGATCAGATCTCCGACGCCATCCTCGACGCCCTGCTGGAACAGGACAAAACGGCGCGGGTAGCCTGCGAAACGCTGGTCAAGACCGGCATGGTGCTGCTGGCCGGCGAAATCACCAGCTGCGCAACCATCGACTATGAAGAGGTGACCCGCGACACCATAAAGAGAATTGGCTATAACAGCTCGGAGATGGGCTTTGACTGGGAGACCTGCGCCGTCATCAATGCCGTGGGCAAACAGTCTCCGGACATCGCAATGGGTGTGGATGAGAGCAGCGACCATGAGCAGGGGGCAGGTGATCAGGGGCTGATGTTTGGCTACGCCAGTAACGAAACGGATGTGCTGATGCCGGCTCCTATCACCTACTCGCACCGGCTGGTTGAACGTCAAGCCGAGCGGCGCAGAAGCGGCGCCCTGCCCTGGCTGCGTCCTGACGCCAAGAGCCAGATCACCTTCCGCTACGAAAATGGCAAACCGGTCGGGATCGACGCCGTGGTGCTCTCCACCCAGCATGGCCCTGAAATTAAACAAAAGGTGCTCAAGGAGGCGGTCATGGATGAGATCATCCTGCCGGTTCTGCCCCCGGAGTGGATTGACAAGGAGACCCGTTTCTATATCAATCCCACCGGCCAGTTCATTATCGGCGGGCCGGTCGGAGACTGTGGGCTGACCGGACGCAAGATCATCGTGGATACCTACGGCGGCATGGCGCGTCATGGTGGCGGCGCTTTCTCCGGCAAGGATCCCACGAAGGTGGATCGCTCTGCCGCCTATGCCGGCCGTTATGTCGCCAAAAACATCGTCGCTGCCGGCCTGGCCGAACGCTGCGAGATTCAGGTCTCCTACGCCATCGGGGTTGCGGAACCGACTTCCATCAGCATCGACACGTTCGGCACAGGCAAACTGGGAGAGCAGCGGATGGTCGATCTGATACGCGAACTGTTCGATCTGCGCGCCAAGGGACTGGTGGAGATGCTCGATCTGCGCCGCCCCATTTACAGGCAAACGGCGGCCTATGGTCACTTTGGCCGCACCGGGAGCCAGTTCACGTGGGAACAAACCGACAAGGCTGAAGCCTTGCGTAAAGCAGCAGGGATCTGAATCCGGACCTGCGAACACTCCCGTTCAACCCCCGCTGCGGCGGGGGATGTATCTTTCTCATTAAAAACAACCTGTAGAAGGTTGTTTTTAATGAATTTATAACTCGAGTCGCCTTGGGGCTTGCCAGTTCAAGGAAAAAATGTGCGTTTGCAGAACGCGAGTGACTATTTTTCAACGCAGAGATGGCGCGCAGATACCGGCGGCTGACCGAGCATTGAACTGGCGGATTTCAGGGGCAATCTGAACAGTTACTGGCTTGTTTCATACTATGCTGAATAGTTACACCCCGACAGGTATCAGGCACAAATAACCGCTCCGGCCGCCTTTACAGATCAGGCCAGCGCATCCCCTGAAAATGGCCGTTGCGGGATCATCTGCGCATCTGTGGCCATAGGGGCACATAATCCGCAAATTTGGTACACTTGGCGTTTTCTTACGGCAGTTTCTCCGAGGAGCGTTGCAACAGGAACTCCTGCCAGGCTCGGAGAGATGTTTTTCCTTGCAACCGCGCTCATTTCGTTTCTGGAGCAAAAGTGATGAACGCAGTAGTAGAACAGGTAACCGACTTCAAAGTAGCCGATATCTCCCTCGCCGACTGGGGGCGCAAGGAGATCCGCATCGCCGAGACAGAGATGCCGGGGTTGATGGCCCTGCGGGATGAGTACAAAGGGAAGACGCCACTGAAGGGCGCGCGCATCGCCGGCTGCCTGCACATGACCATTCAGACCGCTGTACTTATCGAGACGCTGATCGAGCTGGGCGCCGAGGTCCGCTGGTCCTCCTGCAATATCTTCTCCACCCAGGATCAGGCCGCCGCTGCCGTTGCGGCAGCAGGGATACCTGTCTTCGCCTGGAAAGGAGAGACCGAAGAGGAGTTCTGGTGGTGTATCGAGCAGACCATCTTCGGCCCTGACGACTGGCGCCCCAACATGATTCTGGACGACGGTGGCGACCTGACCAAGGTCATGCATGAAAAATATCCCGAGCTGCTCAACGATGTCAAGGGGCTGTCGGAAGAGACCACCACCGGTGTGCATCGCCTCTACGAGATGATGAAAGAGGGCAGCCTCAAGGTGCCTGCCATCAACGTCAATGACTCGGTCACCAAATCCAAGTTCGACAACCTGTACGGCTGCCGCGAATCCCTGCTTGACGGCATCAAGCGCGCCACCGATGTGATGGTCGCCGGCAAGACCTGTGTGGTGCTGGGCTACGGCGATGTCGGCAAGGGGTGCGCCCAGGCGTTCCGCGGCATGGGAGCCACCGTTTGGGTGACGGAGATTGATCCCATCTGCGCCCTGCAGGCCGCCATGGAGGGCTACCGTGTGGTCACCATGGATGAAGCCGCCAGCCAGGCCGATATCTTCGTGACCGCTACCGGAAATCTGAATGTCATTACCCATGACCATATGGCCGCAATGAAAAATGAGGCGATTGTGTGCAATATCGGCCATTTCGACAACGAGATCGACGTTGCCGGTGTCCGTCAGTACACTTGGGAGAATATCAAACCCCAGGTGGATCACATCATCTTCCCCGATGGCAAGCGGATCATCCTGCTGGCCGAAGGGCGGCTGGTGAATCTGGGTTGCGCCACCGGTCATCCCAGTTTCGTCATGTCCGCCTCCTTCACCAATCAGGTAATTGCGCAGATTGAACTGTGGCACAACAGCGACCGGTACAAAAACGAGGTCTATGTCCTGCCCAAACACCTGGACGAGAAGGTGGCCCGGCTGCATCTGCAGCGGATTGGCGTTCAGCTGACCGAGCTGACTACCGAGCAGGCCGAGTATCTCGGTATTGCCGCCGATGGTCCTTACAAACCCGAACATTATCGCTATTGATATCTTATGGAATCACAAACAAAGCACGGTAAAAGTTTCAGCTTTGAGTTCTTTCCCCCCAAGGCACCGGAAGGCGCAGCCAGGCTGCGCCGGGTTCGTGACCAACTGGGGGCGCTGAAACCCCGCTATTTTTCGGTCACCTTCGGCGCCGGCGGCAGCACCCAGCAGGGAACCACCCAGACCGTCGTGGAGATCCAGCAGGCCGGTTTCGAGGCGGCTCCCCATCTCTCCTGCGTCGGCTCCACGCAGGAGAATATTCGATCCATCCTGCACGACTACAGGGAGCATGGCATCCGCCACATCGTAGCCCTGCGCGGCGATATGCCCTCCGGAACGCGGGCGCCCGGAGAACTCATGTATGCCAATGAGCTGGTGGCGCTCATTCGGGAAGAGACCGGCGATCACTTTCATATCGAAGTAGCCGCCTATCCGGAGTTCCATCCCCAGGCGGGGAGTGCCCGGGCCGACCTGCTCAACTTCAAACGCAAGGTGGATGCGGGCGCGGATTCGGCCATCACCCAATATTTCTACAATGCCGATGCCTATTTCCGCTTCGTGGACGACTGCGAGAAACTGGGTCTGGACCTGCCCATCGTTCCCGGAATCATGCCCATCACCAACTATACCCAACTGGCCCGCTTCTCCGATGCCTGCGGCGCCGAGATCCCGCGCTGGATACGCAAGCGGCTGGAGAGCCTTGGTAACGATAGCGAGGCCATTGCGGCTTTCGGCAAGGATGTGGTCACCTCACTATGCCAGCAACTGCTCGATGCCGGAGCGCCCGGACTGCATTTCTATACCATGAATCGCGCCGGGCCGACCCTCTCCCTGTGGAAAAACCTCAATCTCTGACATGAGCAACAGCGCGTTGATGCAACGGGATCTCAAGGTTCTGTGGCATCCCTGCACCCAGATGAAGGATCATGAAACCCTTCCCCTGATCCCAATCCGGCGGGGGGAAGGGGTCTGGCTGGAGGATTTCGACGGCAAACGCTATATCGACGCCATCAGCTCCTGGTGGGTCAATCTGTTCGGCCACGCCAACCCACGCATCAACGCGGCGGTCAAGGCGCAACTGGACACGCTGGAACATGTTCTGTTGGCCGGCTTCAGCCACGAGCCCGCTATCCGGCTGACGGAACAACTGGTGCAACTCACACCGGCGGGACTGGAGCGCTGCTTCTTCGCCGACAACGGCTCATCAGCGGTGGAAGTCGCCCTGAAAATGAGTTTTCACTACTGGCGCAACCGTGGCAGGAGCAAAAAAACCCGCTTCATCACCCTGACCAACAGCTATCACGGCGAGACCCTGGCCACTCTGGCGGTGGGCGATGTAGCGCTTTACAAGGAGACCTACGAACCGTTGCTGATGAAGGCCATCACAGTCCCCTCCCCCGACTGTTTTCTGCGCGAGGAGGGGGAGTCCTGGGCCGACCACAGCAGAAAGATGTTTGCCCACATGGAGCGGGCGCTGGCGGAAAACGCCGACGAAGTGTGCGCTGTCATCGTCGAACCGCTGGTTCAGTGCGCAGGAAACATGCGCATGTTCCATCCGCTCTACCTGGAGCTGCTGCGCGACGCATGTGATCGCTACGGTGTTCATCTCATTGCCGACGAGATCGCGGTGGGGTTCGGCCGCACCGGCACCCTGTTCGCCTGCGAACAGGCCGGAATCTCACCTGATTTCATGTGTCTCTCCAAAGGGCTGACAGGCGGCTACCTGCCGCTCTCCCTGACGCTTACCCACGAGTTGATCTACCAGGCCTTCTATGACGACTACGAGAAACTCACCGCTTTCCTGCACTCTCACAGCTACACCGGCAACCCCCTCGGATGCGCCGCTGCACTGGCCACGCTGGAGATTTTCGCCAGCGACAATGTCATCGAACGCAACCGGACAACTGCCCGGCAGATGGGAGAAGCGGTAACCCACCTCGAGCAGCACCCTCATGTGGCCGAAGTACGCCAGACCGGAATGATCCTGGCCATCGAGATGATTCAGGACAAAGCCTCCCGCACCCCCTACCCATGGCAGGAGCGGCGGGGTCTGCGTGTCTACCGCCATGCCCTGGAAAAAGGCGCCCTGCTCCGGCCGCTTGGCAACGTCATCTACTTCATGCCGCCCTACGTTATCGAAGAGGAGCAGATCCGGCAGCTGGCGCTGATCGCAACGGAGGGGATTGAACTGGCAACCCGCACTGACTGAACGATGCAGGTTCCCCGTATCTACCTCCCGGCCCCCCTGACCAACGGCAACAGGCTGGAACTCGGCAAACAGGCTGCCCATCATCTCCTTAACGTACTGCGCCTCAAACCCGGCGCCACCCTGATTCTTTTCGACGGCCGGGGCAATGCCTGCCAGGCCACGCTGGAGCCATCGGCGCAGGTCACTGTCGGCCAGCCGATTCAGGAAGAAACCGAGTCCCCCTTGCGGATCCGGCTGATCCAGGCCATCTCCCGCCGTGAACGAATGGATCATGTCATCCAGAAAGCAGTAGAGCTGGGGGTCGACACAATCATACCGGTTTCGAGCCAGCGCAGCATGGTCAAGCTGAGAGGTGAGCGGGCAGCAAACCGGCTGCGGCACTGGCAGGGGATCATTGTCAGCGCCTGCGAACAGTGCGGTCGCAGCCGGCTTCCCGTTCTCAACAGCATTTCCACCCTGGATGCAGCGCTGTCCGAGCCGGAACAGGGGTCAAGACTGGTGCTGGATCCTGCCGGGGGAAACACCCTTTCCAACCTGTCCGCACCGGATAGCAGCGTCACGCTGCTAATCGGCCCCGAGGGCGGATTATCGGCCGATGAGATCCACCAGGCGGAACGATCCGGATTTACCGGCGTGCGCCTGGGACCACGCACTCTCCGGACCGAAACGGCCGCCATCACCGTTCTCTCGGCCCTGCAGGTGCTCTGGGGCGATCTTGGCTAGTACTCTTTCAAGGTAATGAATCAGGACTCAGCGCCCCAAAAAGCCCGGAGCCACATGGGCGCGGGAAATATCAGCTTGTAATTACATTCCCTGTCAGGATAGAATCAAGATGCGTCTCCTGCTGTGTTCGCCAGAATCCGGGTACACCCTTGAGCCTTAAATTGATTGCCCGGGGCACCAAATCGCGATGCGGTGTGCAGGTCCGCCGTTGCAGCGGAAAGCCTTAAGTATCGCTGCGGTTCCCCCCTTGAACCAAACGGTTCGAGGACGATGGATTCAGCGGCATGTGCGGGAGATGCCATACCACACCACCCCATGAACTCCCGAAACCAAATTCGCCAACGAATGCGCCGGCAAAGACGGGATCTGAGCCGGCGGAAACGCAATCAGGCCGCCACCGAGCTGTGCAAACAGTTAACAGGTTCCTTGCTGTTTCTCCGCAGTCAACGTATAGCCTGTTATCTCTCTTGTAAGGGTGAGATGGATCTGCAGCCGGTGATGCACCGCATATTTCAAATGAAAAAAACATGCTATCTTCCTGTAATACATGGTTTTTCACAAAACAGGTTGGACTTTATCCAACATGCGAAAGGTGAGGCCATGGTTAATAACCGTTTCAATATACCCGAGCCGGAAAAACGGCTTTGCCCAGCTCCGCCATGGGCATTGGATCTTCTCCTGCTGCCACTGACCGCATTCGACAATAAAGGAAACCGCCTGGGAATGGGGGGAGGATATTACGACCGGACACTGGCCTACCTGCGGCAGCGCAAACAGTGGCTTACACCCGTTCTGCTGGGGGTTGCCTACGATTTTCAGCAGGTTGAAGCACTTGCATCCCAACCTTGGGACATCCCGCTGGATGGTGTCGTGACCGAATCGGCGATTCGCTTTTTCCGCAAACCAGGGGTCTGCCGGGTTTAAGAGCAGCCTGCTGCCGGGAGAACAGCCATCAGGCATACATCATTCAGCATAGTATGAAACAAGCCGGTAACTGTTCAGATTGCCCCTGAAATTCGTCAGTTCAAGGCGAAAAATGGGAGTTTACGCGTATAAATGACCATTTTTCAACGCAGAAATGGCGGATTTCAGGGGTGAGCTGAATAGTTACCATCGGTGGGGGAAGCGAAGTGGCTATTGAAATGAGGCAAATCATCCTTGACAGGCAGAATGCGCGTCACATACTCCGTAGCCAGGAATGGATTGGGGGCACTTTCATTCCGCCACCTTCCGGCGCAAGCGTATCCCCAGCTCCCGCAGTTGGGCGTCGCTGACCGCAGACGGCGCTTGGGTGAGCAGGCAGTTGGCGCTCTGGGTCTTGGGGAAGGCCATCACGTCGCGGATGGAGCCGGCGCCGGACATCAGCATCACCAGCCGGTCCAGCCCGAAGGCCACGCCACCGTGCGGCGGACAGCCATATTTCAAAGCATCCAGCAGGAAGCCGAACTTGTCCCGCGCCTCCTGCTCCTCAATCCCCAGTGCACGGAACACGGTCTCCTGCACCTCTTCACGGTGGATACGCATGGAGCCGCCCCCCAGCTCGGTGCCGTTGAGGATCATGTCGTAGGCACGGGAGTGACAGGCACCGGGGTCGCTCTCCAGCAGGGCAACGTGCTCATCTTTGGGTGAGGTGAAGGGATGGTGCAGGGAGTACCAGCGCTGCTCCCTGCCATCCCACTCGAACATGGGGAAGTCCACCACCCACAGCGGACGCCACCCCTCTTCCACCAGACCACAGTCGTGTCCCAGCTTGACGCGCAACGCGCCCAGGGACTCGTTGACTACGCCGGCCTTGTCGGCGCCGAAGAAGATCAGATCCCCCGCTTCCGCGCCGGTGCGGGCCATGATGCCATCAATGGCGGCGTCCGGCAGGAATTTGAGGATCGGCGACTGCAACCCTTCCCGGCCCTTGTCCGGTTCGTTTACCTTGATATAGGCCAGACCTCTGGCGCCGTAGATGGCGACAAATTTGGTGTATTCATCGATATCCTTGCGCGACAGCTTGCCTCCCTGCGGCAGACGCAACGCGGCGACACGACCCGCCGGATCGTTTGCCGGGCCGGAGAACACCTTGAACTCCACATCCACCAGCAAGTCACCGATATCCACCAGCTCCAGAGGTATGCGCAGGTCCGGTTTGTCGGAGGCGAAACGCTGCATCGCTTCGGCGTAGGTCATGCGCGGAAAGGGATCAGGCAGCTGCACGTCGAGCACCCGCAGGAACAGCTGGCGCATCATTCCCTCCATCATCGCCATGATCTGCTCCTCGTCCATGAACGAGGTCTCGATATCCAGCTGGGTGAATTCCGGCTGGCGGTCGGCGCGCAGATCCTCGTCACGGAAGCAGCGCACGATCTGGTAGTAGCGGTCCAGACCGGACATCATCAGCAGCTGCTTGAACAGTTGCGGCGACTGCGGCAGGGCGAAGAAGCTGCCCTGGTGGGTGCGGCTCGGCACCAGGTAGTCGCGCGCACCCTCGGGGGTGGCGCGGGTCAGCATCGGGGTCTCGATATCCATGAAGCCGTTGTCATCGAGAAAGTTGCGCAGCACCCGCACCACCTCGGAGCGCAGCTTGAGCCGCTCCAGCATCTGCGGGCGGCGCAGATCGATATAGCGGTAGCGCAGGCGCAGTTCCTCGGACACTTCGTCGTCCTCGATGTCCACCTGAAACGGCGGCGTCTCGGCGCTGTTGAGGATCTCCAGTTGTTTGCCCAGCAGCTCCACTTGGCCGGTGGGCATGTCGGGGTTCTCGGTCCCTTCCGGCCGGATGCGCACCTTGCCGGTGACCCGCAGCACATACTCGCTGCGCACCCGCTCCGCAGTGGCAAAGGCGGCTTCAGTATCGGGATCGAACACCACCTGCAACACCCCCTCCCGATCACGCAAATCGATGAAGATCACTCCACCATGATCCCGGCGACGGTGAACCCAGCCACTGACGGTTATCTCGCCATCGATATCCGCCGAGCGAATCTCTCCACAATAATGGGTGCGCATCTCTGTCCTTTACCTTAATGGTTATTGAATAGGAATAAAAAACGTTACTGCTCAGCAAGCTGTAGAATTTAAACGTAACTGCTCAGATTGCCCTTGAAATTCGTCAGTTCAAGGCGAAAAATGTGAGTTTACACAAGGTAAAGGACCATTTTTCAATGCAGAAATGGCGGATTTCAGGGGCAAGCTGAGTCGTTACCAAAAAACGGGCATGGTACGACCTGTACCACGCCCGCGCAACCGGTACTCCATCAGCATGATAGTCCAGCGAGTCGTAATATTTGGACGTTACCCCAAAATTACCGTGCTGAAGGAGTACTAGTACTCTTTCAAGGCAATAAATCAGTCGGAACTGGCCGCCGGACAGCAGCCACCCGCCCCGCAGGGAGCAGGCGGCTCGCTTTTTGGCTTGTCACCAGCGATATTCTTTTTGTTACCGGACTTGAAATCGGTCTCGTACCAGCCGCTGCCACTGAGCCGGAAACCCGCCGCCGAGATCAGTTTTTTCAGCTCGGGCCTGCCGCACTCCGGACACTCCTTGAGCGGCTCGTCACTCATCTTCTGCATCGCTTCCAGTTTGTGATCGCAGCTTTGGCACTGGTATTCATAGATCGGCATATACAGCTCTCCCGTCAATTGAAATATGCGTTAACATAGGGGCATAACGCACCCGATTCAAGGCCTATAATACCAGAACCCCATGCGGCACCGCGATCACTTCCCCGAGACCTCCGCCAGACGCGACCTGAAAGCCATCCGCTCGCTGTTTCCCTATTTGTGGAAGTACCGCAGCAGGGTAATCCTGGCGTTCGGGCTGCTGATTCTCGCCAAGGTGGCCAACGTCAGCGTTCCCCTGGTGCTCAAGCAGATTGTGGATGCACTGGATGCCTCGCAGAACCCGGTGGTTATCCTGCCGCTGTCACTCATCCTGGCCTACGGTCTGCTGCGCCTGGCCAGCTCCCTGTTTGGTGAATTGCGCGACACCGTGTTCGCCAAGGTGACCCAAGGGGCCATCCGTAATATTGCGCTGCAGGTATTCCGCCATCTGCATGATCTCTCCCTGCGCTTTCATCTGGAACGCAAAACCGGCGGGGTCTCCCGTGATATCGAACGGGGTACCCGCGGGCTGGGATTCCTGCTCAACTTCATGGTGTTCAACATCGTTCCGACGCTGGTGGAGATCGGCATGGTGATCGGCATCCTGCTGTTCAACTACGATGTCTGGTTCGGACTCATCACCTTCGCCAGCATCGCCACCTACATCATCTATACGCTGACGGTGACCGAGTGGCGGATGAAGTTCCGCCGCACCATGAACGAGATGGACTCGCGCGCCAACACCCGCGCCATCGACTCACTGCTCAATTATGAGACGGTCAAGTTCTTCAACAACGAGGAGTACGAGACCCGGCGCTACGACGAGCACATGAAGCAGTGGGAACAGGCGGCAATCAAGAATCAGACCTCCCTGTCGGCGCTGAATTTCGGCCAGGGGGCGATCATCGCCACCGGCATCACCCTGTTGATCTATCTGGCCGCAGAGCGGGTAACCACCGGCGAGATGACCCTCGGTGATCTGGTGCTGGTCAACGCCTTCCTGCTGCAGCTCTACATGCCATTGAATTTTCTCGGCTTCGTCTACCGGGAGATCAAACATTCTCTGGCCGATCTGGAGCGAATGTTCAATCTGCTGGAGCAGAACGCCGAGATAGATGACAAACCCGGTGCCCCGGATCTGGTGGTCACCCGTGGCGAGATCCGCTTCGAACAGGTGGCGTTTGGTTACACCCCGCAGCGGCAGATCCTGTTCGGGGTGGATTTCACCGTTCCGGCCGGAAAGAAGCTGGCGGTGGTCGGTCACAGCGGGGCCGGCAAGTCCACCCTGTCTCGCCTGCTGTTCCGCTTCTACGATGTCACCGGCGGGCGCATCCTCATCGACGATCAGGATATCCGCGAGGTGACCCAGCGCAGCCTGCGCGCCGCCATCGGCATCGTGCCGCAGGACACGGTGCTGTTCAACGATACCATCTACTACAACATCGCCTACGGCAACCCGGAGGCAGAACGCAGCGCTGTGCTCGAGGCAGCACGCATGGCACATCTGGATCATTTCATCGAATCGCTGCCGGAAGGCTACGATACCCAGGTAGGCGAACGGGGCCTCAAGCTCTCCGGCGGCGAGAAACAGCGTATCGCCATCGCCCGCGCCCTGCTGAAAGATCCGAAGATCATGGTGTTCGACGAAGCCACCTCCAGCCTCGACTCCCGATCGGAACAGGCCATCCTGCAGACCCTGCGCGAGGCGGCCAGCGCCTGCACCACCCTGGTCATCGCCCACCGCCTCTCCACCATTGTGGATGCAGACAAAATCCTGGTGATGGATCAGGGCCGCATCGTGGAGCGCGGCACTCACCGGGAACTACTGGCCAAACAGGGGATCTACGCCCACATGTGGACACTTCAACAGCAGAAACAGCATGAAAAAGATGAAAAACCCGGCTGATCGGGCCGTTCTGATCACAGGTTGCTCCAGCGGCATCGGTCTATGCGTTGCCCGGGGGCTGCAACAGCGCGGCTACCGGGTATTCGCCAGCGCGCGCAAGGCGGAAGATGTGCAAAGGCTCCGTAGCGATGGGTTGACCACGGTGCAGCTCGACCTGGACGACTCCGCCTCCATCCAGGCGGCGGTCGATCAGGTCCTGGAGCAGACCGGCGGCACCCTCTACGCCCTGTTCAACAACGGCGCCTACGGCCAGCCGGGAGCAGTGGAGGATCTGCGCCGCGAGGTACTGCGCGCCCAGTTCGAGACCAACCTGTTCGGCACCCTGGAGCTGACCAACCGGATTATCCCGGTGATGCGCCGCCAGGGCTACGGTCGCATCATCCAGAACAGCTCGGTGCTGGGATTCGTCGCCATGGCCTACCGCGGCGCCTACAACGCCAGCAAATTTGCGCTGGAAGGGCTGACCGACACCCTGCGGCTGGAGCTGGACGGCAGCGGCATCCATGTTTCGCTGATCGAGCCAGGCCCCATCACCAGCCACTTCCGCATCAACGCCCGCACGATGTTCCACCGCCATATCGACGCCGAGCGGAGCATCCACCGCAGCACCTACCTGGCCATGGAGCAACGGCTGGCGAAACCGGGGCCGGCCGCCCCCTTCACGTTGCCACCTGAAGCAGTTCTGAAAAAAGTGATCCACATCCTGGAGAGTAACCGGCCGCGGGTGCGTTACTACGTCACCTTTCCTACCTGGCTGTTTGGCACCCTCAAGCGGCTGCTGCCCCATCACCTGCTGGACAGGGTGTTACTCCGAATCAGCCAACAAGAAAACCGTTGATTGCTGAATTACCAACCTTCCCTTAAGATATTTCTGATACACTCCGATAAAGCTGTTATCGACACAATAACACCGACCGAGGGTTCAGACTGTGTATATCGCTTTGCTGGAAGATGACAAGGATCAAGTGGAACTGATAAAGCTGTGGCTGGAAAACGGTGGACACCAGTGCGACAGTTTTGACCGGGGGAGCGCCTTCACCGCTGCGCTCAAGCAACACCGGCACTATGATCTGTTCGTTCTGGACTGGATGCTGCCGGACACGAGCGGTATCGATATATTGAAATGGATCCGCCAGGAACACTGCCAGAACACCCCGATTATCTTCGTCACCGCCCGGGACAGCGAACAGGATATCGTCCATGCTCTGCAGACCGGCGCCGACGACTACATGATCAAACCGATCAAACAGCTGGAGCTGATAGCGCGGATCAACGCGGCAGGGCGCCGCGCCCATACCGGGGATGCCGAAAACGAGGTGCTGGAGGTGGGACCGTTCCGCATCGCCTTCGCCGAGCGGGCCATTCACTTTGGAGATGAAACCATCGTGCTGACCCAGAAAGAGTTTGCCCTGGCAGTATTCCTGCTGCGCAACAACGGCAAACTGCTGTCACGGGGCTTTATTCTGGAAAAGGTATGGAACATGCCGCCCGAGATCAATACCCGGACGGTGGATACGCACATCAGCCGGCTGCGCAACAAACTGCATCTGACGCCGGAATATGGCTGGCGGCTCAGCGCCATCTATCAGCACGGCTACCGCCTGGAGCGGCTGGAGGAGTCAGAGGCGGCGGCATAACCCGCCTTGTTCCAGCCCGGCTCCTGAAACCCCGAAGCAGCCTGTATCGTTATTAACCCGGCCTTAATCGAACGTAACTATTCAGCATAGTATGAAACAAGCCGGTAACTGTTCAGATTGCCCCTGAAATTCGTCAGTTCAAGGCGAAAAATGGGAGTTTACGCGTGTAAATGACCATTTTTCAACGCAGAAATGGCGAATTTCAGGGGTGAGCTGAATAGTTA
>WFVH01000096.1 GCA_015491735.1 Gammaproteobacteria bacterium
ACTATTCAGCATAGTATGAAACAAGCCGGTAACTGTTCAGATTGCCCCTGAAATCCGTCAGTTCAAGGCGAAAAATGGGAGTTTACGCGTGTAAATGACCATTTTTCAACGCAGAAATGGCGGATTTCAGGGGTGAGCTGAATAGTTACCAGTGATAAAGAGAGGTGGCATGCCGCCGCTTGTGCCCAATCCATTCACATCGTCAGGTGAATACAGAGCGCCAATCGCGCCATCACGCCCTGCCCCGCCGATCAACATAATCCGCACTCTGACATAACTTGATCCAGCTTTCCCGTCACTTCGTCCACGCTGATTCCAAGCATCGCCCGGGCGTCACGCACCCGCCGGCCCCAGGGAACGTCATCGACCGATTTTCCGGTTGCATCTCTCAACGCCTCCGGGTAGGCATTCACTACCCACCGCCGGCCAAAATAGGGACCCGTGCGATCCGGATTGGACGTGGCATACAACCCTATCACCGGCGTCCCCACCGCGGTGGCCATATGCACCGGGCCGGAATCCGGAGAGATAAGCACGGTAGCACGCTGAATGAGGGCCAGTAGCTGTTTCAGTGTGCTCTTCCCGACAAGATTGATCGGTTTGTGCCTGGCCAGCGCAGCGATCTTCTCTCCATAGTCCCGCTCCAACGGCGTAGCCCCCCCGGTTAACAGTGTTTTCATGCCATATGTTTCAGCCGCGTAGTCGACAACACGCGCGTAACCCTCCTCGCTCCAGTTCCGCCAGTTTCGCAGCCGGTTGCTGGAGCAGGGGCTGATAATCAGCGCCCCCTGTTCAGGAACATGCTGCCGGGCAAAAGCGGCTGCTTCATCAGGAATGGGAATGTTCCAGCGAGGCGCCAGATCGCGCACCCCGATCGCCTCCGCAAACCCGAACAACCCGTCCATGACATGCTGCCGGGGCCTGGCAGCGATGCGCGCATTGGTGAACAGCCACTGGCTGTCCCTGGCCCGGGCCTTGTCGAAACCCAGCTTGACAGAGGCCGGAATCAGCAAACTGGCGATACTGGCCCGCAGCGACACCTGCATCTGCAGCAGGGCATCGTACCGCTGCCCCTGGACGGCCCTGCGCAGATCAGCGTATGCCCGTAAACCCCTGCCTTTGTCAAAGATGATAAACTCGATGCCGGAAATATCGCCTACCAGGCTTGCCTCGAGCCTGCCGATAACCCAGGTGATACCGGTATCCGGCCACTGACGCTGGATGCTGCGCACCACCGGCACGGTATGGCATATGTCGCCCACAGCTGACAAACGCAGTATACAGAGGTTCTCCGGTGCCGAACCAAAGGGCAAGGAGCTGGATGGGCTTGTGGTCAAGGACAATTTTCTCTTGAACAGTGTGAGTACATGAACCCTAGCGAAAAACATGAAGATTCACAGCATATTCTGTACGATGCTGAACAGTTGGGCAACATCGGCGCTGACCTTTTCGAACCCGGGCTGCTGGAGCAAAAAAAAATGTTGCGCGGCTGCGCGCATGGCCGCGGCACCACCCATTTTTTCGAGCTGAATGGCAGAGAGTTCGTGTTGCGCCACTACCACCGCGGCGGTCGGGCGGCAGATGTGCTGGGCGATCGCTACCTGATAACCTCACTGGCGAAAACCCGCGCCTGGCGGGAGTGGTATCTGCTTAAAAAACTGATCGAGCTGGATCTGCCGGTGCCGCGGCCCGTCGCGGCCAGGGTGGTAACCGGCCGACTGTTTTACCGGGCCGATCTGATCACCCTGCGCATAGAAAAGAGCCAGCCCCTGTCACAACGGCTGCGATTCGGCTCTCTGGGCGAGAAACAGTGGTGCGCCATCGGGGCCTGTATCGGCCGGTTCCATCATCGGGGGATCTACCATGCCGACCTTAACGCCCACAACATCCTGCTGGATGCCGAAGGGAGCATCTATCTTGTCGACTTTGACAAGGGCGCAATCCGCAACCCCAGGCCCGGATGGCAACAGGCCAACCTCGCCCGCCTGCTCCGCTCGCTGCAAAAACTGTCCCGTCAGCACGCCACTTTCCACTTCAACGGCGACAATTGGCACACCCTGCTGGGTGGCTGGCGTGGCTGATTGCGGTGCCTATGCCCCGGCAAATGTGCAGTTCATACCGTAGGGCGAGTCACCCGGCCTGCAGGCAGTGGTGCGAAATCGCCGCCACATAACGCTCAAGTACATCATCGTGACTGCTCATCACGCGCTGTGCAGCAACGCCCAGCGGCCGAACCGACTCCGGATCGGCCAACGCCTGCCCCAGCACCACCCGCAACCGGCCCGCATCGGCAACCTGCAGGGCGGCCCCCTCGGCCAGCAGCAGTCTGCTCTCCTCCTGGAAGTTGTCCATGCAGGGTCCGAACAGAACCGGTTTGCCCAAGCGCGCCGGTTCCAGAATGTTGTGCCCTCCCCGTGGCACCAGTGACCCGCCCATGAACACAAGCGCCGCCCCCGCCATGAACCCTTCCAGTTCCCCCAGCGTATCGGCAAGATAGATCTCGGTACTGCTGGTGACCGGATCCTTATGGCTGCGCACCGCCACATTCAATGCCAACGGGCGCAACTGCTGCAGAATACGGTCACGCCGTTCCGGGTGGCGCGGCGCGATAACCAGCAGATGGTCACCCTGATCCAACTGTTTCCAGACGGCTGCGAGCTGGCGCTCTTCATCCTCGTGAGTCGAGGCGGCAAGCACGAAGGGCCGGCCAAGGCCGACGGGTATCATCGCTCCCCCTTCCGGCGGCAACGCAAATTTGATATTGCCCAGCGTTTGAACCCGTTCGGCAGAGGCTCCCAGCCGGATGTAGGCTTCGGCATCCCGTTCACTGCGGGCAAGGACCGCCGTTACCGATTTGAGACTCAGCGCATAGAGCCGCCTGACCCAGCGCCATGTATTGAGCGTGCGTTCAGAGAGGCGGCCGTTGACGATGATCAGGGGTATATCTTCCCGTGCAATGCGGGCAAACAGGCCGGGCCAGAGTTCGGTCTCCATAATCAGGGCGGCGCGGGGTTTGATGGCGCGCAGAAACCGTTTTGCCGCACCCGGCCAGTCCATGGGCAGATAAAAGTGCCGCACGTCGGCAGGCAGCCGTTCGGCCGCGACCCGGGCGCCGGTCGCAGTAAAGGTGGTCACCACAACCGGGATATGAGGATAACGCCGGCGCAAGGCTGCAATGAGCGGCTCGGCGGCAATCAGCTCGCCAACGGAGGCGGCATGCAGCCACAACGGAGCACTGTCCAGGCGCGGCAGGGAGAACCCCAGACGTTGCCGGAACAGCCGCGCATCCCCGGCGCGAACCGCCTGCCAGGCATTGGCGCCCATCAGGATTGGTGCCAACAGGTAGACTACCAAGCGATAACCCGGCAAGCTCCAGCGGCTCTCTTGACACATTCCGGCATATCTCCCGCCACGAAATCGATATTTCTGAATAAACCATTATGCCATGGCAACCACTCAGCAAGTTACCGGTTTGAAAATGCAGGTCCTGATGATTGGCATACCCGGTAAAACAAGACACAAACAGCCCGCCTGTTCTCGCAAACCGGCGTCGGCTGATATATAGTATCGGCGCCCGGAAGAGGGAGTGGCTTGCCAGCCGTCCGTCCGCAGATGACACTCAGGTTCCTGTGTATCCACCACATTGAGGCGCAGCGTACCGGCACCTGCTGCTTCCGGACCGAACATAATGGTTGCCGGACCAATCAAACGATGGGCCGGTATGCAACGGCTGACCCTGGCGCACACGGCGGCCGGACTGACTTGATGACGAAAAGGGTGGGATATAAATGAAAATTGCTGTCGTTGGAACGGGTTACGTTGGCCTGGTAACCGGCACCTGTTTTGCAGAGATGGGCACCAAGGTTACCTGCGTGGATATCGATCAGGCCAAAATCGATGGCCTCAAGAAGGGGGTGCTGCCTATCTACGAGCCAGGTCTCGAGCCAATGGTGCTCAAAAATCACCAGCAGGGGCGGCTGCACTTCACCACCTCTCTGGCGGAGGCCATGGAAGGGTGCAGTGTCTTTTTTATCGCTGTCGGCACTCCCCCGGGAGAAGATGGCTCCGCCGATCTGCAGTATGTCCTCGGCGTCGCCCGTGAAATCGGCCGGCATATGACCGGCTACTGCGTGATAGTCGACAAGTCCACCGTGCCTGTTGGCACCGCCGAAAAAGTGCGCGCTGCTATCGAAGAAGAGCTGAAAAAACGCAACACGCCGGTCGATTTCGATGTCGTAAGCAACCCCGAGTTTTTGAAAGAGGGTGCCGCCATCGACGATTTCATGTACCCGGACCGTATTATCATCGGCTCCGACAGCGATCGGGCCAGCAAGATCATGCGTGACCTGTATGCCCCTTTCAACCGCAACCATGAGCGCACCATCGTCATGGGTGTGCGCGATGCGGAAATGACCAAATACACCGCCAACTCCATGCTCGCCACCAAAATCTCCTTTATGAACGAAATTGCGCGGCTGTGTGACGCCATGGGCGTGGACGTGGAGAATGTCCGGAGGGGTATCGGCTCAGACAGCCGGATCGGCTTCTCTTTCATCTATCCTGGTGCGGGTTATGGAGGCTCCTGCTTTCCCAAGGATGTGAAGGCGCTCATCCATATGGCGGAAGAGTGCGAGATCGAACCCAAAATTCTGCGGGCGGTAGAAGAGCGTAACAATCTGCAAAAACACCGTTTGTCCGAAAAGATCGGCGACTACTTTGGAGATGATCTGAGTGGGCTGACCTTTGCACTGTGGGGGCTGGCCTTCAAGCCGGGCACAGACGACATGCGTGAGGCGCCATCCACTGTGCTGCTGCGCGATCTGATTGGCCGGGGAGCAAAGGTAAGGGCCCATGATCCGATCGCCATGGAGGTGGCCCGCAAGGAGCTGCCCGCCGACTGGTTTGAACACCATCACCTGCAACTGATGGACAACGAGTACGATGTCTTTCCCGGTGCCGAGGCCCTGATTTTGATTACGGAGTGGAAACCATTTCGCAACCCGGACTTCGCACGCATAAGAAAACTGATGAAAGGCGCCGCCATTTTCGATGGCCGCAATCAGTACAACCCGGAACAGGTCATTGCGGCAGGATTCGATTACCGTGGTATCGGCAGATAGTTCGCTGGCTGTCGCCGCATCTTCTCCCTTGGTTCTTACCCGGCCAGGCAGGCGTATCAATGTCCCCCGAGATCACCCATAACCGCCAGCCTGTCCGGTTGATAGAGATAGACGGAGAGAGTGCGGGTCAGCGCATCGACAACTTTCTTGTTACCAAACTCAAAGGTGTCCCCAAGAGCCGAATCTACCGGATTCTGCGCAGAGGAGAAGTGCGGGTGAACAAAGGGCGGATCAAACCGGCCTATCGCCTGAAAAACGGGGATGTCGTCCGTATACCTCCACTACGCGCTGCCGACCAGGTTGCCGTCCAAAACCGGCAGTTCCCCGCCCTGGCCAGGCGCCTGGATAAGGCGATACTGTATGAAGATCCGCAGCTGCTGGTCATTGACAAACCATCGGGAATGGCCGTGCATGGCGGCAGTGGTGTCAGCCAGGGAGTAATCGAAACATTGAGAACAGCCCGGCCGGAAACTCGCTTTCTGGAGCTGGTTCACCGGCTGGATCGTGATACCTCCGGTTGTCTGCTCATCGCAAAAAAACGCAGCACACTGCGCGTTCTGCACGAACTGTTGCGCTGCGGGGGCATCAATAAACGGTATTTGGCGCTGGTAAAAGGGGAGTGGCAAGATGGGAAACGGCGAGTAGAAGCGCCACTGTATAAAAACCGGATAGCCTCCGGCGAACGGTTCGTCCGTGTTGACGACCGGGGAAAAGCCGCCATAACACTGTTTAAACCGATCTGCCGCTACCCGCAAGCCACGCTGATCGAAGCGCAGTTGATTACCGGCCGAACCCATCAGATACGGGTTCATGCAGCACATATTGGACACCCCATCGCAGGTGACAGGAAATATGGTAACAACGACTTCAACAAGCAGATGCGAACGCTCGGCTTGTCCCGGCTGTTTCTGCATGCCTGTTCACTCGGCTTCAGGTTAACCGGAGATACTGCCGCGGTTCAGATATCCGCCCCGCTTCAGCCTGAATTGCAGCAGGTTCTGGACCGGCTCGAGCACCAACAGGAGCCACCATGCAATACCAACTGTTGATATTCGACTGGGACGGTACCTTGATGGACTCGGAAGCCCGGATTATCACCTGCATAAAAGCGGCAAGCCGGGATCTCAAGCAACCTGAGCCAGACGAAACCGCCATTCGGAACATCATTGGCCTGGGGCTGCAAGAGGCGCTGGCCGCCCTTTTCCCCACCCGCGAAACATCCCTGCTGACGCAGTTGGCTGAACGCTACCGCTACCATTTCATGATGGCCGATCCCACGCCATCACCGCTGTTTCCCGGTGTGGAAACCATGCTGAGTGATTTGAAACAACGCGGCTACTGGCTCGCCATCGCAACAGGGAAAGGGCGGACAGGGTTACAAAAAGCACTGAGGGAGACCGGGCTGGAGCAGATGTTCCTTGCCACCCGCTGTGCCGGCGATACAGCCTCCAAACCCCACCCCCAGATGCTGTTTGAACTGCTTGAGGAGCTGGGCACCGGTCCCGAACAGGCTCTGATGGTCGGTGATACCGAATACGATCTGCAGATGGCGAAAAATGCCAATATGCCGGCACTTGCGGTAAGCTACGGCGTACATGAGCGAAGACGGCTGCTACAATATGATCCCGTCGAGTGCGTTGACAGCGTTACCGAACTCCACAACTGGCTTCAAATCAGGTTAGAACATGACTGAACAATCCACACAACCGGAATCACCTGCGATAAAGGCAGAAAGCCCGCCCGGCAACTGGGAACGGGACATTCTCAACCGCCTGGCCTTTGCCAGCCTCAACGAGCAGCGCCGGGCCCGGCGCTGGAGTATCTTTTTCAAGGCTCTGGGATTTGGCTACCTGTTTCTGCTGCTGTTTATCCTGTTTTCGGGAGAGTGGAGCGAGTTGGAAACAAGCGTTGGCAAACACACCGCTGTCGTCCAGATTCAAGGTGTCATCGATGAAACGGCTCAAGCCAGCGCGGACAATATCGTTACCGCGCTGCGGGCAGCCTTCGGCAACGAAAACACCGCTGCGGTCATCCTGCGCATCAACAGCCCGGGGGGGAGTCCCGTCCAGGCCGGTTATGTCTATGATGAGATCAAGCGTCTGCGCCATCTGAATCCCGATATACCCCTGTACGCTGTCATCAGTGACATAGGCGCATCGGGGGGATACTATATTGCGGCTGCCGCAGACAACATCTACGCCGATAAAGCAAGCATCGTCGGCTCTATCGGCGTAACCATGAGTCCTTTCAGCATGTCATCCTTCGGCTTTACCGAGGCGATGAAAAAGCTGGGAATCCAGCGCCGTTTGTTGACCTCCGGCGAAAGCAAGAGTCTGCTGGATCCCTTTTCTCCCCTCAAACCCGAAGAGGCCCGGCATATCAAGAGCCTGCTCGACGATATTCACTCCCAATTCATCAACGCCGTACGGACAGGAAGGGGTGATCGCCTCAAGGAAGACCCGGCAATTTTCAGCGGCCTTATCTGGACAGGGGAAGAGAGCATGGCACTGGGACTGGTGGATGCACTCGGCAGCACCAGCTTCGTTGCCCGCGAAGTGATTGGCGTTGAAGAAATTGTCGACTACACACTGCACCCAAACTATCTGGAGCAATTTGCAGAGCGATTGGGAGTCGCATTGGGCAAAGGCGTCTTCTCTGTGCTAAACTCTGGTCATCAGTAAACAGAGAAACGACAATCATCCGGATCAGCCGCTGGCGGCGTGCTGTTTCGCTGACCAGGCCGAACCAACGGCAATTGGCTATAATATCAAACAGTTCCGGATCTGGAAGTTGCTTCTCCCAGTAAAGCGATGTATGCTTATATAACAATCTAAAGTTTCACAAGCCCTGTGCCCCTTCCTCATCCCCCCTACCTGATTGGATGCACGGGGCTTTTTTTTGTCCCTTTCGCCTTCCCGGGTTGGTAACGGTAACGGATCGGGTTTGACCACAACGCCTGAATCGCCTTGCAAAACCAGGTAAAAGCGCTCACAGATCCCGCTGGTTTGTTTGTGGACTGGCTGTGCAGGTTCGGCAGGGTCGACACCCTCAACCCCCAGATAAATCTGACAGGCCTGGCTTTCACTTTAACCACAATATCCCGTACCCCGGTCAGCGAGAAGAATCCGCGGCAAGTAAACGTCTTGTCTGCCAAAGAATGGCAGAACCACATCAGTCACTCGAGACCAGACAGTGTCTCAGAAATAGAAGCGAACCGTGGCTTCGAAGCGCTGTTCAGAGCCGCCGTTAACAGCCGCCAAATTATCGATATGAAACACTTTTGCCACCAGCGCTGTCTGTTTGCTCAGGGCATATCCTGCCTGCAGGGAGGCGCTCCATCGGGCCTGGCTGTTAACCGTATCGTACTCGTATCCAGGTTCGGAGAGTATGCGTAAACCCCGAACCGGATCCCACAGCACGCCGGTCCGGCTGCCCACTGCCAGTGTGGTGCGTTTTTCCATCGCCTCGTTGTCTATCAAGGCTCCTTCCAGAAAAAGATAACCAAGCGCTCCGGACGGGATGGCGCGCCAGGCAAGTCCGGCCCCTCCCGGCGCGGCAAGGCGTGCGCCTGCTGCAGAACGGCGCTCTGACCCGCCACCACAAAGACAGGATACTTCAACGGAACAGCGGTGACAGAAGAGACAGGATACCGGGCAACAGACCGCCGCACGGGTCCACTCTCCCTCCCCCACCCGGGCCGGAGGTTTGTGAAGCGCCAACCGGCAATCGATTTACCCTCTACGGGATAACCGGGTTAAGGATGTGTACTACGGAAGTAACTATTCAGCATAGTATGAAACAAGCCGGTAACTGTTCAGATTGCCCCTGAAATTCGTCAGTTCAAGGCGAAAAATGGGAGTTTACGCGTGTAAATGACCATTTTTCAACGCAGAAATGGCGGATTTCAGGGGTGAGCTGAATAGTTA
>WFVH01000097.1 GCA_015491735.1 Gammaproteobacteria bacterium
GGGGCGCTCCCTTCGGGCCGGTCAGGAAGCGGTCATCTGCGGTGTTGCGCTCCCTTGAATTAGCTATGGCTAGTCCTGCGGTCGCGCGCCTGGCAGCTAACCGCTTCCTGACCGGCTGCATCCCAGGTTATCACCTTGACGGAGTACTAGGTTAATAATAGTTACAAGGCCGGTTGACGCGATTTCTCCCGCCGCGTATCATCTACCGGCTTATGTGTGTCGGTGTGTAAAGGCATGAATCGGGGTATAGCGCAGTCTGGTAGCGCGCCTGCTTTGGGAGCAGGATGTCGGGAGTTCGAATCTCTCTACCCCGACCAAATTTCCTGACAGGCTCAACCCCGCTGGATGCCGGATATAACGCCAGGAAAAGGATTATGATAGAATTCTGGCCTGAAGGTGATGCGCCCGTAGCTCATCTGGATAGAGCATCGGCCTTCTAAGCCGAGGGTAGCAGGTTCGAGTCCTGCCGGGCGTGCCATATCATCTGCCTGGCGGGGTCTATTTTTCATTATGGTGGGCGTAGCTCAGCTGGTAGAGCCCCGGATTGTGATTCCGGTCGTCGTGGGTTCGAGTCCCATCGTCCACCCCAATTTCTCTTGACCGTGGCGGGCAGGCGGATTATCCGTGATCCCCGCTTGTCGAGTCCAGCAGATTGGCGAGCCGGGCAAAATCCTCCAGCGAGAGCTGCTCTGCCCTTGCGGCGGGATCGATTCCGGCACTGCTGATCTGCTGCGCGGCAAGCAGCTTTTTCAGTGTATTGCGCAAGGTTTTGCGCCTTTGTGAGAAAGCCTGGGTGACCAGCCGGGAGAAGGTGGCTGGATTTGCAACCTCCACCGGCGGTTTTGAATGGGGCATCAGGCGGATGACCGCTGAGTCTACCTTCGGTGCCGGCCGGAACGCTTCCGGCCCGACCGTGAACAATATCTCCACTCGGCAGTGGAACTGCACCATGACGCTCAGCCGGCCGTATGTTTTGCTGCCGGGTGCGGCTGCCATGCGTTCTACCAGCTCTTTTTGCAGCATGAAATGCATATCCTGGATGCAGGGCAGTTGCCTGAACAGATGGAACAGCAGTGGCGTGGATATGTTGTAGGGAAGATTGCCAAACAGACGGAGTCTGTTTCCGCTCTGCCTGAGTCTGCAAAAATCAAATTTCAGCGCATCGGCTGAATGGATCTCGAGCGCGCCGGATCCGGTGCAACTCCTTTGCAGCCGTGGAACGAGATCGCGATCCAGTTCGACGACTGTCAGCTTTCCCGCCAGCGGTAGCACCTGGCGCGTGAGAGCGCCCAAACCGGGGCCGATCTCTATCAGAGTCTGCCCCGGCCGGGGATCGATAGCATTGACGATGCGTTGCAGCACGCCAGCATCATGCAGAAAATTCTGACCGAATCGTTTGCGGGCGTGGTGACGTTTCACCGGGGGGAACCGTTCGCCATTTCCACTGCGGTTTGCAGCGCATACTCCAGGCTGCCGGAGCTGGCCCGGCCGGTGCCGGCGAGTTCCAGGGCGGTGCCGTGATCAACGGAGGTGCGGATGATGGGCAGGCCCAGTGTTATGTTCGTTGCCTGCCCAAACCCTTTGTATTTGAGTACCGGCAGCCCCTGATCGTGATACATGGCAAGCACCACATCGGCATCGTCCAGCTGTTTGGGAGTAAACAGGGTGTCGGCGGGCAGGGGGCCGTACAGTCGCATTCCTTCGCCACGCAGCTTGTCCAGTACCGGCTGGATGGTCTCGATCTCCTCCCTGCCGAGATAGCCCCCTTCGCCGGCATGGGGGTTCAGTCCGCAGACCAGAATGCGCGGAGTGTCCGTGCAGAAATAGCGCCGCATATCGCGGTCGAGCGTGCGCAGGACGCTCTCCAGCAGCGGAGGGGTGATGGTCCGGCTGACTTGGTCCAGCGGAAGGTGGGTAGTGGCCAGTGCGACGCGCAACCCTTCGGTGGCCAGCATCATGACCACGGTTTTCGCGCCGGTTTCCCGGGCGAGAAATTCGGTGTGCCCGGTGAAGGGGATACCGGCCTCATTGATGATCCCCTTGTGTACCGGGGCGGTAACCAGTGCGGAAAATTCACCGCTTATGCAGCCCTGAATCGCCAGCCGCAGGGTGTCCAGCACATAGCGGGCATTGGCGGGATTCAGCTCTCCCGCTGCGGCAGGGGCCGGCAGCGGGACGGGAAGCACCTTCAACTGCCCGGCAAGCTGGGGCCGGGCCGGCTGACCGGGTTGGTAAAGGCTCAGATCGATGGGTAGACCCAGCCGCTGTGCGCGTGACTCAAGCAGTTTCCGATCGGCCACCACCACCCGTTCGAATGCAGCGGGCCGCCGGGCGATCCGGATACACAGTTCCGGGCCGATGCCGGCGGGTTCTCCGGCGGAGATAACAATACGCTTGGCCGGCATGGGGCGGGGGCTATTTTGCCGGCTGTCCGGCAAGCCGGTTTTCTACATAGGCTTCGTCACGCAGCTGGCGCAGCCAGTTTTGGGTCTCTTGTTCGATTTTGCGCTGGCGGATCAGCTCACGTACGCGAGCGCGCCGGGTTTTTCCCTGGTCATCATGGTTACGCCGTTCCAGCACCTGCACGATATGCCAGCCGAAGCGGCTTTTGAATGGTTCGCTGATCTGGTTGATCTCCAGCTTGTTCATCTGCTGTTCGAACTCGGGCACCATGGTGCCGGGATCAATCCAGCTCAAATCCCCGCCGGTGGCGGCGGACCCGGGATCCTCCGAATTTGAGCGGGCCAGGCTGGCAAAATCATCGCCGGCTTCAATACGTTGTTTGAGCTGCAGAAGCCGCTCCCTGATCTCCTGTTCGGAGATCAACTCCGTGGGGCGCATCAGGATGTGACGGGCGCGTGTCTGGGTTATCATCTGGCTTTGCTCATCCCGCTTGCCCAGCAGGGTGATGATGTGAAATCCGCTTGGGCTGCGAATCAGATTGCTGATGTCGCCCGGCTGCATTTTTATCACGATGTCAGCAAACAGTGATGGCAACTGTCCGGCTTTGCGCCAGCCCAGATCGCCACCCTGCAGCGCCTGCGGATCGTCAGAATGGCTGACTGCCGTCTGAGCAAAATCAGCACCGGCGCGCAGTTTTTCCAGAATCTGTTCCGCTTCCTGTCGCGCGGCCTGGATCTGTTCCGGTTTTGCCGCTTCGGGAACGGCGATGAGAATATGGCCCAGATGGTAGGCCTGATCGGTGGCGCCCTGCGCTTTCAGGTTTGCTAGGAAGTTGTCGATCTCCTCCTCGGAGACGGTGACGCGGTTGTCGATCTGGCGCTGGCGCAGGCGGTTGATGACGATATCGTTGCGCAGGCTCTCCCTGAACCGGGTGTAGTCATAGCCATCCTTCTCCAGTACGTCACGGAACTGTTCCAGACTGAGACTGTTCTGGGCAGCGATGTTATGCACCGCCCGGTTGAGCGTTTCATCGTCGACGCGGATACCGATACGCTGAGCAATTTGAAGCTGGAGATGCTGGGTAATGAGGTTTTCGAGCACCCGCTGGCGAAGAACGGCATCGGGGGGCAGCGGCGTGTCGCTCTGCTGCAGTTGATCCTTGATTTCACTCATCTTTCGGACCAGCTCGCCATTGCTGATGATGTCGTCGTTGACAATGGCGGCAATGGACTCCAGCGGGATGATGTTTTCCGTTTGGTTACTGGCAAACAGTGTCAGTGGTGTGGTCAGGAGAGCTGCGGCGATCAGTGGATACACTCTTTTCATCTACGGTCGATTCTCTATCGGTTCACTTCATAACCTAGGATACCATCTTTCAGCAGGGCATCGATTCGTTTGCCATTGATGTTGGATAGCCCCTTCAGCTCGAGATTGACAAAAATTGCCCGATCGAGTTCCGCTTCGCTCTCTTTGCGGAACTCGCGGCTCACCAGGCGGATACCCCAACAGCAGCTGTCGTAGCCAAAACCGAACAGGGTCTCCCGGGTATGCTCGCTGTCCAGATCGTAATCCCAGTGCGCCAACAGATGCCAGCGGGGGTTGATTGCCCAGGTTCCGGAGATATCGAACCGCTTGTAACGGTAACTGCCGTTTACCGGATCGTATTGATGGCGGTAGTCGATTGTAAACAGGTGGCGGGCATCGCGCTTGTACTGCAGCCGGGAGGAGAAACGCCGGTTGCGCTCGCTCTGCGGATCCCACAGCAGGGAGCTGCCTATCGACCAGTGGTTGCTGAACGAGGCTTTCAGCTCGGCGGCCAGGTCGGACTGTCCTGCGGTCTCCCCGGTATCGTCCAGCGATACCCGGCGATCACTGAAATAGATAATCTGGCCGATACTGGCCTTGAGCCGCTCGGCGCCGTTGTTGTTTTGCAGAAGCCGGCTCGTCAGGCCGATGCTTAACTGATTGGCATCGTTGATGCGGTCTGCGTTGGTAAAGCGATTTTCACGGAACAGCTGTGCGTAATCGAATGTGTAGGCTGCCGTGTCGAACAGGGGTAGCTGGTTCTGTCTCCGGTAGGGGATGTACAAATAAAACAGCCGTGGCTCCAGCGTCTGCAACATGGCGCTATTCCCCCAGTGAGCAAGCCGCTCCAGAAACACTCCGCTATCCACGCTGATAGCCGGCAAGGTGCGAGTGGGAGCCGATGCCATTCCCGCCGGTCTGTTGTCCAGTAGATAGCGTGTATGGTGCAGGGTGAGGCGGGGGATGAAGTAGGTCGCCAGCGTGCGCATCGGGTAGCTGACTCCGGGCGAGATGTCGAAACGTGAACCGGTAGGTTTGCGGGCATTATCGTCGAAGTAGGTGAATTCGGTCGTCAAGTGGTAGTTGATACTGTTCTCTTTCTGACTGCCAACATACTGCAGTTTCAATTGCGGAAGTTTTTGGTAGGGGGGAGGGGTCCCCTGCAGTATCTGGTAGCTCAGCGCTGTGCCGGAAAACGACCAGTCGCTGTCCCGGTAGCTTAATGTCAGGCGGCGCTCCTGGTGCGTGGTCGTGTTGGGGTTGAAACTGTCCCCCATGTCGATGAAGTAATCCTCGTCGCTGACATAGTTGTACTCCACCGTTCCGGACCAGTACGGGTTGAAGCGGCTGCGGTGGCGGAGCCGCAACAGCGCGCGCGTGTCGCCGTACATGCGATCATCTTCCAGATATTTCCCTTCTATTTGACCGCTGCTGGTTGCGGTCAGATAGCGGAACTCCGCGCCCAGCATCAGACCCCGGCGGTCGATCACCCTGGGTGTAATGGTGGCGTCCAGGTTTGGTGCAATGTTCCAGTAATAGGGTATGGCGACGTCAGCACTGTTTTTGGACAGGTTGACGCTGATATCCGGCATCAAAAAGCCGGACAGACGTTTATCGGCGATGGGGAAAACCAGGTAGGGAAAATAGAAAAAGGGCACATTTTTGAATCGCACCGAAACATCACGGGCAACCCCCATCATTCTGCTTCGATCCAGGCGTATTTTGTCAGCCCGTAACTGCCAGTCGATGTGGCCGGGGTTGCAGGTGGTGTAGTTGACTTGCTGCAACTGAAGGGTAGTCTGATCGATTTTTTCCAGTCGAGATGCCGTTCCGTGGGCATGGTGTTCGGGCAGACGATACTCCACGCTGTCGAAGCTGCCGGTATTGGCCTGCAACTCTATTCGGGCGCTTTCGCCCGTGATTTCCACACGGCCATCCCGGTAACGAACTGCTCCGCTCGCCCTGACCGTGCGTTGACCGTAATCGTACAGCGCCCGGTTGGCCGTCAGCTCCCGGTTTCCCTGCTGGATTTCGACATGGCCGCTCAGCAGGCTGATCCCCTGTTTGTCGAACAGCGCCTGATCCGCGCTGAGTTCCAGTGGCGAAGACGGGTCAAAAGTGCGTTCCCCGGCGGAGGTTGCCATCGCGGATGGCCCACACAGCAGCCAACGGCTGCCTGTCTCGGCATGCAGTAGTCCCGCCTGACTGAGATACAGCAGGAAGGCTATCGGCAGCGTGGAGAGGAGGTGGCGTAAAAGCGGGCTGGCCAGTGTGGTGTCGTTTCGCATTTGGAGCGTTAAAATCGCACATATGCGATTCTACTTCAATCCTTGGACAGGAAAAGAATCAGCGGTGCAACGTTGTTCGTTGCGGAGATTACAGGCCGAAGACAGAAGCGATAACCGCTTGATGAGAAATCCGATTCACGGCTCACCCGATATTTTACTTTTATTTTCTGTTTGTGGTATATTAATTAACCGAGTAAAACACTCAGGTAATGTGGTATTTTATTTTGGTTGATAGCAAGAGGACGATATAACGATGAATGTTGATCAGCACCTGAAAGTTGCACAATGGCATATTGAACAGGCCCGGCTTCACGCCACAAAAGAGGGGTACAGCTGCGGCTGCCCTGTCAACGAGCATGATCAAAAGGCAATCGATGCAGTCGAGTCCGGTTTGATCAAGGAAGAGACCTCCTGCACCGTGATAAACTGACCCCCGGCCTGCTGAACAGGTGACAACCCGCCCTTGTGGCGGGTTTTTTGCGGGAGTGTGTTCCGGATCCTGTCGTCAGGCGGGGGAAACCGGGAAGCAGGAGTCCTCCCAGCCGGCACCCAGGCTTTGACCGCTATTCATGCGGCGGAATATTCACCCACTCCCATAAACTGCTCCGGGCGGAGGTTCCACTGCTCCTCTGATTCGGAACTGATGATACGGTCTTTCACCGACGGACTGGCAAGGTCGATGTCCTCCTCGACGATGAAGGCGCGATGCCTGATGTCCAGGATGGGACGCACGGTGGGCCGGGACAGGCTCTCCCGGTTGGATGCCAGTACTACCGCAAGCCGCCTGCTCTCCAGCTGCACCAGTGAACCCACGGGGTAGATGCCGATGCTGTGGACGAAGTGTTTCACCAGGTCGGGGTCGAAGTGGTTGCCACCCGATTTAACCACGATGGCCAGTGTTTCCCGGGGTGTCTTGCCCTTATGATAGACGCGATCGGCGGTGAGTGCGTCATAGACATCCACGATGGCCGCCATGCGGCCGGCGAGGGTGATCTGCTCGCCTTTCAGCTTGAGGGGATAGCCGGTGCCATCCCACCGTTCGTGATGCTCGGCGGCTACCCCCATGGCGATGGCGGAGATGCCCGGGGTCTCCTCCAGAATGGTGCGGCTGTGCACCACGTGTTCCCGCATGATGCGAAACTCATCCTCCGTCAGGCGGGCCGGCTTATTGAGAATATGGTCGGGAGTGCGGGTCTTGCCGATGTCGTGGACGATTCCGCCGATGCCGAACTGCTCCGCCTCTTCCCGGGACATGCCCAGCGTCCTGGCAAAGGCGACGAGCAACACCGTCACGCTTAGCGAGTGCTGGAAAGTGTACTCGTCCCTCTGGCGCACACGGGTCAGCGCCATCAGCGCATCCTGGTTGTCGAAGATAGTGGAGACCATCTCCGTCACCACCGGTTTGATACTCTTCACTTCAATCTGCTTGCCCAGTTTGACATCGGACATGATATCCCGCAGCAGGCGGTTGGCCTCGCCAAGAATCCGGCATGCGCGTTCGGCCCCGGTTCTCCTGCCGGGTTCCGTCACCTCCCTGCGTTCACTGGTGGATAGGGAGTGGGTGGCCGGTTCGGAAATTTCCTCTTTCCCCGGCTCGTCCGGCGCGATATCGAGCCCCTTCCCGGTGTCGATATAGATCTGCCCAACCCCGATCTCACGGATCTTGCGGAGGGTGTCGACCTCTTCGATGAGAAAACGCTTGTTCATGAACGGGTGTTTCAACCAGGAGCAGTTGAGATCGTGAACAAACATGCCCGGACGCAGCAGGGAGACAGGGACCATTTTGATCATGTGAGAAAATTGTAACCTCTCTTTGGATTGGATTTCTTCGGGATTTATCGGCTGCCACGGTGAGAGTCTTTAGATAACCCGGCACACGATGAAATATCAGCCAGATTATCCACGCCTGTTTGAGAACCATGCTCATGCACAATGCGGGTGTCAGGCGTATGTTCATTTGTAGTAGTTTTGAGGCCTCAAACACCACTTTTAACGAAAGATCATGCGATTGCCAAGGCACTCCAACTGAATAACATAGCAGTTCAGCAAAACAGATTCACCCTTTTGGGGGATTGCTATTGGTTTTTGTTATGTGTAATTTGAAATTCGACTCATTACAAGGTGTTCGGTCTGTCAGATGAGTGCTTTTGGAAACAAGGTGAATAAAACATCAACAACAGCGCTTGTGCTTTTTGTTTTGGCGCATTCTGGAGCACTGTTTGCAAATAACAATGATGTTTCATTCTGGTTGGAAAGTATGACTCGTACATCTGTTGCTGCAACATCAAAAGGTTCTGGATTCATTGAAGATATGATGAAGGTGATGCTCTCTGAATCTTCCGCCTCCACGTATATCAAGGCCGAGCCTGGAGCAAGTGTTTTTGGTATTTAACCTTATTAAGATATGTTGGTAACCGGGTTTAATTTTGCAGGTGTGAGTGGTGATTATGCCATGGCGGGAGTGAAGCAAAGGATGGAAAATCTGGTGGGCCGTGACGCTGGACGTTAAATATCTGTGATGGTGGTTTTGAAGCGCCCTGATTGACTGGTTCGTCACGCAAATGTATGCACGGTTTTCGGTAGAGGCAGGTCAGCCATGCAGTGATAGAGGTTGCGGATATAGCTCTTGGCTGTCCGGAACCCGTATGCCTTGTGGCTGATCACCTTTGCCTTGTTGTTCAGTCCTTCCACAGTAC
>WFVH01000098.1 GCA_015491735.1 Gammaproteobacteria bacterium
ACTATTCAGCATAGTATGAAACAAGCCGGTAACTGTTCAGATTGCCCCTGAAATTCGTCAGTTCAAGGCGAAAAATGGGAGTTTACGCGTGTAAATGACCATTTTTCAACGCAGAAATGGCGGATTTCAGGGGTGAGCTGAATAGTTACTGCGGGTTTTCCATAGCAATCGTTGACAACAGATGCATTTCTCTCTTTCACTCAAGAAAGCCTGGTATGGGCTGATATTGCTGACCAGCTTCATACCCGTTGTTGTACTCCTGCTCTGGGGAGGCTCGTTCTACTACCATCTGCTGCTGGACAAAGCGTTGCAACAGGAGGAGTACTTCAAGGAGTTGAGTACCGATCACATCAACCAGGAGGTATCCCGGCTCCAAACGCTGTTGCAGAACAAGGCCGATCCCATGGCCTACACCTTGTCACCGGGGGAAAATCCGGATCGCCGACTGCTCGACGAGTTGCTCGGCAAAATGATGGGGCGGGAGTCCGCCCTCAACACGCTCATGCTGCTGAGACCGGACGGACAGATTATCACCGCCCTGGAGCGCCACGATCCAGGCGTTGGCCTTCCCGTCAACCGCACCTCACTGCTCGGGCAGTGGCGCACCGACTTCGACATGCCGCCGCCGGAGCTGTCCGTTCCCCTGGGGGGAAAACCCTATATCGGCCCGGTCAGGCACCACTTCGAAGGCTCGCTCTTTACCATGGCCGTCCCCGTGGGTTCCGCCGAACGGCCATTGGCCGTTCTGCTGGCCGACATCGACGCCTACGCGCTGTGGAAACCGCTGGTCAGCCATCTGAACGGCCTGAACAGTTACGAGGTTACCAGTTATCTGGTTGATAAAGAGGGGACTCTACTGAACACCGGTAACGGCATTCCCGTTGAAGCCGGTCAAAAAATCGACTCGCTGCCGATCGTCGCGGCATTCATGGCGGGTGAGGACTGGGAATCCACCCAGATCTACCGGGGAGTGCTGGGAGTACCGGTCTACGGAATGACGGTCGCCGTAAAAAACATGAACTGGGGCATCATCATCGAGGTGGAGCAGAATCAGATTGTAGGCCCCATTCGCGCCAACATGCTCAAAATGCTGGCCGCTGTTACCGCTGCGGTTCTCCCTTTCGTCTGGCTCGGCCTGATACTGGTGAACCGGATAAACAAGCCCATCCGAGAGCTTTCGGCCGACTTTGCACGGGCGGGAAAGCAGGACTACCGCCCCTCCCGCGTCTCTTCGCCACTGAGAGAGTTGAAGGCGCTGGTAACCGGGTTCAACCACATGGTAGCGGAGATTGACAAATCCCAGCGGGATCTCAAACAGGCCGCCGTTGTATTCGAAGGGACTTCCGAAGGAATCATCATCACCGATTCCCGACACCGCATTATCGCCGTCAACAGCGCGTTTACCCATATTACCGGCTACTCCCTGCAGGAGGTACGGGGGAAAAACCCCTCCATTCTGCAATCCGGCCGCCATGACCAGGCGTTTTACCAGGCCATGTGGCAATCACTGAACGAGACCGGGCAGTGGCAGGGGGAGCTGTGGAACCGGCGTAAAAACGGAGAGATTTTTCCCGAACTGCTGACCGTCAACGTGGTCACCGACAAGGATGGGCAGACCACCCATCACGTTGGAATATTCAGCGACATCAGCCGAATCAAGGAGACGGAGTACAAACTTTCACACCTGGCGCACCATGACCCCCTTACCGGACTGCCCAACCGGCTACTGTTCCACGATCGGCTGGAACAGGCAATACTGCGGGCGCAGCGCGAGGGGAGCCAGGCTGCCATCCTGTTCCTCGATCTGGACCGTTTCAAAAACATCAACGACTCCATGGGTCACGCCAAGGGCGACATGCTGCTGCAACAAGTCGCCGAGCGCCTGAAAGAGGCCCTGCGCGCCGAAGATACCATTGCACGCCTCGGTGGCGACGAGTTCGTGCTGATAGTCGAGGCGCTGAAGAGCCAGGAGGGTGTCGCCGCAGTCGCCAAACACATTCTGGCGCTGTTCAATGAGCCGTTCTGCCTGGAGGAGCAGGAGGTGTTCATCAATGCCAGCATCGGGATCAGCTTCTACCCGGGCGACGGAAAAGATGCGCAGACACTGGTTCGCAACGCCGATGCCGCCATGTACCGCGCCAAGGCGGAGGGCCGCAATAACTACCAGCTCTACACCCGCGATCTGACCACCAGCGCCACCGAACGCCTGACCCTGGAAAACCAGCTGCGGCGCGCTCTGGAACGAAACGAATTCGAACTCTACTATCAACCCCAGTTTTCACTGAAAAACGGCGGCGCCCTGGACGGAATGGAAGCTCTCATCCGCTGGCAACAGTCCGAACAGGGACTCATCCTGCCGGACAGGTTCATTCCAGTGGCGGAAGAAACCGGGCTGATCGTTCCCATTGGCGAATGGGTGTTGCGAACAGCGTGCGCACAACACCAGGCGTGGATCAGCAACGGTTACAACCCGGTCAGAATGGCGGTCAATCTCTCGGCCCGCCAGTTCCACACCCCCGGCCTGACCAACTTGATCGCAGATATCCTCAGCGAAACCGGAATGCCGCCCTCACAGCTGGAGCTGGAGCTGACCGAGAGTATCGTCATGCGGGATACGGAGAGCACCATCAGAATACTGCATGAACTGAGTGAAATGGGAATCGCCCTGTCCATCGACGACTTTGGCACCGGTTACTCATCCCTCAGCTACATGAAGCGCTTTCCCATCAACCGATTGAAAATCGACCAGTCCTTCGTGCGCGATATCACCAGCGGAAGAATGGATGCAGGAATGATTATTCCAATCATCGCCCTGGGCCACAGCATGAAGCTGCAGGTGCTGGCTGAAGGGGTGGAGATCGAAGAGCAGCTCCGCTATCTGCAGGAGCAGGGGTGCGACGAAGTGCAAGGCTATCTCTACAGCCGCCCGCTACCTCCCGATGAATTGATACGGTTTCTCAAAAAAGCCAAGCCTGACCAACGTTGACATAACGCCCGGGACTCACGGCAGGAGCAGCACGAACTACACTGCCAAAATCATTTGGTAACTATTCAGCTCACCCCTGAAATCCGCCATTTCTGCGTTGAAAAATGGTCATTTACACGCGTAAACTCCCATTTTTCGCCTTGAACTGACGAATTTCAGGGGTAATCTGAATAGTTACCGGCTTGTTTCATACTAAGCTGAATAGTTACAAATGATGTAACTATTCAGCTTAGGGCGCGTTCTCAATTAATTGAGAACGCGCCCCCCAGGAGCCTGTCGGATTCAGGTAATCGTAGCGAGCATGGTGGGAGAGCGAGGTCAAATTTTTACGATTTTGAGGCGCATAGTGGGCCTGCGCAACGGAAAATCGGGGAAATTTGAACCGCTCTCCCACCCGCGCAGTAGATTATTCCTAAATCCGACAGGCTCCTAGTACTCCGTCAAGGTAATAAATCAGGATTCAGCGTCCCTGTGGTGTTTCGCGGCAAGGCGCAGTGCGCAGGCAAGGGTTGTTCCCTTGTCAAACACTGCAACGCCGCAGGAGCGCCCGAAGGGTTGGCCTGTCAGCGGCAGGGCCAGCCCTCCAGAGTAGCGGGCGAATGAACGCAGATCAATACGACGATGCAGGTTCGGCTGTCGCTTACAGCCAGCGGCGCACCCGCGCCCGGTAGACATTGAACCGCTCCGGAAACAACCTCTCGAGAACCCGCTCTTCCGGAATAATCTGGAACCGGGTGATATACCAAACATAAAATACCAGAACAGCCAGGTTGGGAACACTCCCCAACCACGACGCCCAGGCGAACAGCACCAACAACAGGCCGAGGTACATCGGGTTCCTGCTGAGACGGTAGATTCCGGTTTCGATCAACCGCGCGGTTCTTCCCGGCCTCATCGGGTTTACCGTCGTGCTCGCCCGGAGAAACAAAACTACCGCAGACAGCTCCACCGCCACGCCCGCAAGCAACAGCCCCAGGGGAAGCGCGCGGGGCAACTCCAGAATCAACCAGGCAGCGGTTGTGGACTCCGCAATCACCCACATGCCCCCGGCCAGAACCAAAGCCACCAGCGGAGGGGGAACCCTCAACTCCACAATCATCAGCCCCGCTTCATCAGCGCCCGGCCTGTTTCCGCCACCCGCCGGCCCAGCGCCAGACAGAGCCGCCGCTCCTCTTCGCTCAAAGGGAGATCGCTGTCAACACCCGCCAGGTGGCTGGCGCCATAGGGCGTTCCTCCACTGCGGGTATGCAGCAGATCGGTCTCGCTGCAGGGCAGGCCAACAATCAGCATGCCATGATGAAGCAGCGGCAGCATCATCGACAGCAGGGTGCTCTCCTGACCACCATGCATGCTCGAAGCCGATGTGAACAGCGCAGCCGGCTTGCCGGCCAGCGCTCCGGATAACCACTGTGGCGCAGTGCCATCCAGGAAATACTTCATTGCCGCAGCCATGTTTCCGAAACGGGTCGGGCTGCCCAGAGCGAGGCCGGCACACGTCTGCAAATCCTGCAACTGGACATAGGGGGGGCCGGAAGCAGGGATGTCATCCTCAGCCGCTTCGCACACGGTGGATACCGGAGGCACCGTCCGCAACCGCGCCTGCACCCCCTCTACCTCCTCCACACCACGCGCAACATGGCGGGCCATCTCCGCCGTGGCGCCATGACGGCTGTAGTAGAGCACCAGAATATCACCCATAGCCTTTCTCCAAAAAATTTCATCAGGATAGTTGGACAAGATACTACCGGCCCGTTACGATTGCCAGCCACCCGGCCGGAAGGCTGCTTCCGGCGCTGTCTTGACAGCCCACAGGTGCAATGTTAGCTTGCAAGCTGCCCAGACAGCTCTTTTTCATTGATTTTTCGTAACTATTCAGCATAGTATGAAACAAACCGGTAACTGTTCAGACTGCCCCTGAAATCCGTCAGTTCAAGGCGAAAAATGGGCGTTTACGGGTGTAAATGACCATTTTTCGACGCAGAAATGGCGGATTTCAGGGGTGAGCTGAATAGTTACGATTTTTCTACAGATTACTCAGACAGGCTACGAGATGCCAAGAGCACGATTCACCCGGCAACCGAATGTATCAGCCTCGGCTGCGGCCCGCGCGCCTGCAGCCAGATTCGATAACGCAGCCTGCAGGCATGCACACGACAGCCCTTCCCTGAAAACGCAACCGGTCGGGAACGACAGCCATGGCGCACCCCCGCGTTACGGCGCCTGGCAAGCGGGTAAACCCTTCTCCTGGGTCCGCGCCCTGATGCATACCCTGCTTGCTGCTCTGAAGCCGGTATATCCGGTTGCGGGATCAGTCACAACATCCGGAAGGCTTCTTCTCGTCGTCATACCGCTGGTGATCGGCGCAGGGTGCGCCAGCATGCCGCCGGTACAGGAGATGAGCGACGCCCGGCAGGCGGTGCAGGCCGCCCGTGAAGCCGATGCCGGCCGCTACGCACCGATCAGTTTTGGCGAAGCCGAACGGCTGCTGGAAGAGGCAACGCGACTGCTCGAGAAGAAAAACTACCGCAAGGCCCGCCAAAGCGCCCTCGAGGCCAAGAAGATGGCACTGAAGGCGCGCCATGCCTCGGCGGTAAAACAGCATCTGGAACAATAGACGCAGGGCAGGATCCGCCGCGTCGCCAATTCACTATAACCGATCATGATAAAAAAATTTGAGGCCAGCTTCGAACACCTGCTGTGGAACAGCCGTTTTGTCGTTCTGATTGCCGTCATCTGCAGTCTGCTCATCGCGTTTACCGTATTCTATATCGCCACCGTCGACGCAATCTACACCATCCATCACGCATTCGAGTATGGCCAGCCCGGGCTGGACGGTAAAGAGCGGAGCGCACTACGCGCCTCCATTATCACCCACGTGGTGGAGATCGTGGATGGCTATCTGCTGGCAACGGTGCTGCTGATCTTTGCGCTGGGCCTGTATGAACTCTTCATCAGCAAAATTGATTTGGCTGAAAACTCGGACAGATCTTCCAACGTGCTGCTCATTCACAGTCTGGACGACCTGAAGAACCGGCTGGCCAAGGTCATCCTGATGATTCTGATTGTGCGCTTCTTCGAGTATGCTATCGGCATGAGTTTTACTACCGCCCTGGATCTGCTGATGCTCTCCGGTGGCATTGCGCTGATTGGACTGGCTCTGTATCTTTCCCACCAGGCAGAGAACAAACACTGAGAGTAACTATTCAGCATCGTATGAAACAAGCCGGTAACTGTTCAGATTGCCCCTGAAATTCGTCAGTTCAAGGTGGAAAATGGGAGTTTACGCGTGTAAATGACCATTTTTCAACGCAGAAATGGCGGATTTCAGGGGTGAGCTGAATAGTTACCACTGAGACAACCCGCAGCAGGAGAACCCCCTTGAAAAAGACGAGCCTGTTTTTTGCGCCAATAGTAACCCGGCTGCTGAATATACCTGTCCTGGCCGCCATCTGTCCGCCTGGCGTAAGCGTTGATAACACAGCCTGCAGGCCTGCGGACGGCGGCCTCTCCCTGAAAAAGCCGGCCGGGAACAACAGGAATGCCGCGTCTCCGCGCCGTGGCTCCTGGCAAGGGGACAGGCCACGACCCCCTGGAGGCCGCGCCGCGGCAGGTGTCAAGTCTGTCTTCCTGATGCCGCTGTATTACCTGGTTGCCGGGTTGATGCTGCTCGTCCTGTCTGCTGGCCATGCCACCGCTGTTGAAGATTTCAACCTGCCGGGAATCGATGGAAAAACCTACCGCCTTTCAGACTACCGGGGCAAATGGGTCGTAGTAAACTACTGGGCAACCTGGTGCCCTCCCTGCCGGGTCGAGATTCCCGATCTGGTCGAGTTCCATGAACGCAACAAGGGAAAGGCTGTGGTTCTGGGGATTGCGTATGAGCAGATAAGCACCGAGCAACTAAAAAAATTCGCCACCAGGTTTGCCATCAACTACCCTGTACTGAAGCTGGAACCCGGCTCCCCTGATGTGCTCGGACCGATCCCGGGGTTACCCACCACCTACCTGGTCTCTCCAGAGGGGAAGATAGTTGGGCACCAGGCAGGCATCATCACCGGAGAGGCCATCGAGAAATTCATACGCAAACACGAAAAATGATACCGTGAGCAGTTCGTCTATCCGCTGTATCGTCGAAGGTCACGTACAGGGCGTCTTTTTCCGCGCCGCAACCCGCGACGAGGCGGCCGCACTGGGGTTGCGCGGAGGGGCCAGCAACCTGCCGGATGGCAGCGTGGAAGTGGTCGCCAGCGGCAGGCCGGAACAGCTGCAGGCGCTGACGGCGTGGCTGTGGCGCGGTTCGCCTTCGGCCAGAGTGACCAACGTATCGTGCAGTGAATACAGCGGGGACGCCCTGGATTACCCGGGAGACGTGATCTTTCCACCCGACTGATCCGGAACACAAGCCAGCCGCGAACCGGTGGATGCACGGCTCAGGGATCCCGCAGGCCCTCCGGCAACCTGAATACCACCTTCTCCGGACGGGTGATGAAATTCTCGACGGAATCCGCTCCCCAGGCCCTCAACTGCGCGATCACCTCCTGAACCAGAACTTCCGGCGCTGAAGCGCCTGCCGTCAGGCCAATACGCTTCTTCCCATCCAGCCACTGCCGCTGAATCTCCCCTGCATCGTCGATCAGGTACGCCGAAGCGCCGTTGCGCTGGGCCACCTCCCGTAACCGGTTGGAGTTGGAGCTGCTTGGAGAACCGACCACCAGCACCAGATCGCAGCGGTGAGCCAGATCCTTGACCGCATCCTGCCGGTTCTGGGTAGCATAGCAAATATCATCTTTTTTCGGCTGCAGGATATTCGGATACCGCCTGCGCAACACCTCAATCACCTGCCGGGTATCATCGAGAGAGAGCGTGGTCTGCGTCACCAGGGCCAGATTATCGGGATTGTTCACCTTCAGGTGCTCCACATCTTCCGGAACCTCCACCAGATAGATCCCGCCGCTGGCGCTGTCATACTGCCCCATGGTGCCCTCCACCTCGGGATGGCCGGCGTGACCGATCAAGATACACTCGCGCCCCTCCCGGGCATAGTGCTCTACCTCGCGATGCACGCGGGTAACCAGCGGGCAGGTCGCATCAAACACCTTGAGATTGCGGCGGCGCGCCTCCTGCTGAACCGCCCTGGAGACACCGTGAGCACTGAAAATGACGATGGCACCGTCCGGCACCTCATCCAGTTCCTGGACAAACCTGGCCCCCTTGACACGCAATCCCTCCACCACGAACCGGTTATGCACCACCTCATGGCGCACATAGATAGGCGCACCGAACCGCTCAAGGGTGCGCTCCACAATCTCGATAGCGCGATCAACCCCGGCGCAAAATCCACGCGGATTGGCTAGCAGAATATTCATGACGGGATTTTTACCTCATAATAGGCGGTGGCTAAAAATTATGGAGCAGTTTAATGAGTGATCCGTCCCGAACACAAGTAGAATCGGCCATCAGCAGCTATATCGATCCGTGGCTGGAAACCGATCTGCTCTCTGCAAAATGCGTAAGGAAGATCAGTATCTCCGGAGGAGCAGTCGATATCAGTGTAGCGCTGGGCTTCCCTGCCAGCGGTTACCACCCGGAGCTGGACAAGCAGCTGCGGCAGCGGATCACTGCCATCGAAGGGGTCTCCCGCCTGAACCTCGATATCAGCACACAGATTATCCGCCATGCGGTACAGAAGGGGGTACAACCACTCAGAGAGGTAAAAAACGTGATTGCCGTGGCATCCGGAAAAGGGGGGGTCGGCAAATCCACCACAGCGGTCAATCTGGCGCTTGCCCTGCAGGCCGAGGGCGCGACGGTGGGGATCATGGACGCCGACATCTACGGCCCCAGCCTTCCGCGCATGATTGGCGCATCGGGCAAGCCGGAGTCGAAGGATGGCAAATCGATGGAGCCGGTTGTCAGCCACGGCCTTCAGACCATCTCCATCGGCTATCTCGTCGATGAAGAAGCACCCATGATCTGGCGCGGCCCGATGGTGACCAGCGCGCTGCTGCAGTTGATCAACGATACCCGCTGGCAGGGTCTCGACTATCTGATCGTCGATCTGCCTCCCGGCACCGGTGATGTTCAACTCACCCTGGCGCAAAAGGTGCCGGTCAGCGGCGCCGTCATCATAACCACTCCGCAGGACATCGCCCTGCTGGACGCGCGTAAGGGACTGAAAATGTTTGAAAAGGTTGGAGTTCCGGTGCTCGGCGTGGTAGAAAACATGAGCACCCATATCTGCTCCCGGTGCGGTCATGAGGAGCACATCTTTGGCGAAGGGGGCGGTAAACGGCTGGCCGGGCAGTACGGGATCACGCTATTGGGCTCGCTGCCACTGGACGCCGCCATCCGCGAACAGGCCGACAGCGGCAACCCTACCCTGGTTGCCGATCCCGGAGGCCGCCTGGCCGCCGTCTACCGTGACATGGCGCGCCATACCGCCGCACAGCTCGCCCGGCGGCCAAGAGATTTCAGCCACAAGTTCCCCAATATCGTAGTAGAGAAGTAACTATTCAGCATAGTATGAAACAAGCCAGTAACTGTTCAGATTGCCCCTGAAATTCGTCAGTTCAAGGCGAAAAATGGGAGTTTACGCGTGTAAATGACCATTTTTCAACGCAGAAATGGCGAATTTCAGGGGTGAGCTGAATAGTTACGTAGAGAAATAGTCAACAAGGAAAACCCGGCAGATGAGCATCAAATCCGACCACTGGATCCGCCGCATGGCGCAAAAGCACAATATGATCGAGCCGTTCATACCCCGTCAGGTACGGGACACCGAAGCCGGCAGGGTAATCTCCTACGGCACCTCCAGCTACGGCTACGATATCCGTTGTGCCGACGAATTCAAGATCTTCACCAACATCAACTCCGCCATCGTTGATCCCAAGGAGTTCGACGACGGCAGCTTCGTGGACTTCAAGGGCGATGTCTGTATCATCCCCCCCAACTCTTTCGCACTGGCGCGCACGGTGGAGTACTTCCGGATCCCCCGCAGCATATTGACCATCTGCCTGGGCAAGTCCACCTATGCCCGCTGCGGCATCATCGTCAACGTCACCCCGCTGGAACCGGAATGGGAGGGCCATATCACCCTCGAGTTCTCCAACACCACGCCGCTCCCCGCGAAAATCTATGCCAATGAAGGGGTCGCGCAAGTGCTGTTTTTCGAGTCCGACGAAATCTGTGAAACCTCGTACAGGGATCGGGGTGGAAAATACCAGGGACAGACCGGCGTCACACTGCCAACCTCATAGTGAAGAGCCGGTACTGACCGCCCCCCCGAAACCGAAAAGGGCCGTGGTGGCAGTTTTGCCACCACGGCCCCGCGGCAGGGCGCGATGCCCGCTGCCTATTTGCTCAGGATGCGCAGCTCGACGCGGCGGTTTTTTGCGCGCCCCTCGGCGGTATCGTTGCTGGCAACGGGGTTGGCGGGGCCATACCCTTTAACGACCAGATTATCGGAGGCAACCCCTTTGCCAACCAGGTAATCACTCACCGCCTTGGCCCGCTGATAGGACAGTTTCTCGTTGAAGGCCTTGGAGCCTGTGCTGTCCGTATACCCGGCCACCTCGACCACCATATCGGGATGCTTGAGCAGTGATGCCGCAACTTCATCGAGAACGGTCTGAGACTCCGGCATCAACTCATCGGAGCCGGAGACAAAGGTAACGCCATGCAGTACGGCAACCTCCGGGATCTCGCACCCACGGGTATCGACCTTGATGCCCGCAGCAGTGGCCGGACACTCATCCTTGCTATCCACGATCCCGTCGCCGTCACCATCCAGCTCGCACCCTTTGCTGTCCACCCTGGCGCCAGCCGGCGTTCCCCCGCAGGCGTCCTGCCCGTCGGGTACGCCGTCCGCGTCACTGTCGACCACCACCGGAGCAGGCGCGGGCGCGGCGGCCGTCTCCGCCACCGGCTCGGGAGCAGGTTCCGGCTCAGGTTCCGAAACCGCGCCGAAAGGAATCGCCAGACCAACATTCACCAGCCAGTCCTCGAAGCGCTCATGGGTTTCACCACCCGGGACGCTCCTGTCATCCTCGTCGATACGAAAACGGGCATCGAGGCGAAGCTGGGTTCCGCCGGCCGTCAACTGACGGAAAAAGCCCACACCGATATTCGCCATCGGGTTGGTGTTGTTGCTGTCCCCGGCGAACGAGGTATTCAATGCACCGGCGCCTATGACGGCATACGGGGCAAAGGCCGGATTACGGGTAAAGAAAAAAAGCCCGTCAATCAGAACACCGGCCTGCTCATACTCGTCATCCCCATCCGCCAGATCGAGAACATCCCCCACCAGGCTGAATTCCATGTTCCAGCGCTCGCTGACAGCCTTGCCGAACCCGAGCTGCAAGCCGGCGCCGTCGTCGGCCAGCCTGTCGTCGTCGGCACCAACATAGGAGATGGCCGGCGCGATATAGGTGCGATTATCGACTTCGGCGCTGACCGGGGCAGCAAAAGCGCTCGCCATGACCATGGCGGGCAAAACTCGCAGAACTCTATTTTTCATACATACTCCTGATAATTATGCTTATCCTTGTCAACCAGCGGAAATACACAATTGTAACAAAACGGGGAAAGACAGCCTCCCAACTGCTGCGTTATAATATACAATACTCCTGATTAATCAAGCACATTGTTGTGATCAGACCACAAACGACTTATTGACAACAGCAGCAGCTTCCGGAAACTCGCTATTCATGACTCTCCGAAAAACACTATTTCCCTGGCTGCTGGCAGCCACCGTTCTCAACGCCGGCTGCAGTGGCGACGACCTCCCGGTCTTCGACCAGCAACAGAAAACCGCTACCGGACAGTTTCTCGACAGCGCGGTGGCAAATCTGGACTACCGCACCCCCACGCTTTCCGGGGAGACAGACAGCCGGGGGCAGTTCGGCTATCTCGAGGGGGAATCCGTCACCTTCGCCATCGGCAACGTCACCCTGGGAACAGCGCCGGGGCAACCCACCATCACCCCCATGAGCCTGGTTCCGAACGGCAGCAGCGCCACACCCGCCGTGCAGAACATCAGCCGCCTCCTGCTGGCGCTGGACGAGGATGGCGACGCCGGCAACGGCATCACACTCTCTGCGGGCATCAAGTCCGCCGCGCAACAGTGGCCGCCGGTCGACTTCTTCAGCGAGGAGTTCGACAATGCCGTCGCGGCCATTCTGGCAGAGGCTGGCAGCATCGACGGAAGGAGTGCGGCCCTGCCTGCCGCCACCAAGGCAAAAGAGCATCTGGAGAAGAGCTTCTACTGCGCATACAGCGGCGGATACAGCGGCACGTTCACCGGCCCGTCCCGGCAGGGCCAATGGACATTTGTTGTCGATGACGAGGGGAACATCGCCGGCGTGGGCAACAGCGCCGGCGATACACCCTTCAGCTTGAGCGGCAAACTCAACGCCGACGCCGCCGGCACTTTCACCAGCAAGCTGTCCGCAGACACCGCCATGCAACCTGCCCCGGAGTGGAGCGGAGAGCTGTCCCCCTCGGGAACCATCACCGGCAGCGGAACCTTCGGTTCCACGGAAGAGAACATCAACCTGACAGGCAGCAGAAAAACAGTGCCTCTTCCCGCCGGAACCGGGGGCGACATCTACCGGGGAACGCTGCAACTGGGGGCTGAAACCGCCGGTGGGGATTTTGAATTGACCGGCGTGGGAGTTATGTCAATAGCCATTAACAACAACAAATTATCTGGAAAGGTTTACCTGTTTTCTGAGGACAGGGTGTTCGATATACCGGCCGACACAGCGCTGTTGGAGGGGAACGGGTTTACTTTCGAGACAGCAGGGAAACTGTTTATCGGGCGCTTGCAGGGAGACAGCATCATCATGGGCCTCAATGATCTGCTCACCACAAACATAGCCGGTGGCGGCACCGCCTGCAAAACCCCCTGATTCCGCACCGGCTCCCGCGGAGCCACAACACACACCGGCAGCAAGGCGCTCGAATGAACAGGTTAACCCGGTGGCAGGCAGCTTGCCCGGAAACTGTCCTGCCACCCCGCCCGCTCAAGGAAGAAAACAGGTGACTGCCCGGCTTGCGCCTGAAATTCGTGAGTTTACGCCGGGGCCGCCCCGCGCATCCTTGCGCTCCGCGGCATTGGAGCATTCTGTTCGGCCTGAAGGAGCCTTTTTCAACGAGGAAGTGGCGGATTTCAGGGGTGAGCTGAATAGTTACAATGGAAGAGTCAAGACTACAGAACAACTATCCGATATGTGACAATGATTCCAGGCTACCGCTGATGAAGGTATCATTGTTAACCCGGCAGTAACTATTCAGCATGGTATGAAACAAGCCGGTAACCGTTCATATTGCCCCTGAAACCCGCCAGTTCAAGGCGAAAAATGGGAGGTTACGGGTGTAAATGACCATTTTTCAACGCAGAAATGGCGGATTTCAGGGGTGAGCTGAATGGTTGCACCCGGCAAACCGATAGAGACAAACGGAGTTCGCCCCGAACTCCAGAGGGAGGTGTTTTGTGAAAGCAGTTATTCTTGCCGGTGGACTGGGCACCCGGTTATCCGAAGAGACATCCGTGCGGCCAAAGCCGATGGTGGAGATTGGCGGCAAGCCGATGCTGTGGCACATCATGAAGCTCTATTCCGCGCACGGCATCCATGACTTTATCATCTGCTGCGGCTACAAGGGCTATGTGATCAAGGAGTATTTTGCCAACTACTTCCTTCATGTCTCCGATGTCACCTTCGATATGAAACACAACAGGATGGAGGTTCATCAAAGCGCCTCCGAGCCCTGGCGCGTCACGCTCATCGATACCGGAGCCGATAGCGGAACAGGAGGACGCCTCCGCTACATCCGTGATTTTCTGGATGACGAGGATTTCTGCTTTACCTACGGCGACGGCATATCCAACGTCGACATCGCCCGATTGATTGCGTTTCACCGCTCCCACGACGATCTGGTTACGCTGACCACCGTCCAGCCGGCGCACCGCTACGGAACCCTGCGCATGGAGGGGCGCAAGGTCACCAACTTCATCGAAAAAACAGCCAACGGCGGCTGGATCAACGGCGGATTTTTCGTGCTGTCGCCGAAGGTGATCGACTACATCGAGTCGGATGAAACCATGTGGGAAGCCAGGCCGATGCAGCAGTTGGTCAAGGAGAAACAGGTTTCGGCATTCGTGCACGAGGGGTTCTGGCATTCGATGGACACCATGCGGGACAAACGAAACCTGGAAGAGCTTTGGGAATCCGGCAAGGCTCCGTGGAAAATCTGGTAGTCACAACACTTCGTACCTGAAACGTAACTATTCAGCATAGTATGAAACAAGCCGGTAACTGTTCAGATTGCCCCTGAAATTCGTCAGTTCAAGGCGAAAAATGGGAGTTTACGGCGTGTAAATGACCCTTTTTCAACGCAGAAATGGCGGATTTCAGGGGTGAGCTGAATAGTTACCCTGAAACAACAAGAGGAACAGCAACGTGGCAACGACAGGCACCTGCCGATTTTGTAACACCCGACTGAAAGACACGTTTGCGGATTTGGGAATGTCTCCCGTATCGAACGCAAACATCAAAGAGGAGAACCTGAAATCCGTCGAATATTTCTATCCGCTGCACGCCTATGTCTGCGGTAACTGCTTCCTGGTCCAACTGGAAGCGTTTCAGGCCCGGGACGAGATATTCAACGACGACTACGCCTACTTTTCATCCTTCTCCCAGAGCTGGCTCGAGCACGCGCGCAACTACGCCCTGATGATGATGGACCGGTTCGGGTACGGCGCCGGCTCCCTGGTGGTGGAGCTGGCCAGCAACGACGGTTATCTGCTGAAAAATTTCGTTGAGCGGGGCATCCCGGTGCTGGGGATCGAACCCTCCGAGAACTGCGCCGACGCCGCCAGGGAGATAGGCGTTCGCAGCATCACCGAATTCTTTGGCGTCGCGCTGGCCAAGGAGCTGGCCGCCAAGGGGCACCGGGCGGATCTGCTCATCGGCAACAATGTGCTGGCCCACGTCCCCGATATCAACGACTTTGTTGCAGGGCAGAAGATCATCCTGGCGGACGACGGCGTGATTACCATCGAGTTCCCCCACCTGATGCAGCTGATGGAACACAACCAGTTCGACACCATCTACCACGAGCACTTCTCCTACCTCTCCCTGCTGACGGTGGAAAAAATCTTTGCCGCCCACGGCCTGGTAATCTTCGACGTGGAGGAGATCCCGACTCACGGCGGCTCACTCCGCATCTATGCCCGGCACGACTCCGATAGCGGGAAAACGGTCACCGACCGGGTAAATGCGCTGCGCCAGCGGGAGATCGCGGCCGGACTCACCGATGTTTCGACCTACACCGCGTTCTCCGAACAGGTAAAGGAGACCAAACGCAAACTGCTGGAGTTCTTGATCGAAGCCAAACGGGCCGGCAAGACCATCGTGGGCTACGGCGCCCCCGCAAAAGGCAACACCTTGCTGAACTACTGTGGCATCCGGAACGATTTTATCGACTACACCGTCGATCTGAGTCCGCACAAACAGGGGCGCTACCTGCCCGGCACCCATCTGCCGATTCGCGATCCGCAGGCAATCCGGCAGACCCGGCCCGACTATCTGCTGATTCTTCCCTGGAATCTGAAAGACGAGATCATGGAGCAGATGGCGGATATCCGCAGTTGGGGCGGCCAGTTCGTGGTGCCCATTCCGGAGGTCAGGGTCTATCCATGATCTTTACCGAAACGCCACTCGAAGGCGCTTTCGTTATCGACATACAAGCGCTGGAGGACGAACGCGGCCTGTTCGCCAGAACCTGGTGCCAGCAAACGTTCCGGCAACATGGATTGAACCCGGAACTGAAGCAGTGCAACATCTCCTTCAACCACCGCCGGGGTACGTTGCGCGGCATGCATTTTCAGCGCGCGCCGTATGGCGAAGCCAAGCTGGTGCGCTGCACCCGGGGGGCGATTTTCGATGTCATTATCGATTTGCGCCCCGGATCGGCCACCTGGAAACAGAGCTTCGCCATCGAACTGACAGAACGCAACCGAACCATGCTGTACATTCCCGAAGGGTTCGCCCACGGCTTTCAGACCCTGGCGGACAACAGCGAGGTTTTCTACCAGATGTCGGCGTGCCATGAACCCGGCGCCGCCAGCGGCGTTCGCTGGAACGATCCGGCGTTTGGCATAGCGTGGCCCGAAGAGAAAAACCGTATAATATCCCGCAAGGATGCCGAACTGCCCGACTTCGACGACAACACATTTCAGCCATGATTGATCTGTTTGAAACCAAACCCCGGCTCAGCGAGCGCGGCCAGCAGATGCACGGGCTGATCGGCGAACTGTACCCGATCTGCCGCAGCATCACCGGCAACGGCGTACGCCGGACGCTGGACATCATCGGCCGCAACATACCGCTGACACGCCACGAGGTTCCGACCGGAACCCGGGTCTTCGACTGGACAGTGCCGAAGGAGTGGAACATCGAAGAGGCCTGGGTGGAAAACAGCCGGGGCGAACGCATCATCGACTTCCGCAACAACAACCTGCATGTGCTCAACTACAGCACGCCGGTGAACAAAACCGTCAATCTCGCCGAGCTGAAACAGCACCTCCACTCCCTGCCCGACCACCCCGACTGGATCCCCTACCGGACCTCCTACTACAAGGAGAACTGGGGCTTCTGCCTCAGCCACAACCAGTTGCAATCGCTTCCGGAAGACAACTACCGGGTGGTGATCGACGCCTCGCTCACCGATGGCGCGCTGAGCTACGGCGAGTGCCTCATCCCCGGTGAAACCGAAGAGGAGGTGCTGTTCTCCTGCCACATCTGCCACCCCTCCCTGTGCAACGACAACCTCTCGGGGATTGCGCTGATGGTTCAACTGGCCCGGCTGCTGCGGGGGAAAACGCTGCGCTACAGCTACCGTTTTCTGTTCATTCCCGGCACCATCGGCTCCATCACCTGGCTGGCCCGCAACGAGGCGCAGGCGGCCCGGATCAAGCACGGCCTTGTGGTGGTCTGTGTCGGCGACGAAGGGCCGTTCACCTACAAGAAAAGCCGGCAGGGCAACGCTGTCATCGACCGCGCCGTACAACACATCCTGGGCCAGGAGGGCGGCCACTTCGAACTGATCGACTTCTACCCCTATGGCTACGACGAAAGACAGTACTGCTCCCCCGGCTTCGACCTGCCGGTAGGCAGCCTGTCGCGCAGCAGTCACGGCTGCTATCCGGAGTACCACACCTCGGCCGACAACCTGGAACTGGTCAAGCCGCACTCCCTGGCAGAGTCGCTGGCGATCTATCTGCAGGTTGTCGACCTGCTGGAAAACAATTCAACCTACATCAATCAAAACCCGAAATGCGAACCGCAACTGGGCAAGCGCGGGCTTTACCGGGCCGTTGGCGCGACGGCTCACCACGCATTCGACGAAATGGCGCTGCTATGGGTGCTGAACCTGAGCGACGGGAAACACAGCCTGCTGGATATCGCCGAACGCGCCGGAACCCCGTTCGGAAAAATCAAGGCGGCCGCCAACGCGCTCATCGAAGCAGGACTGCTCTCACATGAGTAACGGCGACCGGCTTCCGTTCACATCGGCGCTGGTCACCGGCGCCAGCGGCTTTATCGGTTCCGCGCTTGCGCGGAGACTGGTAAGGATGGGCGTAACCGTCACCGGCGTCGCCACCCGGCCCAGAGAGGGGCTCGACCCCGATCTCCAGTGGTCCTTTGGCGACCTGGCGGATGCCGGCTACGTAAAACGGTTGCTGGAACCGGATCCACCGGAGGTGATTTTCCATCTGGCCAGCTACGTGACCGGAGGGCGGGATCGGGATATCGTGCTGCCCGCCTTCCACAGCAACCTGACCAGCACCGTCAACCTGCTCACCTTCGCCCGGCAACCGGAATGCCGGCGGATCATTCTCACCGGCTCGCTGGAAGAGCCGGAGGGCGAAGCCCCTGTCCCCTCCTCCCCCTACGCCGCCGCCAAATGGGCGGGAAGTGGCTATGCACGCATGTTCCACGCGCTCTATGGCACACCGGTGGTCACCGCAAGACTGTTCATGGTCTACGGCCCGGATCAGAAAGACCTCAACAAACTGATCCCCTACGTCATCCGTTCGTTTCTGGCCGGGGAAACACCCCGTCTCTCCAGCGGCGTGCGCGAGGTGGACTGGATCTACGTCGATGATGTGGTGGATGGCTACCTCGCACTGGCGGCATCGGGGGAAGCGCTGGAGGGGCGCAGCGTCGACATCGGTTCCGGCCGGCTGGTAACCATTCGTGATGTCGTGGAGGAGATAAACGATCTGATGCAGCCGGGAATCCGGCTGCACTGGGGCTCGCTCCAGGACCGGCCCCTGGAGCGGATCTGCGTCGCGGATATCACCACGGCATCACGGCACCTTGGCTGGCGGCCGAAAACACCGCTGCGCATAGGACTGGAACAGACCATCGAATGGTATCGCAATCATGGCTGACAGCTACCGCGGAAAAAACCTGATTTTCATCATCTCCCAACCCCGCTCGGGATCCACCCTGCTGCAACGGGTGCTCTCCGGCCACCCGGAGATCCAGACCTCGGCCGAAACATGGCTGATGCTCCATCCCGTATACGGACTGCGCGGCTCGGGAATAGAGACGGAATACGGCGCCGCATTCGCCGCGGAAGGGGTGGGTGAATTCATCAAGAACTACGCAACCGGCAGTGGCATCTACGACGAAGCGATCCGCAACTGGGCGCAAACAATCTATGCCGACGCCCTGAGCAGAGGCGGCAAAACCCTTTTTCTCGACAAGACGCCCCGTTATTTCTTCATCGTTCCCGAGCTGTACCGCCTGTTCCCCGATGCAAAATTCATCTTTCTCATCCGTAACCCGATGGCCGTACTCGCCTCGGAGCTGACCACCTACGTCAAGGGAGACTGGCCGGTGCTGGGGATCTTCCAGCCGGATCTGCTGCTGGCTCCCCGCCTGATCCTGGAAGGGATCGAGCAGCTCGGCGATGACGCCATCACCATTCACTATGAAAAATTCGTATCGGAACCGGAGCGGAATATCTCCGCACTCTGCAAACAGCTCGGCCTGTCGTTCCACGACAGCATGCTGGACTACAGCCGCACCCCCGCGCCCAAGGGGAAAATGAACGATCCGGTCGGCATCCACCAGCACACCCGGCCCAGTACCGCGAGCATCGACAAATGGAAGACGATGGCTGGCGATGCCCAGTCCCGTCACTTCGCCCTCTCCTATCTGGATGCCCTGGGACAGGACACCATCGGGCAACTGGGCTACTCCTGGGAACAGATCCGCCAGGATCTCCAGCCCGCCAGCCCGCCGGATGACAGGGGGGAACCCGTTTTCCCCTGGAGCATCGCCATCCGCCCCCGGCAGCAGTGGACCGCGAGAGAGCGCTTCATCGCCGAAAGGTATTTCGCCATCCGGAAAAAGGGCCGCCTCAGGGGAACCCTCTCCGCCACCAAGGCGAACATCAAACACCTGCTGCGTGAACTGAAACGGGCGGCCAGCCTTCCGGCTCCGCCCGGCCACCGCTGACCCCTCTCCCCCTGCATGAGCACCCGCCAGCCCGAGATGTTTTCCCGCTCCATCCTTGTCGTCGCCCACCCCGACGACGAGATTCTGTGGTTCAGCTCCATAGTGGACAAGGTGGATGAGGTCCTGTTCTGCTTTTCCGATTACCCGCCTCTCCCCTCGCTCGGCAACGGACGGGAAAAGGCGCTGGCGGCCCACCCGCTCGACAACGTATCCAGCCTGGAGATCGGCGAGAGCGGCGCATTCAACGCGGCCGACTGGAACAACCCGGCGCCCTCCCCCTGGGGCATGGCGATAACACGGGGCAAACGGACAAGACAGCGCTATCAGGAGAACTACCACACGCTCGAAAAACGGCTGGGGGAAAAGCTGCGTGGATACCGCAATGTATTTACCCACAACCCCTGGGGGGAGTATGGACATGAAGAACACGTCCAGGTGTACCGGGCCGTCGACACACTGCGGCGGCGGCACGCTTTCCGGCTCTGGTTCTCCAACTACGCCGGCAACCGCTCGGCAAGACTCATGTTCAGCTATCTGTCCGGATTCCACGATGATTACGTCACCCTTCCCGCAAATCCGGCGCTGGCGGAAAGCATCGCGGCGATCTACAAACGGCATGACTGCTGGACCTGGTATGACGACTACCGCTGGTTCAACGAGGAGTGCTTTGCCAATGACGGCGCGATCGGCGGCCGGGACACGGGGTTTGGACACCTCTTTCCCGTCAACATGCTGAAAACCGACTTCCCCGGCCAGCCGCAGAGCAGCGCGCGCAGCGCCGTTTCAGCCATCAGGAAAACAGGGTACAACCTTTACCGGGCTCTGAGGAGAATCTGATGCTGCACCGCCTGAAACACGCCCTTTGCCGCCGGTTATGCCGGACAGACAGGGGGAACCGAAACAAAACCGTATCACTCAAGCCCGATGGAACACCCCGGGGAAGTGTGCTGCTGTCATTCATCATCGACCCCTTTTTGCGCAAGCCGGGGGAGGCCATCTCCCATGACCATACCCACGACTGGGAGTCCTGGCAGATGGCGCAGACCTTTCTGCAGGCAGGATATGCCGTCGATGTCATCAGTTACCAGAACAACCATTTCACCCCCGGGAAACGATACGATTTCTTCATCTCGGCACGGACCAACCTCGAACATATCGCCCCCAAGCTGAACAGTGACTGCATCAAGGTCGCCCACCTGGACACCGCGCACTGGCTGTACAACAACCAGGCCGCCTACACCCGCCTGCTGGATCTGCAGCGCCGCCGCGGCGTCACCCTGTCGAACGCCAAGATGATCGAACAGAACATGGCCATCGAGGTGGCGGATCTGGCAACCATCCTCGGCAACCGGTTTACCATGGATACCTACCGCTATGCCGGCAAGGAGATTCACCGCATACCCATCTCCGTACCCGTGACCTACCCCTGGGATAGCGAAAAGGCATTCGACCGGTGCCGCAACAGCTATCTCTGGTTCGGCAGCGCGGGATTCGTCCACAAGGGGCTGGACCGCGTACTGGAAGCATTCGCCGCCATGCCGGAGTACCGTCTGACGGTATGCGGGCCGCTGGATGAGGAGAAAGCCTTTGCCCGCGCCTACCACCGGGAGCTGTTCGAAACCCCGAATATCGACACCATCGGCTGGATCGACGTGAACAGCCCCCGTTTCCGGGAGATCGCCCGCAACACACTGGGACTGGTCTATCCCACCTGCTCCGAAGGGGGGGGCGGCAGCGCCATTACCTGCATGCACGCCGGCATCATCCCCCTTCTCTCCCGGCAGGCCAGCGTGGATACCGGCGGCGCCGGCGCCATTCTCGGCAACAGCGCCATCCCCACCATCCAGCAAGCGGTGCGGCAACTCTCCACCCAACCGGCAACCACGCTGGAACGACAGGCGCGGCTGGCCCGGGAGACGGCGCGCAACAACCACACCCGGGAGATATTTGCCGCAGAATATGAGCGCTTTGTCTCGCGCACACTGCTGGGAGGCGCCGGATAGCAGCCACCGGCCCTGCAACGCCCGTTACACCCCGAACTTGACTTGTCAATCTGTTTTGGGGAATATGGGGGGCTGCTGATTTTACCGCCCGTTGCGGGCCATAAAAACGGATGAAACCACCGGGATCGCACCTGAAATCCGCCGCCTTGCCGCGAAAAACGCGCGCTTCTGCCCGGAAATGGCGGCGTTCAGGCGCAACCCGGGCCGTTTCGTTGAGAATTCCGCTCTCTGACCGATAAAGCATGTAACTGCCCGGCGAGAGTGACAGGAACCGAAAGCAACCGCCCGGATGGCGCCCGAAATCTGCCCGCGCAAGGCGGAAAACGGGAGTTTACGCCTGTAAACGGCCCCTTTTCAACGCGGCGATGGCGGATTGCGGCGGCAAGCGGAGCCGTTACCCGGGCGTAACTATTCAGCCTGGTATGAAGCAAGCCGGTAACTGCTCAGATTGCCCCTGAAATTCGTCAGTTCAAGGCGAAAAACGGGAGTTTACGAGCGTAAATGACCATTTTTCAACGCAGAAATGGCGGATTTCAGGGGTGAGCTGAACAGTTACACCCGGGCTATTTGAACGAGGCAGGGGGAAACCCCGTGTTGATTCACCACGCAGGAGGTAGATTATGAGGCGATTGTATGGCGGCAGCGTGCTGCTGCTTGGACTGGCGGCACTCTTTCTGGGAGGCTGCGGCGGGAGCAGCGGCGGAGATGACAACCCACCGGACACTGATGACACAGCCACAATCAGTAATCAATGGGATAAAGCCACGTGGGACAACGCCAAGTGGGGCGATTGAGCCACCTGGCCAACCTTGCAGCATCGGCACAATGACATAAACGAGGTAACGAGCAAATGATGAAGAAAATCGCATATTTCGCAGGGGGCGCTGTGGTAGCGGCGTCAATGGCAACCATCGCCACCAGTCTGGATGTTCCACACAGCTTCGAGAAGGACCAAACCATCTCCTCCACGGAGATGAACGCCAACTTTGCTGCGGTCAAGGCTGCGGTGGATGACAACGATGACCGCATCAATAAAAATGATACCCGCATCACCAGCCTGGAAACTGCCGCAACCGCCGCCTGCCCGGACGACATGGTTGCCGTCGGCGCCCTCCTCTGCGTGGACAAATACGAAGCCAGCGTGTGGGATGCAGCAACCGATGGAACCCAGATTGACGCGACGGCCTGCGCTGCAGACGGGAGTGATTGCACCGGCCTGTATGCACGCAGCGCCGCCGGCGTCCTGCCTGCAACAAACATCACCTGGTTCCAGGCCCAGCAGGCCTGCGCCAACGTGGGCAAGCGTCTGCTGACCAATGCCGAGTGGCAACTGGCGGTTGCCGGAACCGATGGAGCAAACTGCAACATCAATGGTTCAGGCGTCGCCAATACCGACGCAAATACCAACGTCGACCCAAACCTTAGCTGCGAATCCCGCTGGGGGGTCGTCAATATGGTTGGCAATGTCAACGAATGGGTGGCCGACTGGGCCGGGGTGGCTGGCAGCTTTGGAGACACTAATACCACGGCCAACCCCCCAACGCCAGCCGGAGCAGTCTACCGTGGCGGCGGCCAGGGCGGCGGGAACCCGTTTGCCTACAACGCCGTGGAAGAACCGCTGTTTGCCGGCTCCGCTCACGGCTTCCGCTGCGCCAGATAGGTCCTGTCAACGCCGGGCGCCGCCCGGTTTGGCCAGACCGGTCACAAATTACGCAAATTGTGACATTTTCCCGGCGGGTTCCGGTTTACCGGAGCCCGCTTTCTCTTTATGCTACGCACACAGCGGAGAAACAAGAGATAACACCGCGACGATGAGCGCCTCCGGCTGCGGGAACGTTCCGGCCGGGGGTGTGTCAATAGAACAGCAAAAGTAACTGTTCAGATTGCCCCTGAAACCCGTCAGTTCAAGGCAAACAATGGGAGTTTACGGGTATAAATGACCATTTTTCAACGCAGAAATGGCGGATCCCAGGGGTGAGCTGAACAGTTACCGGTAAAAAACGGCCCGGTGCGCCGGATGCCCGCCCGGCCCAACCCTATTCAGAGAGCGCCCGACAAACCATGCCCTGCCACCAACGCCCGAACGCCAACCGCCTGATGCCGGTCATCCTGTGCACGGGGCTGCTGCTCGCCGGCTGTGACACCGTCAATGACAACCGCATGCCGCAACCGCAAAACGACCATTTCCAGCTCGAAAGGGGTAAAGTCCGCGATTTTCTGCCCGCCGATCTGCTCGGCAACGACAAGGATCCGGACGGCGACCCGCTGACGCTGGCCAACGTGAGACCCCCCAGGTATGGAACACTCGAGCCGCTGCCCGGCGGCGGTTACCGCTACACCGGCAACGGCAGCGTCGACAGCGACAGTTTCAGCTATCAGGTCGACGACGGCCAGGGAAACCGCGCCTGGGCAACGGTGACCATCACGATAACCGCCGCCAACCACCCGCCGGTGGCCGAAGATGACCGGGTCAGCACGGGCAGGGACACCCCGGTGGAGATCGATGTACTCGGCAACGACTCCGATCCGGACGGCAACGAGACCATAGCCGAGGTGATCATCACCACGCCACCGGACGCCGGCAGCGCCACCGTCAATGCCGGCAAAGCCATCCACTTCGAACCGGCCGCCGGTTATGCCGGAACCGTCACCCTGGCCTACCAACTGAAAGATGCGGCCGGGGCGCTGTCGAACACCGCAAACGTGACCATCTCCATCGACAACCACCCGCCCGGCGCCGTTGGCAGTTGCGCCGCCACCGGACAGGGGGAACCCCTGACCGGCACGCTCGGAGCCAGTGACCCCGACAGCGGGGAGACGCTGACCTTCGCTCTCGGGGCGGATGGCGCCGGGGGCGAAGGCCCGATGGCCACCGCAAACGGCGGGTCCGTCGTCATTACCGACACCCGCACCGGCGCCTACACCTACACCCCCCCGCCCCCTCCGGGCGGCCGGGGCAGAGACACCTTCAGCTACCGCGTCACGGACAGCGCGGGGGCCTCGAGCACAGCCACCGAGACGATTATCGTGGATCTGAAAATCATGGCGGTGGGCGACTCCATCACCTCGGGCGTTGAAAATCTCGGCAATGGCGGTATCCCCTCCAACGACCTGCGCACATCGTTCCGCCAGCCCCTTCAGCAGAGGCTGGCGAGCTTCGGTTACCGCTTTGATTTCGTCGGCAATCTGGACCACGGCTGCCAGGCGGGCTACGATGCCGATGCCGAGGGGTGGCCCGGCTACACGGCCCAGCAGATCCTCGATGGCGGCGGCGCACGCATCAAAGGCTGCGATGGCAGCACGGACGCACCGGCATACACCGGCATCCGGGACGCACTGGACGACAACCCGGCCGATATCATCCTGCTGCACATCGGCACCAACGGCCCGGAAGGCACCGGCGCCAGCGACATACATGCCATTCTGGACGACATCGACCAGTGGGAGAACAGCAGCAACGGCAACCCGGTCACCGTCGTCATTGCCCGGATTATCGGCGCCTGGAGAAGGGGTTGCAGCGGCGATCAGAGCAGTTGCGGGTGGTCGGCCATCACCGAACTGAACGGCATCATCGACAGCGTGGTGCAGGCCCGCATCACCAACGGCGACGATATCATTCTGGTCGACCAGTATGCGGCGCTCGACTATCCCGCCGATCTGGGCGATACCAACGAGATACCCGGCTCGGACTACCGCCTGCACCCCAACACCGGCGGCTACGAAAAGATGGCCGAGGTCTGGCTCTACCCGCTGATTCACCAGGGGCGTAATCTGATCACCAAGGGGGCTGCGGGCGTGCTGATGGACAAGTGTGACTGATACCCCCCGCGCGCGGCCCCGGCGCAACGCCGATGGCAGGCGGGAGGGCGGCGCCGTGGAACCGGCGCATCCGCGGCTGCGTTACCTGTTTGCGCCAATGTAGGGTAAAATCCCCCGCTGTAACTATTCAGCATCGTATGAAACAAGCCGGTAACTGTTCAGATTGCCCCTGAAATCCGTCAGTTCAAGGCGAAAAACGGGCGTTTACGAGTGTAAATGACCCTTTTTCAACGCAGAAATGGCGGATTTCAGGGGTGAGCTGAATAGTTACCCCCCGTTCCGAGCCACCAGGAGGAGAAAAGCCCGTGCCTTGTCTGACCATCCGCACCAACCAGACCATTGAGCAGCCGCAGCGGCTGCTGCGGGAGGCCTCCACCCTGATTGCAGGGCAGCTTGGCAAATCCGAACGGTATGTCATGGTCTCCCTGGAGCCGGTGGCCCGCATGCTTTTCGGGGGCAGCGGCGCGGCGGCAGCCTATCTGGAGCTGAAAAGCCTGGGGCTTCAGCCGCCGGAGGTTCCCGCACTCAGCAAGGCGCTGTGTGAACTGATGCAGCGGATGGCCGATATTCCCGCCGAGCGGGTCTATATCGAGTTTTCCAGCCCGGAACGGCCGATGTGGGGCTGGAATGGCGCCACATTCTGACCGTTTTGGCAATGGGTGAGCACGATACCCAGGACGGGATTCTGCGCATGCTGCTAACGGCGGCGGCGCTGGTGATCGTCATCGCCGGAATCAAGGCGGCAGCCCCCATCCTGGTGCCGTTCCTGCTGTCGGGCTTTATCGCCATCATCTGCGCTCCCCCCCTGTTCTGGCTGGAGCGCAAGGGGTTGCCCACCATCCTCGCCCTGCTGGTGGTGATGGCCGCCATCATCACCTTCGCCCTGGTAACCGCGACCTTGATCGGCTCCTCCATCAACGACTTCTATCGTGATCTGCCCCTCTATGAAGCCCGGCTGAGGCAGGAGACCGCCGGATTGCTGAACTGGCTCGGCAGCCGGGGGGTCGAACTGCACAATCTGCCACTGGAGCAGATTCTCAACCCCGGTGCGGCCATGAAGCTGGTGGGCAACATGCTCAGCGGGCTGGGGGGCGTGCTTACCAATACCTTCATGATTCTGCTTACGGTGGTGTTCATCCTGCTGGAGGCCTCCAGCTTTCCCCGCAAGCTGCATGCCGCGCTTATCTGCCCGGGAAGCTCGCTGGAGCGGTTCGAGCAGTTCATCCACAACATTCAGCGTTACATGTCGCTCAAGACCTGGATAAGCCTGGCGACCGGCGCCGCCATCGCCGCCTGGCTCACCCTGCTGGGGGTGGAGTATCCGTTGCTGTGGGGAATGCTGGCGTTTCTGCTCAACTACGTGCCCAATATCGGCTCCATCATTGCCGCGGTTCCGGCAATCATGATGGCCTTCATCCAGTTGGGCGCCGGCGCGGCGGCGGCAACGGCTGCGGGCTATCTGGTGGTCAATATCGCGGTCGGCAGCGTTATCGAGCCGCGCATCATGGGCCGCGGCATGGGCCTCTCCACCCTGGTGGTCTTTCTCTCCCTGCTGTTCTGGGGCTGGGTGCTGGGGCCGGTTGGCATGGTCCTCTCCGTACCGCTGACCATGATCCTGAAAATCGCTCTGGAGAGCCGTGACGATACCCGCTGGTTCGCGGTGCTGCTCGGGCCGGAGACCCCGGATTCACAGCCGGAGGGTTCGAAACCGCAGCAGCAGGCGGAGTGATCGCGCCAGCGCGGGATTTACCCGCCGCCACCTCCCGGATAGAATTTGGCTCGTAACCACCGGGTGAGTTGCAGAATTGAAGATAATGGCCCCGATGGACGCCTGAAAGCCGCCGGTTCAAGGCAGAGCCGGTTAACGGGCGTTTTTCAACGCAGGGATGGCGCATTTCAGGGGCTGGCCGGGCGGTTACGCCGACTTTTTGCATCATTTTCAACCTAGAGGAACGACCGGAACCATGCGCACCTCCCAGATCCTGCTATCCACCCAGAAGGAGACCCCCGCCGACGCCGAAATAATCAGCCATCAGTTGATGTTGCGCGCCGGCATGATTCGCCGCCTCGCCTCGGGACTCTACACCTGGCTGCCGCTGGGGCTGCGGGTGCTGCGCAGGATCGAGCATGTGGTCCGCGAGGAGATGAACCGGGCCGGCGCACAGGAGCTGCTGATGCCGGCCATTCAGCCGGTCGAACTGTGGGAGGAGTCCGGACGCTGGGAGCAGTACGGGCCGGAGCTTCTGCGGCTGACCGATCGCCACGATCGGCGGTTCTGTTTCGGGCCGACCCACGAGGAGGTAATTACCGATCTGGTGCGCCGCGAGATCCGGAGCTACAAGCAGCTTCCCGCCACCTTCTACCAGATTCAGACCAAGTTCCGTGACGAGATCCGCCCCCGTTTCGGCATCATGCGCGCCCGGGAGTTTCTGATGAAAGACGCCTACTCCTTTCATCTGGACAACGATTCGCTGCAACAGACCTACCAGGCGATGTACGACACCTACCAGCGCATTTTCACCCGCCTGGGACTGGATTTCCGCGCTGTGCTGGCCGACACCGGCTCCATCGGCGGCCGCGCGTCGCATGAGTTTCACGTACTGGCCTCCTCCGGCGAGGATGCCATCGCCTTCAGTGATGAAGGCGATTACGCCGCCAATGTGGAGCTGGCGGAGGCGCTGCCCCCGCCGCACCCCCGTCCGGCGCCGGAGCAACCGTTGCGCCTGGCCGATACCCCGGAGCAGCACAGCATCGGACAGGTCAGCCACTTTCTCGGCACGGCGCCGGCGCAGATGGTCAAGACCCTGCTGGTAAAGGGGGCGCAGCAAGGGATCGTTGCCCTTGTGCTGCGGGGCGATCATGAGCTGAACACGCTCAAAGCGGAAAAGCTGCCCCAGGTTCTCTCCCCCCTCACCTTCGCCAGCGAGCAGACGGTGCGCGATCTCACGGGAGCCGGCCCGGGTTCGCTGGGTCCGGTGGGGCTATCCATCCCGGTGATCGCCGACCACAGCGCCGCCGTACTCTCCGACTTCGTCTGTGGCGCCAACCAGGATGGCAAACATCTGACAGGCGTCAACTGGGGACGCGACCTTCCCGAGCCGGTGCGCGCGGATCTGCGCAACGTGGTGGCAGGCGATCCCAGTCCGGATGGAAAAGGCACGCTGGTCATCAAGCGGGGTATCGAGGTGGGGCACATTTTTCAACTGGGGAACAGATACAGCGCCGCGCTGAAAGCCGCCGCGCTGGACGAGAACGGCCGGCAGAAAACCCTGGAGATGGGCTGCTATGGAATCGGCGTCTCCCGCCTGGTGGCCGCCGCCATCGAGCAGAATCATGATGAGCACGGTATCATCTGGCCACTCGCCATCGCCCCCTTCCAGGTGGCGCTGCTGCCGATGAACATGCACAAGTCACGGCGGGTGCGTGACGCCGCGGAGCAGCTCTACGGCGAACTGCAGGCAGCAGGCATCGAGGTGCTGCTGGATGATCGCAAGGAGCGCGCAGGGGTGATGTTTGCCGACATGGATCTGATCGGCATCCCCCGGCGGTTGGTGCTTGGAGAGCGCGGACTGGATGCCGGTACGGTGGAGTACAAGGGGCGCTCCGACAGCAGTAGCCGGGAGGTCGCCCTGCAGGACGCCGTCGAGTTCATCCGGCAGCGATAGCTATCGCGTTTGTAACTATTCAGCTCACCCCTGAAATCCGCCATTTCTGCGTTGAAAAATGGTCATTTACACGCGTAAACTCACATTTTTTCGCCTTGAACTGACGAATTTCAGGGGCAATCTGAACAGTTACCGGCTTGTTTTATACTATGCTGAATAGTTACTCGCGTTTCAGCCGCTGCGCCGCGGCGGGGGTGCTACCCCTTCAACCCCAACTCCTCGGCACAGAGATCGGGACCGTGTGACATGAACATGCCGGCAGCCGATAGTTCAGCCTGATCGAGTTTGCGGCGGAGGGACAGGCTCTTCTCTCCATCCTTTTCCAGCGTGGCGACGAGGAAATCGAAACCGATCGGAGACAGCTCTTCTGTCGCCTTTTTCGCGGTACATTCACAAACGGCCCGGGAAAGATCGCTCGACGCCAGACATGCGCCGATAAAGCCTTCGATGTCATACTTCAGCTTCACTCCCGCAAAAGCAGTGGCAGACAAGGTAATGGCGGCAAACAGCAAAATACGGTTGATCTTCATGATTCAAACCCTGTGTCATCAATCGAAACCATATACATACAGCGATAAAAGTTGTAATCAAGGCAGCTTATAAGGCCCGCCGGAATCGGCGGGATGACATGAAGTATTCCGGTTATTGCGGCAGAGGCATATTTGTTATTGATTCAGCTATTTTCTACACGATATCGGGACGAATATCAACCAGTAATCCCGATTCTCCGCCCCCTCAACGGCGAGGCGCACCACGATACAGGCGCCGGTCTTCAGCCGGCGGGCGGCGCGTCGATGCCTTGCTGCGCATCGGCACATGACGGCTGAACACGATATATCATGTGGCCAAGTTAATAAAAACCGGAATCCGGTTGAAATCAGGCAAATCGCCACTATTACTCCAACATATCACAACCGGACAGGAGGAGAGTTCCATGGCAACCTTTCGTCATTTTCGCAACGGCATGACCCACGCATGGGATACGATAGCAGAGGGCTGGCGGCATCTTTCCCGGCGCGCTGCCAGCGCAATCACCCGTTTCATCCCTCACCGGAGCAGGGATGAGGGGGTGAGTGGAGACAACCAGCAACTCACTGCCCGCAGCACCGGTTGGGGGGTGTTGGCTGCCGAGGTGTTCGATGATGACAGCCAGGTGGTGGTCAGGCTGGAGGTTCCCGGAATGGAGCGTGATGACTTCGATCTCGAGGTGATCGATAATCTGCTGATAGTCCGCGGCGAAAAAAGGGTCTCACAACAGCACCGGGAAGGCAGTTTCCATGTGCTGGAGTGCGCATACGGCCGCTTCGAGCGAACCATTCCCCTGCCCGCCGAGGTCGACGCCGGCAAGGCCAGCGCCCGGTACCGCCGGGGTGTATTGCAGATAGAACTGCCAAAAACTGCTGCACAGCGCCGGCGCCATGTCGATGTTACAGCCGGGTAACGCCGTCGGATGCGGACATTCCG
>WFVH01000099.1 GCA_015491735.1 Gammaproteobacteria bacterium
ATGATGTTGTGGAAGGTTATGCGTGGGAGTGCCGGGGCCGGAAAATAAAAAACCCGCGCCGTTGCGGCGCGGGCCAGGTGTTTGCCTGCTCGGTTTGTGCGCTATTCGTATTTGACCGTAACGGGTGTTAATCCATTCCCAGTTGGTTGGTTAGCAGGCGTAATAGTTACCGGATCACCCAAATTTAGAGAGGTGAGATCGGTCACCGAAATTGCTACCGAGTGATCCACCGCTCCACCTGAAACATAGGCTGGCTGAGTGGCATCTGTTGGACTTTTCTTGTTTCCTGAGTTGAGATCCGCAACGACGTCCGATGAGGCGATTCCACCGGCGGAACGTTTTGCCAGCTCATTTTTCACCAGGCGAACAGCCGCCTGGAAGTTGGATTTTGCCGTGTTCATTTTTGCTTGAGAAATATAGTTGCTGTAGGCCGGAATCGCAATCGCCGCCAAAATACCAATAATGGCAACCACAATCATCAATTCAATCAGTGTAAAACCCTGCTGTGTACGTTTCATCTCGGTTTTTCCTCGCTGTAAAAAATGGTTTGTAAATTACTTCTGCCTGGTTTTTATCGGCAGAAGTTGACTCGCCTTTATCTTTGCATTATGTGTGCCAGCTTTTCCATACTGGAAGGATGGTCCGGGAGGGGCGTTCTTTCGTGCTTTTATCGCCGCGGAAAGGGGTGCATGGCGGAAATTGCCATTATTCTCCTGCAAAAAGTGACATGAATTGTCAGTTGAGGGTGACGTTTTTTGTCACCAGCGGCAGGTTTTGCCCATCGATAGTTGCCGTTGTGCGGACGGTTGGCAACTGTTCCGTGACCGAATGGCTTTGCTGGAGGCAGCAAACAGGCGGGTTCGCTCTGAACGCCAGCTAACGGAATACTCCTTGAATCCGGTTTGTCCGGTTTCCTGTGGTCACCTGTGGCTGTTTGAATTTGTCCGGAAGTTCCCGAATGGCCCGTGGAGGCTATATCTTTCGGTAGAAACGCCGATAGTTGTAGCCGGAAGGTGAAAAAACAGATGTCATTTGTCTGGTGGGAGCGTCGCACCCGGTGCGCAGGGGCGGGTATAAGCCGATAAAGACCGTATCATCAGGTGGTAGCTCTGAATTATAACGTAATATAACAACTTGATTGACGATGAGATGGGGCGCGATATAAAGTTGCCCGAAGTTGTTTGAAATTCCGCGGAATTTTTTCGTGTGTTGGCGTGGCTGCGGAAAACCTGGTGCTCGGTAAGGAAAGAAAAAACAGCATTTTTGCTGATCTATTCTGGTCTGCTCTATCCGATCTCCTTTTTGCCCAGGCGCCTTCCACTACTGGTTATGTTGGAGTAACTATTCAGCTCACCTCTGAAATTCGCCATTTCTGCGTTGAAAAATGGTCATTTACACCCGTAAACGCCCATTTTCCGCCTTGAGCTGGCGAATTTCAGGGGCAATCTGAACAGTTACCGGCTTGTTTCATACTATATAGTTACCTGTTGGATTTGGTCAGTTAGTGATGGAGGGGGTTGGTAGTGACCTGTTTACAAAAAATAAAAATAGTCGGATTGTCTGTGATACTGGCTTTGCCGGTATGTCAGGTTGTTCGCGCCGAAGGCTCCGCTCAGGCGGGTTTGAACCAGAAACTGCGTGATTTTGAGCAGAGTTCACAGTTTCTGTATGTCGATATTGAAACTGCCGGTGAAGTTATCAATATTTCCCTGTGCGGGAATGCTCAAACAGATGATCTGTCGATAGAAATCCTGGATCCGGCAGGTGCTTCAGTTGATACGGCCACCCTGGCCGATGGTAATGTGGATTGTACCGCCAATCCTTTCGATGCTGCCGCACTTGTCAGCCCGCACAAATATACAACGACGCAGACCGGGACCTACAAGATAAGACTGGAAAACGGTTCCAGTTCTGCGGGCGCCAGTAGCCTGTTCTCCCGTTACGATGTTTCGGTGACACCTGACACAGCCACACCGCCAGATCCAACCGTAGCGGCGGGCCGGCTGTGGGCTAAAAGGTGGGAATTTAGTGCAGGGGGGTTTGCTGAAACAGATGCGACCGATGCAGATTTTTTTGTTCTGGTCCCCGGCGGCAGACCGGATACCGACTATGTGTGGAAGCTGGACCTTAACAAGCTGGCCGGTTATGGCTATGAAATTCTGGCGAATGATATTGGTTTGGATGCGCCTTTCTCCGGTTACAGCGTTGTCACCCCGGCTTATGCTCCAACGGTGACTCCAAAGTTTCCGGTCTATGTGGGTTATCCGGCAATCGCCAACCCTCGCCCTGTTGATCCCCCGGTTATTACTGATCTTCGTTTCATCGATAATGCGGGAGTGGACAACTCCATCTCTCCTTCCGTTACTGCGGGAACAGAGGATGACGGTTTTTTTGAATTTACTTCGGATGTAACCGGCACCTATGCCATTACCATCGATACCAGCAGGGATGGCCTGTTTGGCATGGGTGATGTGCTGCTGTTGGGGAACGCTGTTTCGGGAACGAACCGGATTGCCTGGAATGGTAAAGATGCCGCGGGTAACACGGTTGGATTGGGAACCTACAGTGCGCAGGTGGAAGTCCGCCTGGGCGAGTACCACTTCGTTGCCTGGGATGTGGAGACCAGTGGTGGCGGAGTCGATAATGGTTTTACCATATTTCTGGCCAACAGTGATGGCAGTACGGCGGATACCCGGCTGTACTGGGATGATATTACCTATTTGCCTGCCGGTGGCCCGGGCACCACAACGCTTCCTGATGGTGCACTCTCTTCCACTCCAGCGGGCAGGCATACCTGGGGTAATTTCAGCTCGACGAGTCTGGGAAATGATGCCTATATAGACACCTATGTCTATGGTCTTACCACTAGCGGTACGACAGTGGTAACGATTGCCAACAATGACAATCTTGTGACCGGTGTCGACGGTACCGTTACGATTACTCCAACAAGTGTTCCGGGTGACAGCTTGACCATCACTGTGACGGATGCTGATCTCAATATCCTCGCAACTGCTGCCGAAACGGTCGTGGTACAAGTCGTGAACAATAATACCGGTGAGGTTGAACAGATTGCGCTTGCCGAAACCGGGATCGATACCGGCCTGTTTACCGGCACACTGGCGACTCAGCCGGGTGGCAGCGCGGGCACCAATAACGATGGCAGCATGAACACCAGCGCCGGGAACACCTTGACCGTCACCTACGAGGATCAACTCGATGCAGCAGGCAGTTCGGTCTCCCGAACCGCTCAAAGCAGTGTTTCATCGGATTCGGATGGGGACGGGATTCTGGATACTGCTGATCTCGATGATGACAACGACGGGATTCCCGATACCAAAGAGGGACCTTCCGGAACGGATACCGATGGCGACGGCATCCCCGATGCGCTCGATCTCGACAGTGACAATGACGGTATTCTGGATGCGGTGGAATCCGGCGCGCCTGCCCAGACACTGGACAGTGATGGCCGCATCGTTGGAGCGGTGGGTAACAATGGCCTGATTGATGCGTTGGAGAGTGATGACACCGCGGGTGCCGTGGTTACCTATAACGGTGGCGATCCGGTAAATACTGATGGTATCGACACCCCTGACTTCCGTGATCCGGATTCGGACAACGACGGAGTGAACGATGTCATCGAAGCAGGTGGACCCACCGCCGATCCGGACGGTGATGGCCTGATTGGCAGCGGGACACCCGCAGTGAACAGCGTTGGCGTTGCTGCCGGGGCAGGTCTGACGCCGCCCGATACCGATGGTGACGGCAATCCCGATTTCCGCGATCTGGTTGGAGACACCAACAGCGATCACGATGGCGACGGGGTACCTGATCCCTTCGATCTGGATGACGACAACGACGGTATTCCCGATCTGAAAGAGGGTCCCGCCGGAACTGACACCGACGGGGATGGCATTGTCGACTCGCTGGATCTGGATAGCGACAATGACGGCATCCGTGATGCGGTGGAGTCCGGCGCTTCCGGTGTGACCATTACTGCCGGACGCGTGGCAGGCGCGGTCGGAGTCAACGGGCTGCCCGATGCTGTGGAGAGTGCTCCGGAGTCGGGTGTCACCAATTACAATAGTGGCGAACCGGTAAATACGGATGGTGACTCCGTGCCGGATTTCCGTGATCTCGATACGGATAACGACGGTATCACCGATGTCATCGAAGCCGGTGGGGGCGATCCGGACAGGAATGCCCTGGCAGGCAGTGGCGCTCCCCCCGCGGTCGATGCGGAGGGTGTCGCTACTGTTGTTGGCGCGGGAATAGTTCCGGCGGACACCGATAACGACAGCACACCTGATTACCGTGATCAGGACAGTGACAACGATGGTATCAACGACGTTGTCGAGGCGGGTTTTACCGATGACGGTAACGGCATGCTGAGCGGCTTTTCAGATATATCTCCGCTGAATGGTCTCGATGACAACATCACCATCAAAAACCCGGCTGATCTGCCGGACAGCGATGGTGATGGCATCGTGGACTTCCGTGACGATGATGATAACGATACGGACAATGACGGTGTCGATGATGCGATGGATATTGATGACGACAATGACGGCATCCTCGATAGTGCGGAGCAGAACGGAACCAGTGATGTGGATACCGATGGCGATGGCGTCGTCGACCGCCTGGATCTGGACAGCGACAACGACGGGATCCTCGATGTTCGGGAGTCCGGCGCTGATCTCGCCAGCCTGACCGTCACGGGTGCCGGCCGTATCGATATCAGTAGCAATCCGGTGGGCGCCAATGGGCTGGTCAACAGCCTGGAGGATGCCGATACTGCCGCCGCGACAGTCAATTACAACGGTGGTATCCCGGTCGATACGGATAGTGACGGTGTGCAGGACTTCCGCGACCTGGACAGTGACGATGATGGTATTACCGATGTCATCGAGGCGGGCGGCAGCGATCCGGATGGCAACGGTCTCGTCGGCAGTGGCAGTGGTCATGCTGTCGGTGTCAACGGAAGTGGTCTGGCAACGGCGCTTGCGGCTGGCGGATTGACCCCGTCTGACAGCGACAATGATGGTACGCCGGATTTCCAGGAGGGCAGTGCGACCACCCCGGCTGCGCCGCCACGCCTGGAGACCGGCCTGGACGGTGGTCTGGGGTGTACGCTCAGTAACAATCGCTCGATCGATCCGGTATTTCCACTGTTAGTGCTGTTTGCCCTGTTCTATCTGGTGGGTGGATACACCAGCAGGAAGCGGGGGAGTATCACCCTGCGCGGAATCGGCATTGTGGCCGCCAGCGGGCTGTTGATGTTTGCCCTGATGCCTCCGGTCAGTGCGGAAACAGGGTTTGAAAGCCGCTGGTATGGTGGCCTGGGAGCCGGTATCTCCGAGCTGGAGCCGGACCCCAACACCACCGTGTACACCAACGATGAAATCCGCAGCAGCGGTGGCAAACTTTTTCTGGGTTACGACTGGTCAAAGCGCGTCAGTATCGAGGGTTACTACAGTGATCTGGGCGACGCAAAAATAGGTTCAACAGATCCTGCCGTTTCCGGTGGGAATGTGGGCTATCGGGATTATGGATTAAGCGCTCTGTATTACGTTTTCAAACAGCGCGAATCCCATGAGGGGTTTGGTCTCTTTGGCCGTCTCGGTTTCGGCAAGATGGAGAACGATACCGATCTTCCCTACAAGCGATTGAACGATACTCACGCCATGCTTGGAGCGGGTCTGGAGTATGCGTTTCGCAACGGGTTTGCGCTGCGCGGGGAGTTTGATTACTACGATACCGACTCTCAACTGCTTGCTCTTGGTTTGCTGAAACGGTTTGGTGGCAGCAAGCAGGAGAAATCTGCTCCAGCGCCTCAGCCAGCGCCGGAGTCCACACCGGTACCGGTTGCTCCGCCTGCTCCAGAACCGAAACCGGCTCCTGTTGTAAAAGAGGTGAAGCTGGGCAAGCTGGGTATTGTCTATTTTGATACTGACTCCGCCGAGTTGACCACGGCAGCACGAGCAACGCTGGATGATGTGGCTGCAGAGCTGCAACGAGCTCCGGCGGCGCGGGTTGAGGTACAGGGAAATACCGACAGCCGGGGTTCTGATGCATATAATCTGGCGCTGTCTGAAAGAAGGGCGCAGGCGGTTGTCGACTATCTCCTTGGCAAGGGAATTTCACCAGACCGCCTGGAAATCAGAGCGTTCGGTGAAAACAATCCGGTTGAGAGAAACAATACTGCGGAAGGACGACGGTTGAATCGTCGGGTGGAGTTTCGTGAGATGGAGTACTAATGTAACGGCAAAGCCATGTGCTATTCTTTGCGGATTGCTGATGCTCCAATTCCGCCCGAAAAGGTACTCCGTTTGTAGCTATTCAGCATAGCATGAAACAAGCCGGTAACTGTTCAGCTCGCCCCTGAAATCCGTCAGTTCAAGGCGAAAAATGTGAGTTTATGCGTGTAAATGACCATTTTTCAAACGCAGAAATGGCGGATTTCAGGGGCGAGCTGAACAGTTACTGACTATTATGAGCAACCTCGCAGATGCGGGGGTTGACTCCCTGATACGGCGGCCGTGGTGGTTCACGGAGTACGGAAACAACCGTACCCGGCAACTTTTTTCCAATTAAGGTATAATTACCGGTTTCCCGGCCTGTACCTGCATTTTTTCGATCGCGTTATTCTGCAAGGCCCCACAGAGATTATTTCATGTCATCAAACATTGTACCGTCCCCCTCGTTTCAACAGTTGGGGCTTGCCCCGACGATCCTGAAGGCCGTTGAAGAGGCGGGTTATGAAGCACCCTCACCGATTCAGGCGGAGAGTATTCCGCCGCTGGCCGCAGGGCGGGATCTGGTCGGACAGGCCCAGACCGGCACTGGAAAGACGGCCGCGTTTGCACTGCCACTGCTGACCCGGCTGGATGTCTCCCTGAAACAGCCGCAGGTGCTGGTGCTGGCGCCAACCCGCGAACTGGCGATTCAGGTTGCCGAGGCTTTTCAGGGCTACGCTCGCCATCTCAAGGACTTTCATATTCTGCCTGTCTACGGTGGACAGGATATGGGTACCCAGCTGCGCCAGCTCAAGCGCGGCGTTCAGGTGGTGGTGGGAACCCCTGGCCGTGTGATGGACCATCTGCGCCGCAAGAGTCTCAAGCTGGACAACCTGATCTCGCTGGTGCTGGATGAGGCGGATGAGATGCTCAAGATGGGATTTATCGACGATGTGGAGTGGATCCTGGAGCAGGCCCCCGAGAAGCGCCAGATTGCGCTGTTTTCCGCTACCATGCCGCCCGTTATCCGCCGTATTGCCCAGCGTCATCTGCACGATCCGGTTGAGATAAAGATAAAAACCAAAACCACCACGGTCGATACCATTACCCAGCAGTACTGGCAGGTGACCGGAACCCACAAGCTGGATGCCCTGACCCGCATTCTGGAGGTGGAGCCTTTCGACGCCATGATCATTTTTGTACGCACAAAAAATGCGACGGTGGAGCTGGCGGAAAAACTGGAGGCGCGCGGCTACTCCAGCGGCCCGTTGAATGGTGATATGAATCAGGCGCTGCGGGAGAAGACCATTGATCGGTTGAAGAAAAAGAGTCTGGATATCGTCGTTGCCACCGATGTGGCGGCGCGCGGTATCGATGTGGAGCGGGTCAGCCATGTGGTCAACTATGACATTCCCTACGATACCGAGGCCTATGTGCACCGTATTGGCCGTACCGGCCGGGCGGGGCGGCAGGGGAAGGCGATCCTGTTCGTCGCACCGCGTGAAAAACGCATGTTGCGGGCGATCGAAAAGGCCACCCGGCAGGTTATCAAACCGATACAGTTGCCAACGCGGGAAGATGTGGCGAATCGCCGTGTGGCCCAGTTCAAGGAGTTGATCAGCGAGACTATTGAGAGCCAGGAACTGGACTACTTCGAGCAGCTGATTGAACAGTACCAGAGCGAGCACAATGTCGGCATCAGTGAAATTGCCGCTGCCCTGGCCTGGCTGGTGCAGCGGGAGCGGCCGCTGGTTGTCAGGGAGAAACAGATTCCCCGGAACAGCGACAGCAGGGAGCAGCGCAGCAGCCGGCCCCGGCAGGGTGAAACCAGAGAGCAGTACCGGGACAGGCCGGCATCGCGCTCATCATCAGCGGTTGCGAAGGGGATGGTTCGTTATCGTATCGATGTGGGTCGGGAGCATGGAGTGCAGCCGAAAAATATTGTGGGCGCCATCGCCAATGAAGCGGGCGTGGACAGTCAGCATATCGGCCATATAAAACTCCATGATATCTACAGCACGGTCGATCTGCCGGAAGGAATGCCAAAAGAGATCTTTACCCATTTGAAGAAGGTCTGGGTGTGCAACCAGAAACTGAATATCACGGTTGCCGGTGGCGAAAGCCCGGCGCCCAAAAAGCGGAGCAAACCGAAAGGCAAAGCTGCGGACAAGGGCAAAAAGAGAATACGCAAAGTTGTGAATGAAAAAAAACGAAAAAGGATTTCGCTGAAAAAATAGCAAACGCCCGATTGCCCGGCGAGTTGCATCCTGGCCCTGATACTCCTCAGTTCAAAAAGATATGGGTTAATCAGGGGTAACTATTCAGCTCACCCCTGAAATACGCCATTTCTGCGTTGAAAAATGGTCATTTACACGCGTAAACTCCCATTTTTCGCCTTGAACTGACGGATTTCAGGGGCAATCTGAACAGTTACCGGCTTGTTTCATACTATGCTGAATAGTTACAATCAGGGCTGTTCCCACCAAGAAATTATCGTTTCCTGAACTGTTAAACCGGCCACATGACATGTCGTGTTCAGCCGTGCTGTGCGCGTCTGCGGCAAGGCGTCGAAACGCTGCTGCAGCATGCCTGCAGCCAGTTTCGACAATGCAGTCCGCGGGCACACAGCACGGCCTGTCTTTTTCCTCTCAATCGGTCAGGAGCCTCGGGCATCTCCTCTCTCGGCGTTGCGCGCCCCGCCAAGGGAACGACTCTTGCCGGTGGCTCGCGACTTGAGGGGGAGGAGGCCTGAAGCTCTGAATATACGACATATCATGTGGCCGGATTAATGATGATTGAACGACTGAACATAGGTTCATGGTCTCCGTATGACCAACCGTTCGTTTATGAAATAAGGGGAGCCGCAAGTTGACACTCACCTCAAAAAGGGATAATAATCCCGTTCTATGGGAAGAACGATAAAAGCTGCGCTCGCTAAAGCCGTCATCCGGATTCTCAAGCCCCTCGTTCGGGTCTTGATTCGCAACGAGGTATCGCACGCAGAGTTCGTGGCGCTGGCAAAACGTGTTTATGTGGATGTTGCCAGGGAGCATTTCGCCATTCCGGGCAGAAAAATGACACATGCGAGAGTGGCCGTCTTGACCGGTCTCAATCGCAAGGAGGTGGTGCGCTTGAGCAAGGAGAGTGAAGCCGGAGCCGCCGTGGAAAAAGCCAAGCCAAACCGCGCCATGCGGGTGGTGAATGGCTGGTTGAACGATCCGGAGTTTCTGGATGAAAGTGGTGAACCGGGGCCGCTGCCCCTGCAGGGGGAGCGCGGCAGTTTTGCAGCGCTGGTCGCGCGTTACAGCGGTGATATTACGCTGGGTGCCGTCGTTGACGAACTGGAGCGGATTGGCGTGGTAACGAGGCCGGACAGGCAAACCGTCAGGCTCGTGAACCCCGGTTACATACCGGAGCGCAGCGAACTGGAAAAGGTCGAGATTCTTTCCATCTGCGCCGCTGATCTGCTGGGCAGCGCGGTGCATAACCTCGAACACGGTGGGGACGACGCGCGGTTTCAGCGCCAGGTCGTGTACCAGCAGGTACCGATCGAGATGGCAAGGGCATTCAGGCAGCACAGCAATGAAAAATCGGCGGCCTTGCTGCGTTACTACAACCGGTGGCTGGCGGACGGGAAGGGCAGGGATACCGGCAGCGAGACGGTCAAGCGGGTTGGCGTCGGGATTTATTATTTTGAAGATTGACAATGGCAGGAGTCGGAAAAATGGCTAACACACGTGAGAAGAAAAGGGACTTCAGAGGGTGTCTGAACAGTTTGCTGCTGGGTGCAGTGATCATGATCACTGCCTCGTGTGGGGGCGGTGGTGGTGATGGCGGTGACACGGTCGGCAGCGCCGATGAAGATGGCGTCATCGGTACCGGTATCGTGCGTGGTACCGCCGCGACAGGGGCTGCGATTGCCAGCGCAACCATTGAGGCGAAATCCGATACGGGGGCTGCACAATCGGCCACCACGGACAGTGCAGGCAAATATGAAATAGACTCGCTGGCCGCGGGAGCCTGGCTGCTGCGGGTGGATCAGGGCAACGGCCAGTATCTGTACGGTATCGCGCACAGTGACGGCAAGGCCGCCATTACCCGTAACCTTCATCCGTTCACGGATTTGATTGTGCGTAACTGGTTCAGCCGCAAGGGGACGGATATCGACACGGCGTTCGCCAGCGGCAGCAGCTCCGTGCAGATGCCGACCGAGAAAGAGATCAACGCCATCGAGCAGGAGATCAATGCCGTCATCGCACAGGTGCTGGTGGATTACGGGGTCGATGAGGAGATTGACCTGCTGGCGACGCCCTTTGAGGCCAACAGCACAGGCTTTGACCTCTTCCTCGACAAAAATCATGTGCTTATCAGTGGCGACACGGTCAGTGTGGTTGTTCTCGATCAGGTCACCAATATCCAGAATGTTGTTATCAACATTGGCCTGGGAGCCGATCTGACATCGGAAAGAGACGAACCGCCAGCGGCTCCGGACAGCGTCCGCGCCCTGCCGGCCGGAGGGAGTGAAATTGTGGTTGTCTGGGAAGCGGCCAGTGATGACAAGGGTGTCGCTTACTACAACGTCTATCGCAACGGCACGCTGCTGGGTACCACGCCGTATCCGGTTTACAGCGATACCGCGGTAGAGGCGGGTACGGCATATCGCTACGAAATCCAGGCGGTCGATGGCCGCGGTCAGGAATCCGCAAAATCAGCATCCACGCCCGATCTCGTGCTCGACCAGCCGGACACCACCGCGCCACCGGTACCAGCGGCACTGACGGCTACCGCGGCGGGTGGCACGGTGACATTGAGCTGGACGCAAAGCCAGATCGACGATGTGTACGGCTTCAGGATCCTGCGCGGTACCAAAGGCAATGCAAACACCGAGGTTGCCAACATCACCGCTACCAGCTACACGGACTTCAGCTTGGCGAGTGGTGAGCACTGTTACCGCGTAGTGGCCTATGACGCGGCAGGCAACACATCCGATGCCAGTGTCGAAACCTGCGCGACTGTGGGTGGCGGCAGTTCGGATGGCCTGGCGGCGGTGTCCTTCTCTGCCTCCAGCTATACCGTCAGCGAAACCCAGGCCCAAATCACCATCAGCATCGACCGCAGCGGTGATCTGTTGCAGCCTGCCAGTGTCGATTACAGCGTTACCGGCGGCACGGCAACGGCCGGTGATGATTTCACTGCAGTTTCGGGCACCCTCCACTGGGCCGCCAATGAAGGCGGAGCGAAAACCTTCACCGTCCAGATTGCCCAGGACGGCGTCAGCGAGGGGGATGAGACCGCTACCCTTGCGCTGAGCAATCCGGTTGGCGTGGGGCTGGGCACGAGTACCGCCACGCTGTCCATTACCGATGGCGGTCCAGTGGTCTGTAACGGGGTGCTGAACGAGGATATCACTGTGGATACCACGCTCAGCGAACCCTGCTACAAGGTGACCAAAAGTGTATTGTACGTCGAGAATCCGGCGACGCTGACCATTAACCCCGGCGTACGCCTGGAGTTTGCAGCCGGGGCGCAACTCACCGTTCGGCAAGGGGCCGCCATGAAAGCCGCCGGGACGGCAGCCTCGCCCATCGTCTTTACCGCAGGGCAACCAACCCCGGGATACTGGAAAGGTATCGAATTTTACGATTCAAACAGTACCGACAACAGGCTGGCGCATGTGGTGGTGGAGTATGGCGAAACCAATGTCATCGTCGACTCTACATTGACATCCAGCCGGGTGAGCATCGAGGATGTCACATTGCGGCATGCGCAATACAGCGGCTTCTATTTCGATAGTGACTCCATCATCGGCGCCTTCTCCCGTGTTACCTCCACCGCCAACGGAAGGCCCGGCAAGCTGTCTGCCAATCTGGTATATTTGTTGGGCAACGACAGCAGCTACAGCGGCAACACGGACGATCGCATCCATGTTTTTCCTGAAGATATCTCTCGGGAGCAGGCATGGAAAAAGCTGGATGTTCCCTACTTTTTGAATAATAAAGAAGGGGGCTACTATGTTGTCAAAGCGGCGTTGACGCTGGAGCCCGGGGTGACGCTGATCTTCGACTCGGGTACTATCCTGAATATTGATAGTTCCGGATCGCTCACGGCGGTTGGAACCGAGGCGGAACCCATCCTGTTTACCGGGCAGGAGCAAAGTCCGGGATACTGGACAGGCATTCGATTCAGAGGCTCCAACAGTATCAACAACAAGCTGGATCATGTGACTGTTGAGTACGGGGAGATCAATGTTGACACGATAAGCTTTCCCCATGAACCCACCCGTATGGGTATCAGGAATACCTTGTTGCGCCATGCCAGCAATTTGGGATTTCTCATTTATGATGACAGTTTGCAGCTGGATGCTTTTGAGAACAACACGCTGACCCAGAACGGCCGGCCCATCGTCTTGCCGGCTTCGATGGTGGGAGACCTGGGCAGTGATAGCAGCTACAGCGGAAACACGGACGATCGCATCCATGTTTTTCGCGAAGGGATCTCTCAGAAGCAGACATGGAAAAAGCTGGATGTTCCCTACTTTTTGAACGAAGGGGGCTACTATGATGTCAAAGCGGCGTTGACGCTGGAGCCCGGGGTGACGCTGATCTTCGACTCGGGTACTATCCTGAATATTGATAGCTCCGGATCGCTCACGGCGGTTGGAACCGAGGCGGAACCCATCCTGTTTACCGGGCAGGAGCAAAGTCCGGGATACTGGACAGGCATTCAATTCAGAAGCTCCAACAGTATCAACAACAAGCTGGACTACGTCACGGTCGAATATGCCGGGGGCGGCAATCCATCCGAGTCCGGAAACATAAGCACGTACTGCTGGCCCCAAAGCCCCATGCGATTAAGCGTGACCAACAGCACCATAAAGGACAGCTTCGGCTGGGGTATTTACCGCTACGGAAGCGAGGCGGACGGATGTTACATAACGCTTTCGGGAAACACCTATGGCAATAACGAATCGGGAGATGTCAACACCCCTTGACTCTTTTTGCTCAAGCCACCGGTATGTCATACAGGAGCAAATATTAATGAAAATCGAGAAAATACTGTTAGGTACATTGACCATGACGAGCCTTCTGCTCGCCGGTTGCGGTGATGGTGGAGGAGGAGATGAAGATCCCGCTACGGATGACGAACAAGGGGCCGGGAAAACCATTCTTGAAGGGGTTTGGAAAAAAAGCTGCGGCATCAACAAGGGGGGAACCCCGTCTGATCCAGATGTGTCCTTTTATGATGTGATAACCCTGACCTTTTCCGGTAACCGGTTTAGCAGTGATATCCGCAACTATTCGGATGCTGACTGTTCGATTCCGTTAGCGGGTGCATCTAACCCGACCGCCAAAGGAACATTTGTTCTGGGAGGAACGATTACAACCACCGGCGGAATGCAGGCAACCGAAATAGATTCCCACGTCACCGAATACAGTGGTGCACCTTTCCAGGCAGATGAGTTTGGTATTGTTTATGTCAGCGGTGACACTCTATATAACGGCGATGATTCTGGCGGAGCGGATGGAACAACGCCTGATTTGAGGCCGGACACCCTGGATTTCGAACGAAAGTTTATACGCCAGTAGTTTTGAACGGAGCAATGGCAGTGCTGCCTTGAGCAACCGTTCTTCGCAAACAGCGTATCAGGGTTATGTCTGGCGTGGGTGTGAAGGGCGGCGGCTTGTCCGCAGCTGCTGCGGTTACGTCGGCTGGGTCCGCGACGGTTGCTTCCAGCCTGTTTTTGAAACCCCGAATACGACATATATGGTTGCCGGGTTAATAATCTCTATTGATGATCGGTGTATGCGGTGCGGCGCATACACCGATCATCAATGAAATGGGATTCAGATAGCGGTGAAAAATGGGCGCATTTGAACTCCGGGTTGATGATATAAGGAATTATCCATGTCAAGGCTGGTGACGATTATACTGCTGTTGTTTCTGCTATTTTCCACATCTGATGCAAAAACAGTCGTAACTATTCAGCATAGTATGAAACAAGCCGGTAACTGTTCAGATTGCCCCTGAAATTCGTCAGTTCAAGGCGAAAAATGGGAGTTTACGCGTGTAAATGACCCTTTTTCAACGCAGAAATGGCGGATTTAAGGGGTGAGCTGAATAGTTACAGTGGTTTTACGGCAAGTTGTCATGTAGTGGAGCTCGGGTGAAACGGGTAGCCCGGTAATGCGGTTGTACGGATGACCCCACGGCATGATCTCAATCTGACCCGATACAGGAGAAAGAACCATGGAAGTAAAAAACGGAGTTAAGCGAGCAATTGGATTGACGGCAGTGATCCTTCTGACAACAGGACTGTTTGCTTGCGGTGATGGCGGGGATGGAGGTTCCACACCGTCCCCTTCTGACAATGTGGACAACAACGGCGCCGGAGAAAACACCAGCGGCGGCGCAGGGGGTGATGCGGGAGAAGACTCCGGCAACGGCACAGGGGATGGCGAGGAAAACGGTCGAGTGGGGATGCGTATGCTGGTGCCTCCCACCTGTTCAATCGACGACCCGGACAATCCGGGTGTTCCACTGATGGAATGGGGTGCTGATGGACATCTGGAGGCCGATTGTACCCCCGATGCAGTGGGGCCAGTCGGAGTGCTCGCCCCTCCGTTCACGGTGAAGTCCGGTATCCCCAATATCAACGTGGTGGACGCAACAAGAGAAGAGGAGCACGAAGAGTCCTGCCGCGACGGGAGCACTTCGAAATCCCGCTCGGTTGCCAAATTCAAGGAGGGCATAGTGGAGCTGCCCGATATGGCGCCATCGTGCTACTACCGCATGGAATCGATCGTGCCCACGACGATTGCTTCCGGGGAGGATGTTCTCAATCTTTACCTTTGGGGAAAAATGTGGAAAAAGGATGATATCACCGAGAGCAACTGCCCCTTTCTTGAAGATGATATGGAAGCGGTGGAGGAGATGGAAGAGGTTGAAGATGTCAAGTGTGATCGTTTAACCGTGATCAACTTCACCGTTATTGATGATCAGGGCATGCGGCATAATGGGTCTGTCAAGATCAGAGGCTCGCTTTAGCAGCCGATCCGCTACCCTCGCGTGGAGGGAAAATGGAGCGGCTCCGGGGGTGGGCGGTGCCGGATGTGATCCGGAAGCGCCTTATGCCGCCAAAGCCCCCGGCAGCTCCGTTATTTGTCTGGTGCGAATGTCTGCTGGAGTTACAGCTGACAGAGATGAAGCCACCGGCTTTCAGCCGGTGGTCGTTCACGCTGCAAATTCATCCCGCTTGACGCGGACAGGTATCTGTTGCCACCGACCCGTTACATACCCCGCAATCCCATAGAGACCAAACGCCTCGCAAGAAGCGCTCAAGACGTCCTCCTGAAAACCCGGCACGGAAAGAGTGGCCGATGATTGAATCAAATGAGACAGATAGAGCGTAATATCAATATTAAACGTAACTATTCAGCATGGTATGAAACAAGCCGGTAACTGTTCAGATTGCCCCTGAAATTCGCCATTTCTGCGCTGAAAAATGGGAGTTTACGCGTGTAAATGACCATTTTTCAGCGCAGAAATGGCGAATTTCAGGGGTGAGCTGAATAGTTACTGTTAAACGAACCTGATCCTGGCGACCACGTAAATCTTCATCTAACGGAGCTTCACGTGCTTGATTTGTATTCATGGGGACCCTATATAAAAGGCATCGGTGTAAATAGCCTGTGCAATCCAATGGAAGGAGAAATATGACCCCCGAATCCCCTTTTTTCAGAGACAGTCTTCGTTGCCTCAAGGCGTCGCCGCTATTTGGTCAGCTTGCTGAAGATGTGCTGCTGGATATCCTGCAGCACTGCCGTCGGGAAACCTGGAAACACCGCCGCCTGCTGCCCTTGGAGGAGAGCTGGCAGCGGTTTCATATCCTGTTGTCGGGTCGGGTACGGATCAGCCGCAGTAACCCTGACAATGGCCGGATGATTACACTGTTTCTGCACGGCCCGGGAGATGGTTTTTGTCTTCTCAGCCTGCTGGATGGAAAAGCACACGATGTCATGCTTGAGACGCTGGATGACGTGGCGTTGTTGACGATGCCGATGAACGAGGCACGGCAGTGGATAGATGAGCATCCCGCGTTCAATCGTATGCTGTTGCCCTACATCGGGCAGCAGATGAATTCGTTGGCAAACCTGTCTGCCGATTTGGCGCTGCATGATACCGAAGCCCGCCTGGCCCGTCTTATTCTTCGTCATATTGATGAAGCGCAGCCGCAGCAGGTTGAGCCAAAACTGATCAATGATCTTTCCCACGAGTCCCTGGCTGAGATGATTGGCAGCGTTCGTGTTGTGGTCAACCGGCAGTTGCAGCACTGGAAGCAGGAGGGGATTGTCGATGCCCACCGGGGATACCTGAAGGTGGAAAAGCTTGATGTGTTGACCCACCGCGCGGAGCAGCAGTTGGCCAGAAGTTATTCGGGGTGATTTTGGTGCTTTTTTCATAAAACACCACAGAAATGCTGAATCCTGATTTATTACCTTGAAAGAGTACTAGAGAGGAGCGTTAATTCATGCCTCCCGCATTTTCCGATAAAGTGAGTGTCATGGAGCTGCTGCGGCAGTCACCGCTGTTCAGTTCGTTGACGGACACGGTACTGCAGGACATGCTGCGCCACTTCCGCCGGGAAACCTGGAAGAAGGGGCGTTGTCCCACCGGACCCGGGACGGAGCAACGTTTTCATGTCATTCTTTCCGGCCGGTTGAAAATGGGGCAGACCAACCCGGAGACGGGCCGGATGGTAACGTTGTTTCTGTTGGGACCGGGGGATGCGTTTGATGTCATCAGCCTGCTGGATGGCGAGCCAAATCCGGTGATGCTGGAGGCCCGTGATGATCTGGAACTGCTTTCCACTCCGGTGGATGAAGCGCGCCACTGGATTGAGCTGCATCCTGAGTTCAACCGCAGTTTTCTGCCTTACCTCGGCCGGCAGATGCGTCTGCTTGCCGATCTGGCAGGGGACTTGGCGTTGCATGATACAGAAACCCGCTTGGCGCGGTTGATACTGCGTCATATTGACAACGGTAATCCCGCCCACCCGCTGCATCTGATACATGATCTTCCCCATGAAGCCCTTGGAGAGATGATCGGTACGGTTCGGGTGGTGGTTAACCGGCAACTTCAACACTGGCAGCGGGAAGGAGTGATTATCTCCCGCCGTGGCAGACTGGAAATTCAGGAGCTTGAGGCGCTGCTGAAAAAGGCCATGCAATCGATTCACCATCACGGCGGTAAGTCCCGAAACCGTAGTTATTAACCCGGCAACATAATATATCGTATTCAGCTGTTGCGTGCCGGTCTGTTGACCCGGCAACTGTATGTTGTAGTTTCAGCTGCCCTGAGTCAGCGTGTACGCTGTGATTTTTCGCCGGATTCCGCGTTTCTCCTGTTCGCCCAAGACCTTTTCAATAGCCTGTCGAATGTTCAATCCGTTTTTGTGTAACCCAGGTAGCAGAAATCACGGTGTCTCGGGTGCATGATAATTCATATAACAAAAATTTTTTTATCTGTGACAGGGGAACCGGTCCGTCTCAATTGGCGGGAAGGTTGAGCCGGTAAGTTCAGGTTTTTCTGCTGCTCCGGTGAGGCGTGCGGATCGGTGATACAAGGGGATTGAGATGGTGGATGAAAACAGCTGTGTAGCAATATATCTTACTCACGAACAGGCAGAAGCAGCACTGCGCAAGCTGCAAAAAGCCGCATTTGATATTAAAAAAATCTCTATTGTTGGCAAAGGTTATCATCCGGAGGAACATCCCGTTGGATTCTACAATACCGGTGACCGGGTAAAGTTCTGGGGAGCGCAGGGCGGTTTTTGGGGCGGGCTGTGGGGGCTGCTGGTTGGTGCTGCAATGTTCTGGATTCCGGGACTGGGACCGGTAGTGATGGCGGGTCCCCTGGTCACGGTGCTGGTGAGTGCTCTGGAGGGGGCTGTCGTCGTTGGGGGACTCAGTGCATTGGGGGCTGCGCTTTACAGCATCGGTATTCCCAAAGACAGTATTATCCGCTATGAGACGGCGCTTGAATCCGATCAGTATCTGCTTATCGTTCACGGTACACAACAAGAGGTGGAGCGGGCGCATGACGTGCTGGCAGACACTGGGCCGACGGATGTAGCCATCCACCTCAGCTAACTACTAACCCGGTAACAATATATATATCGTAATCAGCTGTTGTGTGCCCTCCGGCAGCAACAGTCGTCGTTATAATGACGGGACATTTTTGAAGCGCTGAATACGAGAAATATTATGGCCGAACTGGTTATCACCGGGATTATCTCTCACCTCGCCTGGATAGGCGGGTTCCTGTTGGCAGTGCTGCTACTTGCTCACATTATTCGCCAGCGGCGTTCCCCTACGGCGACCATTGCCTGGATTCTGTTTATCGTTATGGCGCCCTATGTCGGGGTACCGTTTTATCTTATTTTCGGTGGACGCAAGATTGCGCGGATTGCCGGGGAAAAGGCGGAGATTCGTCTGCCGGAAATAAAATCAGAAACGGCGGCGGCACTCTCTTCCCTGGAACATATTTTGTCGGCCAACGATATTCCTCCAGCATCCGGAAATAACCGGATTCGATTGTGTCAGACCGGAGAGCAGAGTTACGACGCTTTGGTGCAGTTGATTGAGGGTGCAGCCGAGCGCATTGATCTCTGTTTTTTCATTCTTCATCCTGACCGTGTCGGGAGTGATATTATCCAACGGCTTGCCCGCCGGGCGGCGGAGGGTGTCGAGGTGCGTCTGCTGCTTGATGGCGTGGGGTCGTTGCAGACACGGGTCCGGTTTCTGAAACCCCTTGCTGCCGCCGGTGGGCGGTTCTGTTTTTTCAACCCGGTGTTACACCACCCGCTTCGTGGCCGGGCCAATCTGCGTAACCATCGCAAGGTTGCAATTTCGGATGGTTGTCGCGTGCTGGCGGGTGGGGCCAATGTTGCCCGCGAATACATGGGACCGGAAGCTCGCCCGGATCGCTGGCGGGATCTGACCTTTGTTATTGAAGGCTCTGCTGTGGCGGAGTTCGTCCGGCTGTTTGAGGCGGATTGGCAGTACGCCAGTAATGAGCCCCCGAGTTCCGGTGGTCGCTGTCGTGAAAATGACCTCACTCACCTTACCCCAGGTGGTACTGGAAACGCCTGGCTTCAGGTGGTGCCGTCGGGGCCGGATATGCCCGGAGATGTTCTCTATGATGCGCTGTTGACGGTCATATTTTCTGCCAGCCGTCGTCTTTGGCTGATCACCCCTTATTTTATCCCCGATGAAGCGCTGTGCCGCGCCATTATTCTTGCAGTGCATCGAGGGGTTGATGTGAGAATAGTGGTGCCGCAGCGGTCGAATCACCGCCTGGCGGATATTGCTGGCCGCAGCTATCTGCGTGAGATTCAGCAGGAGGGCGGCACGATTCTGTTGTATGAGCGCGGTATGGTGCATGCCAAAGCGGTACTGGTGGATAATGAGCTGGCGGTACTGGGTTCGGCCAATACAGATATGCGCAGCCTGCTGCTCAACTATGAAGTGGCGGTGTTGGTCTATAGCCAAGCGGAAATTCAGCAGATCGAGGCGTGGATAAACGGCTTGATGAGCGGATGCAAAAAAGGTGTTGCGAATGTAAATGCTGTGGGGGAGCTGGGGGAAGGTCTGGCCAGGCTCCTGGCGCCACAGCTGTAAACTATTTTTTTGGAAAAATTTTTCGGATGTAACTCAGGTTACTGACAGGATGAGAAGAAATTGCACACTATGGAACTCGGCAAAATGCTGTAGTAATTGCTGGGTTTTGTTCAATAGTGCTTTATCTCAGGAGATTAGTTATGTCCAATAAAACCAACCGTTTCAATGTCAGACAGTTGAGTTGTTTTTTGCTGGTACCCCTGCTGTTGGCCGGGGGGGCCATACAGGCTGCGGATTCATCCCGCATTACAGCAAATACCGATATAAAACCGGTGGTCACACTGTCGGCGGATGAGTCACGAGCTGTTTCGTTGGCAGCAGGGCGCATCCTGTTACATACCGACAGGGCCCGTCAGGCGATTGCCAATAAAGACAAAAAAACAGCGCTGGCCGAGATCAACAAGGGCCTCACTCTGGTCAAGGTTATCGAACATGCCTTGCCAAAATATGAAGTCACTACAGAGATCAAGTCGGGTGATGTTGTCTACAACACCAAGGAAGAGGTGAGCGACAGTTATGTGCCTGTGTTTGATGAACAATACATCGAGGATGTGGTGGCGCCGGTAGTCCGGGCCAAAAGGAAATCCCATGCGGCTTCCCGGATGAAGCAGTGGAAACACACCGGAAAAAAAGCCAAAAAAACGAGTCCTCCGATGGCCGAGGCATTTTCAATGTGGCGCCGTTCAAGCATGAAGCTGAATGTCGCATTGGCTGCCGATGCGCTGGCGTTGGCCAAAGAAGAGCTGGACAGTGATAAAACTGATGCTGCCGATGCGGCGCTTGCGGTGTTGCAGAGTGAAGGTGTGATATTCGAGTTTGACGAGGTTGAACTGCCTCTGCTTGAGGCGGCAGATAATCTCAAACTTGCGGAACTGCAGATCGGTGAGGGAAATGTGGCGGCTGCCCGTGCCACGCTGAAAGTGGCTTCTGACGATCTGAAAAGATATGAGCAGATTACCGGAGAGAGCCGTGCAAAAGATGTACGTGAACTGCATCATAAAATTGATAAATTGATTGACGCCATGGAAGACAGAGAACATTCTGGTGAGCTGACAAAAGCCGGGCAGGAGATCGAATCCTACTGGAGGCATGTTGTGAAATGGTTTAAGTAATCACTATAAAGCGGGACAATGAGAGTGCTGCTTCATCATTGTCCCGCCATTACCCGTTCCAGAGATGGAACAAAAATTGTAACTATTCAGCTCACCCCTGAAATCCGCCATTTCTGCGTTGAAAAATGGTCATTTACACGCGTAAACTCCCATTTTTCGCCTTGAACTGACGAATTTCAGGGGCAATCTGAACAGTTACCGGCTTGTTTCATACTATGCTGAATAG
>WFVH01000100.1 GCA_015491735.1 Gammaproteobacteria bacterium
ACTATTCAGCATAGTATGAAACAAGCCGGTAACTGTTCAGATTGCCCCTGAAATTCGTCAGTTCAAGGCGAAAAATGGGAGTTTACGCGTGTAAATGACCATTTTTCAACGCAGAAATGGCGGATTTCAGGGGTGAGCTGAATAGTTACCTTTTTGATACTGTCTTTCAGGAGAACCAATCAATGTCTCGTGTATATAATTTCAGTGCCGGGCCGGCCATGCTGCCGGAGCAGGTTCTGCAGCAGGCCAGGGAGGAGCTGCTCGACTGGCGTGGTAGCGGCATGTCCGTAATGGAGATGAGTCACCGTGGCAAGGAGTTTATGTCGATTGCCGCCCAGGCCGAGATGGATCTCCGTGCCATCCTGGCGATCCCGGACAACTACAGGGTGTTGTTTCTGCAAGGTGGCGCCAGCAGCCAGTTCGCCATGGTGCCGCTGAATCTGTTGGGTGAAAAAAAGGGTGCGGACTATATCAATACCGGTTCCTGGTCAAAAAAGGCGATTGCCGAAGGCAAGCGTTACTGTGAGGTAAGTATTGCCGGGAGCGCGGAATACAGAGTGCCATCACAGAGCGATCTGCAGTTAAACCCTGATGCTGCTTATCTCCACTATACGCCCAATGAAACCATTGCCGGTGTGGAGTTTTCCTATATTCCCGATGCCGGCAGCGTGCCGCTGGTGGCGGATATGTCCTCCACCATTCTGTCACGGCCGCTGGATGTGAGCCGCTTTGGTGTGATCTACGCCGGGGCGCAGAAGAACATCGGCCCCGCCGGTTTGACAGTGGTCATCCTGCGCGAGGATCTGATTGGTGAACCGTTGCCAGCCACCCCCAGCATGTTCAGCTACCAGATTCATGCCGATAACGACTCAATGTACAATACCCCGCCCACCTACGGCTGGTATCTGGCCGGGCTGGTGTTCGACTGGATCAAGCGCAACGGCGGGCTGGAGGCGATGGCCCGCGTCAACCAGCGCAAGGCGCAGAAGCTCTACACCGCCATCGATGCCTCCAGCTTTTACAGCAACCCTGTCGATCCAGCCTGTCGTTCCTGGATGAATGTACCCTTTACCCTGGCTGATGCCTCACTGGACGCTACCTTCCTTGCTGAGGCAAAAGAGCAGGGGCTGGTTACTCTGAAAGGGCACCGCTCAGTGGGCGGCATGCGCGCCAGTATCTACAATGCGATGCCGGAAGAGGGGGTCGATGCCCTGGTAGCCTTCATGGCAGATTTCGAGAAGCGCTACGGATAGATACTGAAGTAGCCGCGGCATGATTGCAGAGACTCCCAAGCCACCTTACTACGCAGTTATCTTTACCTCGCTTCGCAGGGAAGGGGACGACGACGGTTATGCCGAAACGGCTGGCCGTATGCTGGAACTTGCCACCCTGCAGCCCGGTTTTCTCGGTTTTGAGTCCGCCCGCGCAGGGATCGGACTCTCTGTCTCTTACTGGCGTTCGCTTGAAGCCATCGCTGCCTGGAAAAACAATGCAGAACATAGACAGGCACAGCACAATGCGCAGCAATGGTATGAGGCGTACCGGATCCGGATTTGCAGGGTAGAGAAAGAGTACGGATTCTGAACAGATATCAGGTTTTTCTGGAGAAAAGATGTATAAGGTTTTGACTTTAAATAATATTTCTGTTGCTGGCCTGGAGCGGTTGCCGCGTGAACGCTATGAGGTAGCATCTGAGATCATGCACCCGGACGCCATTCTGCTGCGCTCGTTCAATATGCATGAGATGGAGATCCCGTTGACGCTCAAGGCGGTGGGACGGGCCGGTACCGGGGTAAACAACATCCCGGTGGATGAGATGAGTCTGCTCGGTATTCCCGTATTCAATGCGCCGGGAGCCAATGCCAATGCAGTGAAAGAACTGGTAATCGCCGGCATGCTGCTTGGTTGTCGCAATATCTGTCAGGCGTGGGACTATGTGCGTCACCTGGAAGCCGACAACGGAGAGCTGCACCGTCAGGTGGAGGAGGGCAAGAAGCGTTTTGCCGGTTTCGAACTACCGGGCCGGACGCTGGGTGTGATCGGTCTCGGTTCCATCGGCCGGGAGGTGGCTAATGCGGCGCTGGAACTGGGCATGAAGGTGATCGGTTTCGATCCGGGGATTACGGTGCAGGGAGCCTGGCGGCTCTCCTCCGATGTAGAGCAGGCGGAAAATATCGATGCGCTGCTGGCCAGATCGGATTTTATTACCTTCCACGTGCCGCTGATGGATACCACCCGCCATCTGATCAACGCCGAGCGGTTGCAAGGCATGAAGGATGGCGTGGTGATCCTGAACTTTGCCCGTGATGGCATTGTGGATGAACAGGCAGTGATGGAGGCTGTCGATGCCGGCAAGGTATATGCCTACGTCTGTGATTTCCCCAGTCAGCTCAACAAGAACCATCAGCGGGTTATTGCATTGCCGCATCTTGGCGCCTCCACGGGAGAGGCGGAGGAAAACTGCGCGATCATGGTTGCCGAGCAGGTGCGTGACTACCTGGAAAATGGTAATGTGCGTAACTCGGTGAATTTTCCGCAGATGCGGATGCCACGGACGGAAGGAAGCTTTCGCTTGGCAGTTGTAAATTCCAATGTTCCCAATATGTTGGGGCAGATATCTACTGAACTGGCTGATGCGGGGATGAATATTCTGGATATGTTGAACAAGTCCCGGGATGAACTGGCCTATACGCTGGTGGATGTGGATCAGCCGGTTCCTGATGCGGTTATAAGAGGTATTGGGGCTATAGCAGGGGTGTTGGCAGTACGGGCTCTCGATTGAACAAGACGGCTGATTTTTCCCGTTTGGCAGGTAGATGACCTGGTAATTCTGGCACGATGAACGAACAGCAGCAGCTCGACAAAATCCGCGATCGGATCGATGAACTGGATCACGAGATACAGCGCCTGATCAGTGAACGGGCGGCCTGCGCCCAGCAGGTTGGCCATATCAAGCAGGCGCAAGGTCCCGCGGCGCGCTTCTATCGTCCCGAGCGGGAGGCTCGCATCCTGCGTGAGGTGCTGGCGCGCAACGAAGGGCCGCTGGGCGGTGAGGAGATGGCGCGCCTGTTTCGCGAGATCATGTCCGCCTGTCTGGCGCTGGAGCACCCCATGCAGATCGCCTTCCTCGGACCGGAGGGCACCTTTACCCAGGCGGCGGTATACAAGCATTTCGGCCACTCGGTGACCACTCTGCCGCTGAGCGCCATCGACGAGGTGTTCCGCGAAGTGGAGTCGGGGAGCGCCCACTACGGGGTGGTGCCGGTGGAGAACTCCACCGAAGGGGTGGTCAATCATACGCTGGATATGCTGCTCGGCTCGCCACTCAAAATCTGCGGTGAAGTGGAGCTGCGTATCCACGATCATCTGATGGGCAAGGTGGCGTCGCTGGAAGAAGTAAAGATGATCTACTCCCACAGCCAGTCGCTGGCGCAGTGCCGGGAGTGGCTGGACAGCAATCTTCCGGGTGTCCCCCGTCAGAGCGTGAACAGCAACGCCGAAGCTGCGCGGCGCGCCGGCAGTGAGGCGGGTGCAGTGGCGGTGGCCGGAGAGGTGGCGGCTGAGCTTTATGAGCTGAATATTCTGGTGCGCAATATCGAGGATCATCCCAACAACACCACCCGCTTCCTGATCATCGGTGTAGACGATGCGCCCCCCAGCGGGGTGGACAAAACCTCGTTACTGGTCTCTACCCGTAACAGGCCGGGCGCCCTGTTTCAGCTGCTCAATCCGCTGGCCCGCAACGGTATCTCCATGACCCGCATCGAGTCCCGCCCGTCGCGGCAGGGGATGTGGGAGTATGTTTTTTTCTTCGACCTCGACGGGCACAGGGAGGAGGAGAAGGTTGCAGGCGCGCTGCAGGATCTGGAGCGGGAGGCCTCGCTGTTCAAGGTGCTTGGCTCCTATCCCAAGGCGGTGATCTGATGACCGATTTTCTCTCTTTGGCCACCGCCGGCGTGCGGGGTCTGCAGCCCTATCAACCGGGCAAACCCATTGATGAGCTGGAGCGGGAGTACGGGGTAAGCGGTGCTCTCAAACTCGCTTCCAACGAAAACCCGTTGGGACCGAGTCCTCTGGCGCTGGAGGCGGCGCGGAGCGCATTGCCGGGGGTATGGCTCTACCCCGATGGCAACGGTTTTCGCCTCAAGGAGAAGATCGCGGCGCGTTGCGGCGTTGCCGCTGAAGGGATCACGTTGGGAAACGGCTCCAGCGATCTGCTCGATTTTGCGGTTCGGGTGTTCGTTGCATCTGGCCGTGAGGTGCTGTTCTCCGAACACTCCTTTGCCATCTATCCCATTCTCACCCAAGCGGCGGGGGGACAGGGGATCGCCACTCCGGCGCGGGAGTGGGGCTGCGATCTTGCTGCGTTGCGGGCCGCGGTGACAAGCAATACCGCACTTATCTTTATCGCCAATCCGAACAATCCCACCGGTACCTGGCTGGATGGTGACTCCCTCGAGCAGTTTGTCCGTACCCTTCCTGACCATGTAATGGTGGTGATTGATGAGGCCTATTTTGAATATGCCAGTAGTCCGGCGGTTGGCGCAAATGGTTATCCCGATACCGTGGAGTGGGTGGCGCGCTACCCCAACCTGATTGTCACCCGTACCTTCTCCAAGTGTTACGGCCTGGCGGGTTTGCGGGTGGGGTACTCCATCTCTCATCCCCGGGTGGCGGAGCTGATGAATCGTGTTCGTCCCCCGTTCAATGTCAACAGCGTGGCGCTGGTCGCGGCGGAGGCGGCGCTGGATGATGATGCCCACAGGCTGCGCAGCGTAGCAATGAATGCAGCCGGTTTGCAGCAGTTGATGGCCGGTTTTCAGCGGTTGGGGCTGGCGTACATCCCATCGGCAGGAAATTTTATCTGCGTGGACATCGGCTGCGAGGCAGCTCCGGTCTACGAGGCGTTGCTGCGACAGGGGGTTATCGTGCGGCCGGTGGCAAACTACGGTATGCCACATCATCTGCGTATAACTGTCGGGACATCGGAAAATAATGATATAATAATAAATTTACTGAAAAAGGTGCTCGATCGGTGAGCGTCGACAGGCTGGTGATCCTTGGTGTGGGCCTGATCGGTGGCTCCCTGGCGCTGGCGCTAAAGAAGTGCGCGGCGGTTGCGCAGGTGGTGGGTTGGAGCCGGCGGGAGCAAACGGTGCTGAAGGCGCTGGAGCTGGGGGTGATCGACCAGGCCGAGACCGATATTGCCAGGGCGTTGCGGGGTGCCGACATTGTGGTGATTGCCGTCCCGGTGGGCGCCATGGAGAGGCTTTTCCGGCAGATTGCTCCCCATCTGCGGCAGCAGACCGTAGTCACGGATGTCGGCAGCACCAAGGGCAGTGTAGTGGAGGCGGCGCGCCGCGCGTTTGGCAAACTGCCGCCGGGTTTCGTTCCCGGCCATCCCATCGCCGGTATTGAGCGCAGCGGGGTGGAGGCGGCGTTTGCCGAACTCTATGAAGGGCGGCGGGTAATCCTGACTCCGGTAGCGGAGTCCGATTGCGCGGCCGTGGCCCGGGTTCGCAATCTGTGGGAGCTGTGTGGGGCAGAGGTGGTGGAGATGGATGTACTCCATCATGACGAGGTGCTGGCCGCCACCAGCCATCTGCCCCATCTACTGGCCTATGCTTTGGTGGACTGTTTGGCGCGCATGGACGAGAGCGAAGAGATCTTTCAGTTTGCTGCCGGCGGTTTTCGGGATTTCACCCGGATTGCCTCCAGCGATCCGCAGATGTGGCATGATATCTGTCTGGCCAACCAGGATGCGTTGTTGGCCATGCTGGAGCGTTTTAGCGGTGACCTGGCGCAGTTGACCAGCGCCATTCGCCGGGGAGATGGCGAATACCTGAAGCGGACCTTTCTTCAGGCCAAGCAGACGCGGGACAGATTTTGCGGGTAGCGAATCAGTCGTGATTATCAAAGAGTAGAAAAGAGATCCATGAGCAATATCGTAATGACAGCCGCCGCGGGGGGTAATCTGCGAGGAGAGATTCAGATTCCTGGCGACAAGTCCATTTCGCACCGGGCGGTTATGCTGGGTTCGCTGGCCGAGGGTATTACGGAAATCCGCGGATTCCTTCAAGGAGAGGATCCGGTGGCGACGCTCCAGGCCTTTCGCGCCATGGGAGTGCGGATCGATGGTCCGGAAGAGGGATGCCTGGTGGTCCATGGGGTTGGCCTGCACGGATTGAAACAACCGCCGCAGCCGTTGTATCTCGGAAACTCGGGAACCTCCATGCGGCTTCTGTCCGGGCTTTTGGCCGCGCAGCCCTTTGATACCGTCCTGACAGGAGATGATTCACTCTCCGGCCGGCCGATGCGGCGTATCACTGAACCCCTGTCAGCAATGGGGGCGCGGATCGGCACGAGTGAGGCAGGAACCCCCCCATTGAGCATCGAGGGGGGGCGGCGGTTGGAGGGCATCGACTACCCGATGCCGGTGGCCAGCGCCCAGGTTAAATCCTGCCTGTTGCTGGCGGGGCTGTATGCCGAGGGCCGCACCTGCGTGGTTGAACCGGATCCAAGCCGGGATCATACGGAAAGAATGTTGCAGGGTTTCGGTTATGTTGTGGAGCGTGACAACAACACGGTCTGTCTCCAGGGGGGGGGTACCCTGAAGGCGGCGCCTGTCGAGGTGCCCGGTGATATATCTTCTGCCGCCTTTTTCATGGTTGGTGCGGCCATTTCCGAAGCATCGGATGTGCTGTTGCAAAACGTGGGCGTCAACCCTACCCGTACCGGCATCATCACTATCCTGCGCCAGATGGGGGCGGATATCGCCCTGGAGAACGAGCGTGAGGCGGGAGCGGAGCCGGTTGCCGATATCCGGGTTCGCGGCAGCCGCTTGCAGGGGATTGCGATTCCGGAGCACCTGGTTCCATTGGCCATTGACGAGTTTCCTGCCCTGTTTGTCGCGGCTGCCTGCGCGGAGGGAGAGACCGTGTTGACCGGCGCCCGCGAACTGCGCGTCAAGGAGAGCGATCGCATTCAGGTGATGGCCGATGGTCTGACCAAGCTCGGGATTGAAGCGCTTCCTACCGAAGATGGCATCGTGATTCAGGGTGGCCAGATGACTGGCGGCGCGGTTGACAGCCGTGGCGATCATCGCATTGCGATGGCATTTGCCATGGCGGGGTTGCGCTCGTCCTCGCCTGTGCTGGTTCATGACTGCGCCAATGTGAAGACATCGTTCCCGGATTTTATTGAAAGCGCCTGGCGTTTGGGTATGACCATCAAGGAGACGGCATGGTGAGCATCGTACCGGTTATAGCTATCGACGGCCCCAGCGGTGCCGGCAAAGGGACGGTAAGTCAACTGGTGGCCAGCCGGCTGGGATGGCATCTCCTCGATAGTGGCGCACTCTACCGTTTGGTCGTGCAAGCGGCGAAAAACCACGCTATCGCCCTGGATAATATCGAGGCGCTGGAAACACTGGCTGCTCATCTGGATGTTCAGTTCAACGTGGTGGATGAATGCACACCGGTTCAGGTTCTTCTCGAAGGAGAAGATGTTACCACCACCATTCGCAGTGAGGAGACCGGAAACGAGGCTTCACGCATCGCTGCGCAGCCCGGTGTGCGGGCGGCATTGCTCGAGCGGCAGCGCGCGTTTCGCGCCCCCCCGGGTCTGGTCGCCGACGGACGGGACATGGGTACCGTGGTTTTTCCCGACGCTGCCGTCAAGATCTTTCTGACAGCCAGTGCCGGAGAGCGCGCCCGAAGGCGCTATAAGCAGTTGAAGGAGAAATGCCCAAATGTTATATTTAGCGATCTTCTCGACGAGATCGCTGAGCGGGACAAGCGCGATACCGAGCGCAGCGTTGCGCCACTGAGGCCGGCCGGAGATGCCGTCACCATTGATACGACTGAGTTGTCGGTTGAACAGGTGGTTCAAGAGGTGATGTCTGTTTGCAATCAGCGGCTGGGAGGTTAACCGTCCGGGCTTTTTCCGTGAAAGCGGGGAATCCGGGTATTTATCAATCAACCCGTGCAGCTTCCGTTTCGGGCCGTGCGGCAAAAACATTGGCCGGCAGATAGAGCCGGCAGGGAAAAGATAGCGATGAGCGAAAGCTTTGCAGAATTGTTTGAACAGAGTCTACAAAACACCCAGATGCGTCCCGGTTCCATTGTCAAGGGGACAGTGGTTGAAGTGGGTCCCTCCTTCGTGGTGGTTAATGCCGGTCTTAAATCCGAGGGGGTCATTCCCATCGAGCAGTTCTATAACGATGCGGGCGAACCAGCGGTACAGGTCGGAGATCAGATTGATGTGGCGCTCGATGCCGTAGAGGACGGCTCTGGCGAAACCCGCTTGTCGCGTGAGAAGGCCAAACTTGCCGAAGCCTGGGGCACGCTGGAGCGGGCGGTCGAAAATGATGAGATCGTCACCGGCCGCATTGTCGACAAGGTCAAGGGCGGGTTTATTGTCGACGTGGGTGAAATTCGCGCCTTTCTGCCGGGTTCTCTGGTCGATGTTCGTCCGGTGCGTGATACCGCCTATCTGGAAGGCAAGGATCTGGAGTTCAAGGTCATCAAGCTGGATCGCAAACGGAATAATGTCGTTGTTTCCCGTCGGGCGGTGGTGGAGTCCGAGTATAGCGAAGAGCGTGACGCCCTGCTGGAGAGCCTGGAAGAGGGGATGACGGTCAAGGGTATCGTCAAGAACCTGACCGACTATGGGGCGTTTGTGGATCTTGGCGGTATCGACGGCCTGTTGCATATTACCGATATGGCGTGGAAACGGGTCAAACATCCTACCGAAGTGGTTAATGTTGGTGACGAGATCGAGGTCAAGATTCTCAAGTTCGACAAGGAACGCCAGCGGGTCTCTCTTGGCCTGAAACAGCTTGGGGAAGATCCCTGGGTGGCCATATCCCGCCGCTATCCCGTCGGCACCCGGCTGTTTGGCAAGGTGACCAATATGGCTGATTATGGCGCTTTCGTGGAGATCGAAGATGGCGTTGAAGGTTTGGTTCATGTCTCCGAGATGGACTGGACGAACAAGAACATCCATCCCTCCAAGGTATTGCAGCTGGGTGACGAAGTTGAGGTCATGGTGCTGGACATCGATGAAGAGCGCCGCCGCATTTCGCTGGGGATGAAACAGTGCCGGCCCAACCCATGGGAGTCGTTTGCAGCGACACATAACAAAGGTGACAAGATCTCCGGCGCAATCAAGTCGATTACCGATTTCGGAATCTTCATTGGCCTTGAGGGTGGCATCGATGGTTTGGTGCATTTGTCGGACATCTCCTGGAGTGACAGTTCGGAAGAGGTGGTGCGGCAGTTCAAGAAAGGTGACGAGGTCGAAGCTGTCGTGCTGGCCGTGGATCCGGAACGTGAACGCATCTCTTTGGGAATCAAGCAACTGGATCAGGACCCGGTATCCAGCTACATCGGCGAGCATCCGAAGGGAACCGTCGTCAGCGGCAAGGTGACAGAGGTGGATGCCAAGGGCGCCGTTATCGACTTGGGTGGTGGCGTCGAAGGTTATTTGCGGGCGTCCGAACTGTCCCGGGATCGGGTGGAAGATGCGCGCAGTGTGCTTGGTGCTGGCGATGAAGTGGAAGTCCGGATTATCGGGTTCGATCGCAAGAGCCGCAGTATCAGCCTCTCCATCAAAGCCAAGGAGGCGGCCGAAGAGGCCGAAGCTATCCGGGACTACAGCCGTTCTGCCGGAGAGGCTACCACCAGCCTGGGCGATCTCCTGAAGGAGCAGATGGAAAAATAGCAGGAGTTGGTGCGGTGACCGGCGGGCTGATTGCGTAACTGCTCTGGCGCTTGGGCAGGCATTCTGAATTGTTTTCATTGCCAAAGGGGTGATGTGATGACGAAATCGGAGCTTATAGAACGACTGGCGGAGCGGATGCGGGTTCAGTTGCCAGAAAAGGATGTTGAGCTGGCGGTAAAGGCTATTCTCGACTGCATGGCCCACTCTTTGGCCAATGGAGAGCGTATAGAGGTGCGCGGTTTCGGCAGTTTTTCACTGCATTACCGGCCTCCGCGGGTAGGCCGGAATCCAAAAACGGGGGAGGCTGTCTCCTTGTCCGGTAAATATGTTCCTCACTTTAAAGCGGGTAAGGAGTTACGCGAACGGGTGAATGCGGGCATGAAAGGGTAGCCTGCTGCGGCCTGGCTGTCTGCCGCCTTGCATCCTGTTTTCACGGATTTGCCGGATTGATCATTGCGAAGGGCGCCTGTGCTGCGCCCTTTATCTATTCCGTTGCCTGACAGGGTACCAGGTGAAAGTAAATGAACAGAACCCGGCCCGGGCATCGTTGATTAGCGGGTTCCTCATTGGGTCCATGCCACTGTTTCAGTCAGCTCCGATGGGCGTATTGAGCAAAAGTTTGTGAGTAGATATCAAACCGAATCCGGCTTTGTTCATGGCGCCGAGGAGCGGATCGGCGTGTTGTTGACCAATCTGGGAACGCCGGATGCGCCAACCCCTGCCGCGTTGAGACGTTACCTGGCGGAGTTTTTGTGGGATCCGCGTATCGTGGAACTGCCGCGTCCGCTGTGGTGGCTGATTCTGCATGGTATCGTGTTGAGGACCCGCCCCAGGCGCTCTGCCCGGGCTTACGAGGCGGTCTGGAGCGAGCGCGGTTCGCCACTGCTTGAAACCACACTCGAGCAGGGAGCAAGAGTGCAACAGTTGTTGTCGGAACGTCTGCCGGGGCCGGTCAAGGTTGTTACAGCCATGCGTTATGGACAGCCCTCGATTCGGGATGGGGTGGATGAACTTCGGGGGGCTGGTTGTCGGCGTGTTTTGGTATTGCCACTCTATCCGCAGTATTCGTCAACAACCACAGCCTCGACTTTCGATGCTGTATCTGCCTGTTTCACCCGGTTGCGCTGGATTCCCGAGTTGCGTTTTATCACGGGTTATCACGCGGACGCGGCCTATATTCGTGCCCTGGCGAACAGCGTCTCCGAGCATTGGGAGCGGCGTGGAAGCCGACCGGAAAAACTGCTTTTTTCATTTCATGGCATTCCTCACAAAGGGTGGCTGGAAGGTGATCCCTATCCTTGCCAATGTCATGCGACGGCGCGTTTGGTGGCGCAATATCTCGGGCTGGATGATGGCAGTTGGCAGGTGGCGTTCCAGTCCCGTTTCGGTGCGGCGAAGTGGGTCACCCCTTATACAGATAAAACACTCAAGAGCTGGGCGCGCGCAGGGGTGAAGTCGGTCGACGTGCTTTGCCCCGGTTTTTCCAGCGATTGCCTGGAAACACTGGAGGAGATAGGACAGGAGAACCGGGATAACTTTATTGAGGCTGGTGGTCAGGTGTTTGAATATATTCCTGCGCTTAATTCAAGAACGGATCATATCGATGCCTTGGCCAGTCTTGTTGAGCGACATGTTCAAGGGTGGCTCGAGGCTGAAGCGGACTGGGATCCGGAAAAGAGAAGGGCGTGGGCACGGAACTGCCAGCAGTTGGCGAAGGCGCAGGGGGCAGAGCGCTGAGCCGGATTCGGACTCAGTTGCCGACCCGGAAATGGAGCACGCCGTAGTAGTAACGGTTGTCTTTTTCATACAGATCAAATGATGTTTGCCAGTTCGTTTCCGGCTGTTTGCTGTCCCTCGCAATGATGCGCAGAAAATAGCTGCCCGGCGTCAGATTCAGCGGAAGATTCAGGTAGGTCTCCGTAACTCCCTGTTGATCGAGAACAATGGTGCTGGCTTCAAACTCGTGGCTTGAGGCGATGGTGATATCGTAGCTTATTTCATCTCCTTGCAGGTCATATGACGCGTCCCATGACACGCTCAATATGCCATCCTCCAGTACCGGTTTATGTGACCAAAACGGCATGGGGCGCTCAAGAAAATCGATGAAATCCCTGTGGTTGTGGATGAGCTCCTGAATCAAGCGGCCGTATTCATCTTGCCAGGCCGTCAGGCGGGCCTGCCTCCCCACCGCGGCAATTGGCAGATGCACGAAGTCGGGCGGGCGACTGATCAGCGGTTCGACCTGTGGCCTGTAACTGTCGAGCAGCGCCTGAATGGCCGTATCGTTCAGATAGCGTGAGCGAATTTCGGCGACCGCCTTGATGAGATCATCCAGGTTACCCGGTTGCTGCAGAAAACGGCGGTGGAGCGGGACACGCCACCAGTTACTGACTCCTCTTCGCCAGCGCGCGGAGTAGTAGTTGTTGAACTCTCCTCCACCCTGCCGGAGAACCTGTTGATCGAACCCCCAGGCGTCATCGTAGTCCCATGGAATGAAATAGAATTTGTCACTGCCGGCCGGATTATAGAGGTAGAAGTTTTTCGAGACAGTGTCCCAGTTGCCCATCAAGATGGTCGCAGCAAGCCAGCTCAGATAGTTGTTGCGGTTGAAGTATTTGTTGAATACGGTAGCAAAATCATTGGACTCATCCTCGACCCCGGCAATCATCTGCAGCAGTTTCCGATGCTCGCTGCCCCGTTTGATCTCCAGTATCTGTTCGAATTTCTCCTCGTCGGCAGGTTGACCGTTGCCATCCAGTTTCAGCGCATCGACGTAGTAGAAATGAAACAGCTCCGCCTTGTACAGCCCCGAGTCCTTGTCCCAGTTGCGGTTGAGCAGATACTCCTTGCCGACATGCTCCACATGGGTAAACAATCCATAGTCCTGCCCGTCAATAGCCAATTGGACAAACTGGGTGCGTAATGCGGGCAGGTGGGGAATGGTGCTGAACAGATCGAAACTCAGTTTGTTACGTACCCGGGTGATATCGAAGGGGTGTTTGTTCAATTGCAAGCGACGCTCGCCCCGCCATAATCTTTCCTTGCTGTCCAGTTTTATCCGGTACGATTTTTGCGCCGCCAGCCGTGACGTGTTGCCCCGTTGTCTCAAGGTGGCGTTGGAGAGGGAGCCATCGTTCCCGAAGTCATCGCTTTGAAAATGAACGTTGATTTCCGGTTTGAAATCATCATGGGGATTGGTATCGTTGTTTACGTCTTCAAGCGTGTAGCCGCCGGGATCGGTAACGGTTGTCAACTGTACTTTCAGTACCTGGTGGCTGCTGTTTTCATACCAGACGCCGGGATCCTGGATATCGCTGTCATCGGGAACAAAAATGCTGGCGGGCGGTTCGCTGGAGAAGGGATAACAGCCCGCAAGTAGCGGGACGATGGCGAATGCCGCGACGGCAAGGAAGGGGAATCGTGTTCTCATTGCGGACTCTTCGATGGGGGGAATGGTGCACGATCATTCGTGCATAACAGTATAGCATGCCGAATAGTGCGTACAGCAAGCACGGGGAAGAGCTGCGGGATTTGTAACTATTCAGCTCACCCCTGAAATTCGCCATTTCTGCGTTGAAAAATGGTCATTTACACGCGTAAACTCCCATTTTTCGCCTTGAACTGACGAATCTCAGAGGCAATCTGAACAGTTACCGGCTTGTTTCATACTATGCTGAATAGTTACCGGGATTTTTCTTCTGGAAAAGCTACTTCCGTTTCAGCAAGACATAGAGTGCGCCGGTGCCGCCATCTTCCGGGCGGGCCGAACAGAATGCAAGAATTTCATCACGCTGCCGCAACCATGCGTTGACCCGGTTTTTCAACACCGGTTTCTGCTGTTTCGAGCCGAAACCCTTACCATGGATTATTCGCACGCAGTTGATGCGTCGAACCCGGCAGTGACGCAGAAACCCGGCCAGCGCCTGATGCGCTTGAGGGATGTTCATACCGTGCAGATCCAGTTTTGCGCCATCGCTGTATTGTCCGCGGCGAAGCTTGCGCAGCACACTGTGCTGAATACCCGGCCGGAGGAAGATCAGCTCATCGCCGGCTTCGACTTCAACATGTTCCAGCGGCATGACGGCCATCTCCCGCAAAACCTCGACCTGGTCCCGTTCAGTTTGACGCGGGTGCGGGGGCGGACGCCGGGGTTCTGGAGCAACCCGGTTTTCGTCGAAGCCAAGCGGGTGAACATCTTTCATCGCTGCCCGGAAGAGTGCCGCGCCGGTATCATCTGGATGTTTTTTTTCTCTTGTCACCGCAAAATGACCTTTATTGCTATCGATTGTCCTGGTATGACTGACCCGGCAACAATATATCCCGCATTCAGCCGTCGTTCGCCGGTCAGCAGCAAGGTGGCACATGACGGCCTTTCACTTGAAAACAAACAGTTAGGAACCTCAAGCCGCCTTCAGTTCTGCGCCATCACATTTGCCAATGGAACGACTATTGGCTGCCAGCGATGCCTTGATCGGAAGGACGGGTCAAGTCCTGAATATAGCCGATATTGATGCCAGGTTAATACCCTGACAGAGCACTAGAGATCAATTGTACAAGATATGCGAGAATACCCCGGATTTTTGATAGCGGACAGCTAAGGTTAATAATGAAAATCCTGGTTAGTAACGATGATGGATATCATGCCGAGGGAATAATCGCCCTTGCCGCGGCCTTGTCGGAACAGGCGCAGGTTACCGTGGTTGCGCCTGACCGGGATCGTAGCGGTGCGAGTAACTCATTGACACTGGACAATCCGTTGCGGGCGCACCGGGGAGAGAATGGTTTTTTCCGCGTCGAGGGAACACCGACCGATTGTGTGCATCTGGCAATTACCGGATTGCTGGATGAGGAGCACGACATGGTGGTGGCCGGTATCAATGCCGGCGCCAATCTGGGTGATGACGTGCTCTATTCGGGTACCGTCGCCGCGGCTACCGAGGGCCGCTTCATGGGGTTGCCGGCGATGGCCCTGTCGCTGGCGGGGCCGGCGTTACGTTATTATGCTACAGCGTGCAGGGTAGCCCGCATTCTCGTTGGCCGGCTAAAAAATGAACCGCTGCCGGCAGATACCATCCTCAACGTCAATGTTCCGGACGTACCGTGGGAGGAGATTGCCGGTTTTGAGGTGACCCGCCTGGGCCACCGGCACAAGGCCGAACCGATGATTCGTGATGTAGATCCCAGAGGAAGGGATATTTTCTGGGTAGGGCCGCCGGGTAGCGAGCAGGATGCTGGCCCCGGCACCGATTTCCACGCTGTTCGCCATAACCGGGTCTCCATTACACCGCTGCAGGTGGATTTGACCTGCTACACAGCGCTGGACAAGCTGGCCAGGTGGGTGGATAAACTGACATGAACAGCCACAGCCATTCAGGGATCGGCATGACATCGCAGCGTACCCGTGACCGGTTGGCGCAGCGGCTGCAGGAGAAAGGGATTCAGGATCAGGTCGTGCTGTCCGTCATGCGCACGATTCCCCGCCATCTGTTTGTGGACGAGGCGTTGTCCAGCAGGGCCTATGAGGATACAGCACTGCCCATCGGTCATGGACAGACGATTTCGCAGCCTTACGTCGTGGCCTCCATGACCGAGGCGCTGCTGGCGGCGGGTCCTTGCCAGAAGGTGCTGGAGATAGGTACCGGCTGTGGATATCAGACAGCCGTGCTGGCCTGTCTGGTTGGGGAGGTATACAGCATCGAACGTGTCGCCCCGTTGCTGCGGCAGGCCCGTGTTCTGCTTCGCAAGCTGAATTTGTATAATCTCCATCTGAAAGTTGGTGACGGTATCGAGGGGTGGAAGTCATCGGCTCCCTATGACGGGATTTTGGTGGCGGCAGCGGCGGAAGAGATTCCGGAGGGGTTGCTCATGCAGCTTGGCGAGGGGGGGCGGATGATCATTCCCGTCACCACTGCCAACGGTGTCCAGGAGTTGATTCGTGTAACCCGCCGCGGAAGCGAGTATCATTGCGAGACACTGGGTATTGTCAAATTTGTGCCGCTGGTTCGGGATTGAGTCAAAACGTTGGTGCTCCGTCAAGGTGGCGATTCAGGATGCCGTTTGGCCTGCGGTTGGTATTTCGCTACTGTATCGTACTGCCGGGCGGGCAGCCGCCATTATCTGCGCACGGCGTCTTGCCGCGAAAAACAGCGCGGGAGCGCTGTATTCCGGATTGTTACCTTGGTGGAGCACGGGGATAACAGTGGAATCCGATAGCCATCTATTGCCGGGTAAGTAGTCATGTGTTCTTCTTGTGTCCCTGATTCAACAGGTTGTCTCGCCGCCCTGCAGATTATGTGTGCGGTTCGCCGGGAGGTGTGCGCGCGGTGAAACTGTTTTCTTCTCTTTACGGGCGGGCAATGCAATGGGCCAGGCATCCACGTGCGCCCTGGTTTCTGGGCGGATTGAGCTTTGCCGAATCCTCCTTTTTCCCGATCCCCCCCGATGTAATGCTGGCTCCCATGGCGTTGGCCAGGCCGGAGCGGGCCATGGGATACGCGCTCCTGACGACGTTGACATCGGTGGCGGGTGGCATACTGGGCTATTTGCTGGGTGTCTTCTTCTTTGAGCTGATTGAACCACTGCTTCATGACGCCGGTTATTGGGGGAAGTTCGAGCAGGCGCGCCACTGGTTCGACGAATACGGCTTCTGGGCCATTCTGATTGCCGGTTTCTCTCCCGTACCTTACAAAGTGTTTACTGTGGCGGCGGGTGCAATGGCGATGATGTTTTTCCCTTTTGTGGCGGCCTCCGTCCTTGGCCGCGGATTACGTTTCTTCCTGGTGGCAGGGTTGATGAAATGGGGCGGAGAGCCGATGGAGAAGAGATTGCACACCTATATTGACTATCTGGGCTGGCTGACCGTTATCGCCGGTGTGGTTGGATATCTTGTGCTAAAGTAGGCGGGCGATGAAGAGCAGCCAGCCAACATTTCTGCTGATACTGTTTTTTCTGTCGGTGATGGGGGGGTGTACCGGTAAACCGGTTCTGGTTGGCGACCGCGGTTCCAGTCTGGCATGGCATCCGCGGTTTCATACCGCGCAGCATGGTGATACACTCTACTCCATCGCCTGGAAATATGGTCAGGATTTCCGGCGGGTGGCGGAGTGGAACAGGATCCCCCCGCCCTATGTCATCCGGCCCGGGCAGCGTATTCGTATCGCGCCACCGCCGGAATTTGGCAGAACAGGCCGTGCTGCAGAACAACCTTCCCCTTCCGATGACTCACTCTCCACCACTTCCACTCCCCGGGCAAGGGCGTATCCTCTCCCGGGTTCGACTGCGCCCCGGACGGAGAGAGACGCCCTGCCTGCTCCAGATATCGCGTCAGCGGAACCAGCGCCGGGTGAGGGGGATGATATCGTCTGGCAATGGCCAACGTCGGGAGAGCTGTTTGTGGCTCGTAGCGGTGCCGGAAAACAGCGCCGCGGTATCAATATCAAGGGGCGAAGAGGTCAGCCAATCCATGCAGCGGCTTCTGGTAAAGTAGTGTACAGTGGCAACGGGTTGATTGGTTATGGCAAGCTTATTATTTTGAAACACAGTAATCAGTACCTTAGCGCCTACGCCCACAACTGGGAGTTGCTGGTAAGCGAAGGAGAGCAGGTGGCCAGGGGGGCGCAGATTGCCAGAATGGGTAGCAGCGGCGTCGATCAGGTGATGTTGCACTTTGAGATTCGGCACAATGGCAAACCTGTCGATCCACTGCACTATCTTCCGAAACGTTAGGAATACAACCTTATGAAGGAGCATACAGATCCCCCGTCACAGTGGGAGGATACGGCCATAAACGATGATGAGGCCATGGCAACCGTGCCTCCGGCTGACGCGGAGCAGGTGATTCCGCCGGCCACCATCCCGGACAAGCAGCTTGACGCTACCCGCCTCTATTTGAGTGAAATAGGCTTTTCTCCTCTGCTGAGTGCAGAGGAGGAGGTTCGCTATGCGCGTCTCGCACTCGCGGGGGATGCGCGGGCGCGCAATCACATGATCGAGAGTAATCTGCGCCTGGTTGTCAAGATTGCGCGGCGCTATCTCAACCGCGGGCTGCCGCTCCTGGATCTGATCGAGGAGGGAAACCTGGGTTTGATTCGTGCCGTGGAAAAGTTCGATCCGGAGCGGGGATTTCGTTTCTCCACCTATGCAACCTGGTGGATCCGTCAGACCATCGAACGGGCGATCATGAATCAGACACGAACCATCCGGCTGCCCATTCATGTCGTCAAGGAGCTGAACGTCTACCTGCGTGCTGCACGCCATCTGGCGCAAACAGAGGGGGGAGAGCCAACGCCTGATGATATTGCCCGGTTTCTCGATAAACCCGCAGAAGATGTTATGCGTTTGATGGGGTTCAGGGAGCGCATCGCCTCTGTCGATGAGCCATTGGGGCGCGATACGGAAAAGTCCATGCTGGAGTCCATTCCTGACGAGGGGAATACGGACCCGGCGGAGATCTTGCAGGATGATGATATGCAGAGCCATCTGGAGATATGGCTGTCTCAGCTTAACGAGAAGCAGCGGGAGGTTGTTGTCCGCCGCTTCGGTTTGGAGGGCAGGGGAGTTTCAACACTGGAAGAGGTCGGGAAAGAGATTGGCGTGACCCGGGAACGGGTTCGTCAGATACAGATGGAGGCGTTGCGGCGCCTGCGGCAAATACTGGAGAATGACGGTTTTTCAGTAGAAACCCTGTTCGAATAGCGGTGTTGGCCGGGCATGCTCAACCAGACTCCAATCGTGGATCGGGAACGATGGCAAGTCCGGTTGGGGCAGGCGAGGTTGGGCCGGTGGATCCGGCCCCGCTTCGCTTCGGCACGCCGGTGGGGTGCCGGGTTGTTTCTGGCCGGTACAGCTGTTCAGTCTCTTTTTTTTGGCGCAGCAACTGTCGGCAAGGCGCTATATCAGTTTGGCGATACTCTCCGCCGCGCGCTTGACATCGAGAAAAATCAGCCCCAGTTTTGCCTGTGGTTTTGCCAGCACGGTGATAACGGCATCCGGTCCGGCGTAGGTCATCAGAATGTAACCTTTGTCACCTTTGATAAGGGTCTGTTCCAGTGTTCCACGGGCCAGCTCCTGGGAAGTACGATCGCCAAGAGAGAGCATCGCGGCGCTCATTGCCCCCATACGGTCTTCATCGAGTTCTGTGGGTAGCACGCTGGACATCATCAAACCATCGGTGGATATGACTGCAGATGCCTCGATGTCAGCCGAGGTTCCATTGAGTTCTTTCAGAATCGAACTAAGCATTTCTTCGCGCATGGGCTTTACTCCTGGTGGAATGGTAGTAATATCTAATCAGTAACTACTCGGTTTGTCCCTGAAATCCGCCATCTCCGCGTTGAAAAATGATCATTTAACTGACGGATGTCAGAAGTAATCCGGGTGATTACTTCCAGCGATTACAACCCGCTGAGTAGTTACAGGTTTTTTTCTGATCCGTTAGACAGCGAACCCCGCACTGCGATAGGGCCGAACAGGAGCGCTGCTCTGTATACAACCGGGCAGTTGCCGGAAACGCTGACGAAGCACCCGTATGTTAATCGGCTCTTGCCTGTTTTGTTTTAGCATTATATCGTTTTTGAGTTTGCCGGGGTTAATAGTTACTGTCGATTGTCCTGGCAAGCAGTTTACGCAGCTGCATATCGAATGCTGAGGGCCCAAATCAGTTGCAGAAAAGCGGGCTGGTTAAGGCGGGGCATGCCGCCTGCTACCAGAACGAAGCGCTGGTCTCCAACATACATCGGCCAGAATCCGACTTCACTGTTACCTGCTGCGTCGACCACCGCCCAAGCGTTGGAGCGCAGTCCCAGGTTATTCTTCAACAGGCCGGCATGGCGCTCATGAAGCGTAGCGAGATCGGCGCTCAAGGCGGACAGCTCTTCAGCTGTCTCGTGGGCAAACCCCCTGGCGCACAGGTAGAAGCCCTGTTCGTCAGCGAGCAGTATTTTGTTGTTATCCGACAACGGCGCCAACAGATCCGGGAGTGTGTCTTCCAGCCGCCCCGCGGGTGGCTCAATGGGGGTATCGGAACCCTCTACCCATCCGAGCGACTGGATGTGACCGACAAGCTCCATGACCTGGTCGTCGTTCTCTATTCCGGACCAGCTTTTAAGTCCATCTAAGCTCAGCAACGGGCTGACCAGTTGCTGGAGCAAACTGCGCAACAGCCGGCGTGCCGCCTCGTCTTCGGGGCGGGATACCGCATAGTATGCGCCTGCTGGACTGGGCAATACGTAGAGGTCTTTTTCTATCTGGTATTGGCTGTTCATAGGGAGATTTTCAGATCGGGGGTGAGTGAAAACAGCAATGCTTCGATAAGAATGATCACATCGCGGCGCTGCCGGGCATCTATTTCGAAAATGGGCACATTGAGTCCGGTAGGTTTCAGCTCCTCATGATACTGCTCAATCCTGGGGGTGGCACAGCGGTCGGTCTGGGTTATCCCGATTGCCAGTTGAGTCGAGTCGATGAATTTTTTGAATGAACTCAAGAAAAAGTGCATATCCTGAAAGGGATCGGAACGGGTATTGTCCAGCAGCAGGATGAGACCAATCCCGCCTTCGGTGAGGATGTCCCACATGAAGTTGAAACGCTCTTGCCCGGGCGTTCCGTAAAGATGAAGAAATTCACCACCTTCCAGTTGCATGGAGCCGTAATCCATGGCAACCGTTGTGGTTTCCTTTATGTTCTGGGTCATATCGGTTGCGAAAGCGTCCGTGGTGACCGGGGGAGTATCGCTGATGGAGCGAATGGCGGTGGTTTTCCCGGCTCCGACGGGACCGGCGAATATGAGTTTATAGTGATTTTCCATATCTTGGCGTCAGTTGCTCTTGTTATCGGCTTCGTCTGTGCAGGCGGGCCAGTATTTTCCGGAACAGCCCTCTGCGTTCTTGCTCCGGTTGAGATGATACCGGAGCAGCCCTTTTTTCCCCACTGTTTTTTGTTTGCTGTTTCACCAGGCCAAGAGCGTTGGCCACACTGTAGAAAGAGAACACATATTTTGGCGCAATATCCAGCATTGTTGCAGTTTCCATCAATGAGATGGGCTGGTTGGCCCACAGCGCCGCAATACGGAGGCCGTTTTGAACCGGCATCAGCCGGCTCAGGTTCGGCCAGTGCACCAGGTAGACCGGAGCGCGCAGGTCGGTTCCAACCGGAATACGGCCACGGGCGGTTCGCATGGCCAGTTTCCAGAGAAAAAACTCGATGGATTGCAAGGATCCCCCCTTTTCAGGCATTGACCGTTCCTGTTTGATGACCTGAATGCTGACATCTTTTGTGCGGATCGGCATTACCGCAAGTGCGTAGAGATGGGCATGACTTTGTTCCACCCATATTTCACGGGTCTCGGGTATGATGACAATCGGGCGCCACGGTCCTTTCAGGGAGACTTTTCTGTTTTCCCGAAGTGCGAGCCGGTAGGCCTTTTGAATATAGCCCTGCAAATATTTTTCCGGGTCATAGAGAAATGAGCTCTTCTCTTTCTGTTGCAGCGCTTCGGACGGGTTTGGCGCTGTTTCCACGGGCCGCCTGTCGGTCCGGGAGGCGGGGAAAAGGGAGATGATCTCCCCGGACGGCGACGGCTCCGGGGGGGGCGCATGTTGCTTTCCGCTCTCTTCCGTCAATGTGACTTTTGTACCGAGGGTTGCAACGGTTGCCACTGCGCTGTTCAGCCCCGATGGCTGTAGAACGCTCTTCCGGCTTTCCCACTGGGCCGTTGTTTCTTCCTGGCGGAGGGCCGCCGGTGGGGGAGTGACTGTCTGCTCCGGTCGTTGGAACGATTCGCTTATCCGGTTGAGGGCGGAGATCAGTGCTTCAGGCTGGATAGGCTTTTTCAGAAAGAGGTTGCCATCCTGCCCGGGTTCCAGCAGCGAGGCTTGAATGACCGGCCGATCGGGGTATCTGCTCTCATGCTCTTGCCGAAGCTGCTCCGCATGAACCGCGTCCATATCGATGATGGTGATGTCTGCTGCTTCTTCGCTGGTCAGGAGATATTCGTTGTGACACATCTGCTGAAAAAACAGTTGCAGCATGTTGCGGGCGCGCTGTTCCATGCCGACAACAGTAATTCGTAGCGGCTTGATACCCTGTTTCGTTCTGGTTTGCATGCCTCTATATTCTCCTCAATACACCGGGATCAGGCGTTGCCCGCCGTGTTGCTGCTTTCCGCTTGCCCTGGACATTGCCTCAAGCCGTTTGCGCCGTGAACTGTTTGGCAAGCTGCTCCCAGCCAGCGGGAACCGGTTGTCCCAGTTTGTCGAGCTTGGCGCGCATGGCGGTGAAACTCTGCAAATCGTTTGACGCGCGGTAGATGGCCAGCAGCGTATCATGCAGTTCGGTTCTGGCGGGATCGTCCAGCACCGCCTGCTCCAGAATCTCTTTGGCTCTGTCTATCTGGCAGTATTCGATATGCTCCAGGGCCTCTTTCAGCGGATCACGCCTGGCGGGTGCAGTACCGGCGGTGCGCACGACCAACTGGCGGGTGCCACTTAACCCTTTGCTCAAAACAGAGCAACTGGTGGGAGGCATCGGGTCGGTGGCCGAGACACCTTTTTCCAGATGGGTTGCCAGCGCCTGGAACCGCTCTTCGGACAGCAACGGGTGGGCTCTTCGCAACATCCGGCGCCGAACCGGCACGCCCTTGTCACCCAGCGCGATGAACAGATCCAGCAGGGCGCCGTAGACACCCTCTTTGTCCCGCTGGGCAAGGTGAACATTGACTCGCTGAATTTGCGCTATCAGGTTCGTCGGTGTCCGCGCTACGGCGCGGGCAAGATAGCGCTCTGCCTTGTTTCCCAGTTTGTGGGTGTCGACTTGTAGAGACCGGTGCTCCGAAAGGTGAAAAGCAGGCTCGAGCAGTTCGCGGGATGGTTTCTGTTCGGCTTGTTGCGCCGGTGTGGAGTCGGGGAGGCCTTTTTTCTTCATGGCTGAATGTCCGTCGAAAATTATTGTATTTTCCTGCAGTTGATCTGTTTCTGTTTGCAACTGGTTGCAACGATACGTGCTCCATTTCTTTGTGTTATGGCGGGAAAACCGGGTTGTATCGCTGTCCTGTCATATTATCGGCTCCTTGTCCTGTATCATGACAAATATTTTAAGGATATTGTAGCAGCCCGTTTCAGCGTGCTGAAATCGTGATCTTCGGCCAGCGCGCGTTAATATTAACATGCTCTTATGTTTGGGGTGTGTCTGCCGCTCCATTGCAGGGCGGGTGGCTTCGGGCTGCGGAAACGGAACCAATCCTCATGATCGGGTTATCTTGCCTGAGCCTGGGGGCCGGCAAACCGGGTTGGGCGCTCCCCTGCGACCACCCTCTTTTTCAACAGGGTGTTGTTTCGAAGCAGCATGATTTCGACGGTTTCTCCAGGTTGGATGCTGGCTATGCGATCCCGCATTGTGCGAATGTCGTTGACGGGGTGGTCGGCAATTCTGATAATGAAGTCGCCAGCCCTGATACCGGCCGCTGAGGCGGGGCTGTTACGAAACACGCCGGTGACGATGGCTCCCTTCAGCTGCTTGGTGCCGAACGCCTTGGCAAGCGCCGGGGTGATTGCCTGGATCTCCACACCAAGCCATCCCCGGATAACATAGCCATGTGCAAGAATCTGGCTCATTATCTCTGTCGCCAGGCTGACCGGAATAGCAAAGCCGATCCCTTGCGAGCCACCGGAGCGGGAAAAAATGGCGGTATTGATTCCTACCAGTTGACCGTATGCATTGACCAGTGCTCCGCCGGAATTACCTGGATTGATGGCGGCGTCGGTCTGGATGAAGTTTTCGAACGTGCTGAGTCCCAGCCGGCTGCGCCCGGTAGCACTGACGATCCCCATGGTTACGGTTTGACCAACACCAAACGGGTTGCCGATGGCGAGAACCACATCCCCAATGCGGAGATCCCGGGTCTGGCCAAGCGTGATACTGGGGAGATTTTTCAACGTGATTTTTAATACGGCCAGATCGGTTTCGGGGTCGGTGCCGACAATCGAGGCGGATACGCCTCGGCCATCCCGCAGGGCGACCTGGATGGCGTCGGCCTCTTTGATTACATGATTGTTGGTGAGAATATAGCCGGCTTGATCGATAATGACGCCAGAGCCGAGACTGGTCTCCAGACGCTGGCGGGGAATCTGCAGTTGCTTGCCGAACAGCTGCCGGAACAGGGGATCGTTCAGATAGGGGTGCGGCTGCTGCGTAACCCTTTTCTGGCTGTAGATGTTGACTACCGCGGGAGCCGCGACTGCCACAGCCTCGCTGTAGCTCACCGGGCCGGATAATAGCTGTCCCGGGGGGTTGCCGCCATCTGGTTCCGGGGTAACCGTTTGAGAACGGAACAGTGTGACAGCGGCGCCCGCAACGATTCCGACGAACACAGCCTGAGCGATAAAATATAGCAATTTCCGGGTATTCATGCCGTATACTTTACTGCAAACAGTCTACAGAGAGAAAAAACGGATGGTGCAGCGGCAGGAACTGGTCGACTATGTTGACGATTTGCTTGATGCGGACAGCTTTCAGGATAGCTGTCCCAATGGCCTGCAGGTCGAGGGGCGGCTGCAAATCAACCGGTTGGTCACAGGAGTAACCGCCAGTTTGGCGTTACTTGAGGAGGCGCTGGCGTTTGATGCAGATGCCATTCTCGTTCACCACGGTTACTTTTGGAAAGGGGAGCACCCCTCCGTCGTGGGGATGAAGCAGCGCCGTTTGAGACGATTGCTGGCCGCGGATGCCAATCTGTTGGCCTGGCACCTGCCGCTGGATGCGCATCCAGTCTATGGTAATAACGCCCGGTTGGCTGCGGTTCTGGGGTTTCAGTCCGAAGACAGATTTGGTGGCGCGCCTCCGTTGGGGATGGTGGGAAGGCTGCGCAGGCCCATGAGTGGCTCCGCCCTTGCCAGACACCTGGCCAGCAAGCTGCGCAGGGTTCCCTTTCATGTTCCGGCCGGGCCGGAAACCATCATCACGATTGCATGGTGCAGCGGAGCTGCGCAGTCCTGGATCGAGCAGGCCGTGGCTCTGGGGGTGGACGCCTACCTTACCGGAGAAGTATCCGAGCCGACTGTGCATATCGCCAGAGAGTGCAATATCCATTTTTTTGCGGCCGGCCATCATGCCACCGAGCGGTATGGCGTAAAAGCGCTTGGCGATCATCTGGCGCAGCGGTTTGCGCTGGAGCATCGCTTTGTCGATATTGACAATCCGGTATGAGCGCCGTATCATTCCGCTTTTGCGTGTGGCGCCCGCCAACGACAGGCTGGGTGGCGATGTGTGTTTGTTCTGACAGAGGGTGTTGCCATGAAGCCGGATATTCATCCTGCCTATGAAAAGATTCGCGTAACCTGCAGTTGTGGTGAGTCGTTTGAAACCAGGTCCACTGCCGGGCGCGATCTGCATATCGATGTCTGTTCCAGTTGCCATCCTTTCTTTACCGGAAAGCAGAAGATTGTCGATACCGCCGGACGGGTCGACAAATTCCGCCAGAAGTATGGCATGAAATGAACAGGGGCTTTACTGTCAACCCGGCAATCCGTAAGCCATCAAGGTACAGGGGTTTCGGGTTTGCCTGATATCCGGCAGGTTGCAAGAGGCACGAAGGAAGGGCGCTTGCAGGGGCGCTCTTTTTTGTCAGGCTGGATAACGACCAAGAGGTAGAACGGAATCTGCCGCTCCAGTACAATAATCCGCTGTTTGATTGAAAAAACCAGGAGACTCCTGACCATGGCGCGTATTACCGTAGAAGACTGCCTTGAACATGTCGATAACCGCTTTCAACTCGTGCTGGTAGCAGCCAAGCGGGCGCGGCAGATTGCGCTGGGCCAGGAACCCAAAGTGCCTTGGGAGAATGACAAGCCCACCGTAGTAGCGTTACGGGAGATTGCGGCAGGTCTGACTACCGGCGAGGTGCTCGATGAAAAAACTGTGGAGCAGCCTGATACCGAAAAACAGCCGGTCCCGGCCGGGTAATCGGGCGACGCTCTTCCTGCTCGAGCTTGCCGGGCAAAAAAAAGAGGGTCCGGCATCCGATGTTCTTGTATTGCTCAGGCTGCTGCAGGGCTATCTGGCGGCCGATCAGATAGAAGATGTCTACCGGGCCTATGAGTTCGCGGCCGCAGCGCACGCCGGGCAACAGCGACTCTCCGGTGAAGCCTATATACACCATCCCCTGGCGGTCGCCACAATACTGGCGGAGATGCATCTGGATCACCAAAGTATCGTTGCCGCCATTCTCCACGATGTTATCGAAGACACTCCGACAGCAAAACAGCAGCTTGCCGACGAATTCGGCGAGGAGGTGGCCGAGCTGGTGGATGGCGTCAGCAAGCTGACCCAGGTACAGTTTGAAAGCAAGGCCGAAGCCCAGGCCGAAAATTTCCGCAAAATGATGCTCGCCATGGTGCGGGATATCCGGGTGATTCTGATTAAACTGGCCGATCGCCTTCACAACATGCGTACCCTGGGCGCATTGCGTCCTGGCAAACGGCGGCGCATCGCCCGCGAGACGCTGGAGATCTATGCCCCCATTGCCAACCGGCTTGGAATGAACACCATGCGGGTCGAGTTGCAGAACCACGGCTTTGCCGCCATGTACCCCAGGCGTTATCAGATTCTGTCCCGCGCGATGCGCGGTGCCCGGGGCAATCGCAAGGAGATTGTACAGAAGATCGAGTCCACCATAGCCGAGCGGATACGCCAGGAGGGGGTTGAGGGTGAGGTGATGGGGCGCGAAAAGCATCTTTACAGCATCTACCAGAAAATGCAGCAGAAACGGCTGCCATTCCGGGAGGTATTCGATGTCTATGCCTTTCGGATCATCGTTGATACTGCTGATGCCTGCTACCGGATGCTGGGTATCGTGCACAGCCTCTATAAACCGGTGCCGGGACGTTTCAAGGATTATATCGCCATCCCGAAAGCCAACGGATACCAATCGCTGCATACGGTGTTGTTCAGTCCGTATGGCGTGCCTATCGAAATACAGATTCGTACCGCGGATATGCACAAGGTTGCTGAAGCGGGAGTGGCTTCCCACTGGCTGTATAAAAGCGGCAGTGACAGCTCCATTGCACAACATCATGCCCGCGAGTGGCTCCGCGAACTGCTGGAACTGCAGCAAAATGCCGGTAACTCCATGGAGTTTCTGGAACATGTAAAGGTCGATCTGTTTCCAGACGAGGTCTATGTGTTTTCCCCCAAGGGGGAGATTCTGGTGCTGCCCCGCGGGGCGACGGCGGTGGACTACGCCTATGCCGTTCACACGGATGTTGGCAACAGCTGCGTGGCCGCCAGGATCGACTATCGTTTGAGGCCGCTCAATACCCGTCTGCTCAACGGGCAGACGGTCGAGATTATCACTGCCCCCGGAGCCTTGCCCAATCCAGCCTGGCTGGATTATGTCGTTACCGGCAAGGCCCGCTCAACCATCCGCGCTTATCTGAAAGGTCTTCACCATGACGAAGCGGTCTCTCTTGGCAAGCGGTTGCTGGAAAAAAGCCTGATGCACTACTCGCTTACCTGCAACGGACTGCCTGCGGACTGCCTGACGCAGCTACTGAAGGAGCTGGCGCTTGCTGGCCTGAATGATCTGCTGGCGGAAATAGGGCTGGGGAAACGCATGGCGCCGATCGTTGCCCGATCACTGGCGGAAAAGGTGGCTGGAACAGAGGTAGTGGCGCCGGTATCCAGCCCGGTTTCCCTGGCTATCAAGGGTACTGAAGGGATGGTGGTGAGCTACGCCAAATGCTGCCACCCGATTCCAGGGGACGCCATACTGGGCTTTATCAGCGCCGGGCGCGGAATTGTAATTCATACCGATAACTGCAACAATCTCAACGAATTCAGAGGCGATCCCGACAAGTGGATCAATGTTCAGTGGGAGGATGGTATCGAGGGGGATTTCCCGGTTGAGCTGCGCATGGATGTGGCCAATCAGCGGGGCGTTTTGGCCACCGTGGCCGCTGCCATCTCGGCGCTGGATGCCAACATCGAAAATGTGGACATGGAGGAGCGCGATGGGCGGCACAGCGCCCTGTTGTTTACCATTGCCGTGCGCGATCGGCACCATCTGGCGACGATTATGCGCCGTATCCGCCGTATCGATAGCGTAATGCGCATCGTGCGCAAACAGAGTTGATGAGGAGTGCTGGATGAAACGGGAAACTATTTTTACCGAAAAGGCGCCCGCCGCCATTGGTACCTACTCGCAAGCGATAAAAGTCGGGAAGACGGTCTATCTGTCCGGCCAGATACCGCTGGTTCCCGGCAGCATGGAGCTGGTGGAAGGGGATATGGCTGCGCAAATCACCCAGGTGTTCGATAACCTTGGTGCGGTAGCGGAGGCGGCGGGTGGCGGGCTGGCTGATATTGCCAAGCTGAATATCTATCTCACGGATCTGTCCTCTTTTCCCTTGGTCAATGAACTGATGTCCCGTTATTTCACCCAACCCTATCCTGCACGCGCCGCTGTTGGAGTGGCTGCGCTGCCAAAAGGGGCTGCGGTGGAGATGGATGCTGTGATGGAGCTGGTCTGAACTCCCTGCCGGGCGATGGTTGCCAGAGACAGCACCACTCCCCAGGCAGGCTCTATCCCGGTTACGGTACTGAAGGGGGTCGGAAAAAAAATGGCGGAGCGGCTGGATCGCCTCGGCGTTTCAACCGTCCGGGATCTGCTGTTTTATCTGCCGGTGCGGTATCAGAACCGCGCCCGCCTGGTTGCGTTGGGGGCGTTGCGGCCGGGGATGATGGTGTCGGTGCAGGGCGAGGTTCTGCATACCGAAGTGAAATTTGGCCGCCGGCGCATGCTGCTGTCGACCATTAGCGATGGCACCGGTCAGCTGGTTTTGCGTTTTTTCCATTTTGGCGCGGCTCAAAAGAGCGCCCTGGCCAGGGGCGTCCAGGTGCGTTGTTTTGGCGAGGTGCGTGCGGGGGCGAATTTTCTGGAGATGATTCATCCCGAATATCATCTCCTGCAACCCGGAGAGGTACTGGCCGAAGAGCAACACTTGACACCCCTCTACCGGGTCGGCGAGGGGGTGCACCAGTTGACCTTGCGCTCGCTCATGGCGCAGGCGCTTGGTTATCTGCGGGATGGGGTGCTGAACGATCTGCTCCCCGGCACGATCCGGCGGCGATTTGGCCTGCCGCCGCTAACCGAGGCCCTGGCCTCTGTTCATCGTCCTCCGGCAGACACCCCGCTTGATCTGCTCGACGGATTCAGGCATCCGGCCCAGCGGAGGCTGGTGTTCGAGGAGCTGCTGGCGCACCATTTGAGTCTGCGCAAGCTGCGTACGGCATTGCGGCAACACCCGGCGCCGCTGCTGAAAAGTGATGGCCGGTTGGCCGGGCAGTTTCTTGAGCAGTTACCCTTTCCCATTACCGCTGCCCAACGGCGGGTATGGAAGGAGATTCGCCAGGATCTGCAGTCTCCTTCTCCCATGCAGCGGCTGGTTCAGGGAGATGTCGGTTCCGGCAAGACCATCGTTGCCGTTCTCGCTGCACTGCAAGCGGTGGAAGCCGGATTCCAGGCAGCCGTGATGGCGCCAACCGAGCTGCTGGCCGGGCAACATGTTACCAATTTTCGCCGCTGGCTGGCACCGATGGGAGTCGAGGTGGCCTGGCTGTCGGGGCAGCTCAAGGCCGCGGAAAAAAAAGCCATGCAACATGCGCTGTCCAGTGGCCAGGCGCATCTGGTGGTGGGTACCCATGCCCTGTTCCAGGAGCAGGTGATATTCAGTCAGCTGGGGCTGGTGATAGTTGACGAGCAGCATCGTTTTGGTGTCCACCAGCGTCTTGCCCTGCGGGAGAAAGGCCGCAGCCAGGGTGGATATCCGCATCAATTGATCATGACCGCGACGCCAATCCCCCGCACCCTTGCCATGACAGCCTACGCTGATCTGGATGTATCGGTGATCGATGAACTTCCGCCTGGCCGTGCCCCGGTGTCCACTGTCGCATTGCCGGACAGCCGCCGGGATGAGGTGATTGAGCGTGTCGGTGCCGCGTGCCGGGCGGGGCGTCAGGCTTACTGGGTCTGTACACTTATCGAAGAGTCCGAGGTATTGGCGGCGCAGGCGGCCGGGGAGAGTGCTGCGCTGTTGAGTGAAAAGCTGCCCGACCTCGCCATTGGGTTGGTGCACGGGCGGATGAAACCCCAGGAAAGGGCTCCGGTGATGGATGCCTTCAAAAGGGGGGAGATCGATCTGCTGGTGGCGACGACGGTTATCGAAGTGGGCGTCGACGTGCCCAATGCCAGCCTGATGATTATCGAAAATCCCGAGCGGCTGGGGCTGGCCCAACTCCATCAATTGAGAGGCCGGGTAGGGCGGGGCAGCCGCGAGAGCAGCTGTGTGCTGATGTACCATGGTGCTCTGAGTGAAGCCGCGCATCAGCGGTTGGCCGTGTTGCGCGAAAGCGGGGATGGATTCCTGATTGCACAGAAAGATCTGCAGTTACGCGGGCCGGGGGATGTGCTCGGTACCCGGCAGACAGGTCTGCTCCAGTTCCGCATCGCCGATCTGCAGCGGGATCAGGATCTGCTCCCCGACATAGCGAAGGCAGCTTCGCTACTCCTGGAGCAGTATCCCCGGCAGGTAATGCCCCTGGTGGAGCGCTGGATAGGAGAGCGTAGCCAGTACGGTGGTGTTTGAGCTATGCTTGGCTTTTTTCCGGCCTGACTGAACAGATCACACGCTATGTTGCTTACACATACTGTAAAATGGTGCCCCTTGCACCAGGTGCGCGCGGAGGATGTGCCGGGGGAGATACGCCGCTGGTTGCTCGCACCAGGCTCGTTGACCCGCTTGCTGCAGCTGGCCAGCGGAGGGAATTTTCAGGTATGTCTGCTGAACCAGGGCTGGAGAGCGCCGCTGCCTGATGAGGCGCGGCTGCTGAGTATCAGGGAGAAGCGTTTTGCCGTGGTTCGTCAGGTGCAGTTGCTGTGCAACGGGATACCCTGGGTCTATGCCCGTACCGTTATTCCCCGTGCCACGCTGGTTGGGCGGCAGCGGCGCTTTATCCGTTTGGGTGACCGGCCGCTGGGTGCCGTTCTGTTTGCTGATCCCTCGATGCAGCGCGATGAGGTGCAGATAGCCCGCCTGGAGCCGGAAATGAAACTTCATCAGTTGGCATCGGCAGATCTGGTGGAGATGCCGCCGGAAACGATATGGGGCCGCCGTTCGATCTTCCGGCTGTCGGGCCGCCCGCTGCTGGTCAGCGAGTTTTTTCTGCCAGCCATCGGCAAATGTCCGGAGAAGAGACCAACAGATGTCTACTAGACCCACCCTGAAGGAGCGCTTGCGCCAGTATGCCTTGTTGATGCGGCTGGATCGTCCTATCGGAATCCTGCTTCTGCTGTGGCCCACGATGTGGGCACTGATGATTGCGGCGGAGGGCAAACCGGATTTGCGGGTGCTGGTGGTTTTCACCCTGGGCGTCATTGTGATGCGCTCCGCTGGCTGTGTTGTCAACGACTATGCCGATCGCAACATCGACCCTCATGTACGGCGTACACGCCATCGTCCGCTGGCTGCCGGCCGGGTGACTCCGGGGGAAGCGATCGGACTCTTTGTGTTTTTGTGCCTCGTCGCCTTTGGACTGGTACTGTTGCTCAACTGGCAGACCATTCTTCTGTCGTTTGCCGCCGTGGCCCTTGCGGCGCTCTATCCATTTGCCAAGCGCTATACCTATCTGCCCCAGGTTTTGCTGGGTATCACTTTCAGTATGGCGATACCCATGGCCTTCGCCGCCCAGACCGGGGAGGTGAGCCGCATTGCCTGGCTGCTGTTCATTGCCAACGTACTGTGGACCGTCGCCTATGATACCATGTATGCCATGGTCGACCGGGAGGACGATCTGAAGATTGGAGTGAAATCCACCGCTATACTGTTTGGTGATGTGGACGTTATCATCATTGGTGTCATCCAGTCGATGGTCTTCCTTGCCCTGTTTCTTGCCGGGGCGCTTGTTCCCATGGGAGCGTTCTACTATATGGGGGTAACGGTGGCGATCGGGTTGGCGCTGTACCAGCAGGAGTTGATCAAGGATCGGTTGCCGGAGCGCTGTTTTCAGGCTTTTTTGAACAACAACTGGTTTGGACTGGTCATTCTTGCCGGAATCGTCCTGGATTTCTGGTCGCGTTCCGCGCCGTGAGAAGGATTGAAACAGGGTGTCCGTCGTCCTGTTTCCGCCGCGGTTGATTGATAAAGGGTAACTACCCGGCTGGCTGCTGAAATCCGTCATTTCGCGTTGAAAAATGTTCATTTACAGGTAACTATTCAGCTCACCCCTGAAATCCGCCATTTCTGCGTTGAAAAATGGTCATTTACACGCGTAAACTCCCATTTTTCGCCTTGAACTGACGAATTTCAGGAGCAATCTGCGCAGTTATCTCTAACTATTACAACTCGCCGAGTAGTTATAACCAAGGAACCAAAATGAAAAAATTACTGATTGCTGTTGCCTTTTCCCTGTTGCCCTTTGCCGCTGTTGCCGATTTCATCGGTTTTGCGGTTGGGGCGGCTTACTGGAATCCGAAGCCCGGGGGGGATGTCTCTTACAGGGATTTTGGGAAAAACGATTTCAGGAATGATCTGAATCTTGACGACTCCGGGGAAAACATACTTTGGGCGGCCATCGAGCATCCGCTCCCCGTGTTGCCGAATGTCAAACTGGTCAAGACATCGCTGGATCTGGAGGGTGACAACGGAACCTTGCGCGCGGATTTTGGTGAAGTGAGCGCCGGGGTTCCGGGGATCGATAGCCAGTTGACACTGGATCAGATCGACGTGATTCTGTATTACGAGATTCTGGACAACTGGATCAATCTGGATCTGGGAGTCGATATCCGGGTTTTCGACGGTAGCACCAGGATAAGCGGGTATGATCTCAGTACCAGGGAGGAGGTGAGCACCACCGTACCGTTACTGTACGGCAATGCCCGGTTTGATCTGCCATTTACCGGTTTTTTCGCCGGAATGGAAGCCTCGTTGATCTCTGCCGACAACAACAGCGTCACCGATGTGACCGCCAGCGCCGGATATGAAAGCGATATTGGACTGGGCGCCATGATCGGCGTGCGCCGCCAATCCATAACTGTCGAAGATGCCGATGTAACGCTTGATTTTAGTGTAAGTGGGCCGTTTGCAGCCGTGTATTTCGACTTTTAAGTGTCCCATCGGACGCGGAAAGCGGCCGCCATGCCCGGTTTTTACACTCAACAACCACCAGCTAAAGCTGGTGGTTGTTGAGTACCTTGAAAGAGTACCAGGTTATTACCAAAAAAAAAGCGGACCCGAAAGCCCGCCGGAAAGGAACAACTTGTTGTCTGATTATTGCGGTATGTATCAACGTGCTGCGATACGCTTCGTCCGGACAATCTGGTAGGCGCGGCGGAGATAGGTCAGCGGGACGCTCCAGATATGAACGAGGCGGGTAAACGGAAAGATCAGGAATACCGTCATACCCAGCAGCATGTGAAGTTTGAATATGGGGTTCACATCGGCAAGCAGAGCGGGATCCGCCTGCAGTGTGGCGACACTTTGCACATAGCTGGTCAATGCAATCATGGTCGATGCATCGCCATGAGATACGTGGCTCATGGAGACCAAAGTGCTCAGCAGACCCACGATGAGGGTTGCCAGCAGCCAGCCGATGACCAGCAGATCCCTTTTACGCCCTGCCGCCACGATGCGTGGATCTTTCAGACGCCGCTTGATCAGCATGGTTCCACCAACCAGACATATGCCACCAAAGATGATCCCGGCTACAATGGCTATTTTCTGGTGGGCAAGATCCGATATGCCCAGCGCCAGGAATACGCTGTGCGGGGTCAGCATGCCAAAGAAGTGGCCAAAAAATATGGCGATGATTCCGATATGGAACAGGTTGCTTGCCAGGCGCATTTTGTCATTGTTCAGAAACTGGCTGGAGTCGGCTTTCCAGGTATACTGTTCGCGATCGAACCGGAGCCAGCTGCCCACCAGAAAAATGGTTCCCGCAATGTAGGGATAGATGCCAAACAAAAAGTCATTCATGATCTCTCTCCTCAGGCTGCCTGGGCCAGATGGCCCCGGCTTTCGATGATTCGAATCAGGCGGCTGTAGGGGCTGCCGGCTTTCTCCAGGTTTTCTGCCAGGACAGTGAGCACCTTCTTCGCATCTCCCAGAAAAATCCGCGCCTGCATCTCATCCAGAGTGGATACATACTCGAGGATGAGCGGCAGATAGTCCGGCAGTTCGCCATCTTCCACTGCCAGTCCGGCGGCTTTGTAGTGCTCACCGAGATCCACCAGGGCGGGACCTCGTCCCCGATCGTCCCCAAAAAGGTGGTGGGTCAGATGAAGATCATGCTCCGGTGTCATGTCGAACGTTTGTACATAAGTTTCCTGCAGGCCGGTAATGTTGTGCATCCGCATCCAGGCAATAATGTCCTTGATGGTTTTTCGCTCCTGCTCGGTAATGCTCGAATCGCTGTTCAACAGCTCTTCCATCTCCGGCAGGTGCTCAAAAAGCGCTGCATCAGGATAATCGAGCAGGTGTGCGATCAATCGGTATAGCTGCATTGTCGTATCTCCAAAAAAATAGATAGTCTGTTCTGGACTTGAATGGGGTTGCCGGCGCTGATTACTTCTGCGGCCGACCACCATTCAATTCGTCCTGCCATTTTTGCAGGGTATCCCAATCCCCTTTGGCCGCAAGGGCAGCCTGCTCGGGCCAGGTAGTCGGATCCACCCGGTTATAGTGAGAGCCGGCGGCAACGAGTATCTCCTTGATTCTATCCGGGGTCATCGCGGCCAGATCCTCGAAGGTGGAGACGCCGTTGTCGTTCAATATCTCGGATATCTTCGGGCCGATCCCCTCGATTTTCTTCAGATCGTCAGCTGCATCGGGGATTGCGGCAGGCTCCTGGGCAACCCCTTCAACGGCTGCTGGCGTTTCAGCCGGCGCCGGTTCGGCAAGCGCCGTATTGCCGGCAACCATGGTGGAGGCCCTTGCAACCGGAGCGGATGTTTTTTTCGGCCTCGGCATGTACTGCATCGGAGTGACGGAGCTGGTTCGTTTGACGGGGAACAGTGAAAAACCCGCACTGCCTCCGTGCGAGCTGGTGTTGCCGAGAGCAAAACCATTTTGCCCCTGGAATGCGTAGGGATCCTCCTGCTTCATCTCTTCGTGAGCCGTTGGTATGACAAACCGATCTTCGTAGTTGGCGATGCCAAGCAAACGATACATCTCATCGGATTGCGCTTCAGTAAGGCCAACGGTCTCCAGCACCGCTGTATTTGGCCTTCCATCCACCGCCTTGGAGCGCTGATTGCTGCGCATCGCCATCATGCGGTTGAGCGCGCTGATAATCGGCGCTTCCTCGCCGGCGGTGAGCAGATTGGCGAGATAGCGCGCCGGGAAGCGCAGCGCTTCCGCTTTGGGTATGACGCCATCCGCCTCGGTAGGCAGGTTGCCCTGATCGATCTGGCTCTGTACCGGCGACAGGGGAGGGACGTACCACATCATCGGCAAGGTTCTGAACTCGGGGTGGATTGGAAATGCAATTTTCCACTCCATCGCCATTTTCCACACCGGCGAGTTTTGTGCGGCGGTAACCCATGCGTCGGGAATACCATCCTCACGGGCCTGCCGGATGACCTCGGGATTATCCGGATCCAGGAAAATTTCCATCTGGGATGTGTAGAGATCTTTCTCCCGGCTGGTTTCCGCTGCGCCAAGAATGCGATCCGCATCATAGAGCATCACGCCGACATAGCGGATTCGGCCCACACACGACTCTGCACAGGCCATCGGCATGCCGGACTCCACCCGCGGATAGCAGAGGATGCATTTTTCCGACTTTCCGGATTCCCAGTTATAGTAAATCTTCTTGTAGGGGCACGCGCTGACACACATACGCCAGCCGCGGCAGCGGTCCTGATCGATCAGTACTATCCCGTCCTCTTCCCGTTTGTACATGGCGCCGGAGGGGCAGGAGGCGACGCAGGCCGGGTTCAGGCAGTGGTTGCACAAGCGGGGCAGATACATGTGGAACGTTTTTTCAAACTCCGAATACATCTGCTTTTGAATGCCATCGAAGTTCTTGTCCTTGGCCCGTTTTTCGAATTCACCCGCCAAATCATCTTCCCAGTTGGGACCCCAATGGATTTTCTCCATATGTTCACCGGTGATCTGGGATACCGGACGGGCAGTCGGGGCAGCCTCGGAAAGTGGTTTGTTCTGCAGCTTCTGATAGTCGTAGTCGAACGGCTCGTAATAATCATCAATCTCCGGCATGTCCGGATTGTTGAAGATGTTGAGCAGTTTGCTCAGGCGGCCACCGGATTTCAGCTCCAGCCTGCCGCCTCTTTTCTCCCATCCCCCTCTCCATCTGTCCTGGTTTTCCCACTCCTTGGGAAACCCGACACCGGGCTTGCTTTCAACATTGTTGAACCAGGCGTACTCGACCCCCTTCCGGTTGGTCCAGAGGTTTTTACAGGTCACTGAACAGGTGTGGCAACCGATGCACTTGTCCAGGTTTAATACCATCGCAATTTGTGCGCGAATCTTCATGCTGTTCTTCTCCTCAGTTCTTGATCCCGGCTGGATTGAGTTGTTCTTCGCGCTCAGGCGTCAACGGACGTTCCAGCCAATCGATATCTTTGTCTTCGATCTTGTGAACGATAACGTGCTCATCACGCTGGCATCCCACCGTGCCGTAATAGTTGAAGGCATATGAGAGCTGCGCATAGCCTCCGATCATGTTGGTCGGCTTGATGATGACCTTGGTGACACTGTTGAGGATGCCGCCCCGTTTGCCGGTCGTATTGGAGCCGGGAACATTGACGTTTTTCTCCTGGGCGTGATACATCAGCGCCATGCCTCTTGGAACACGTTGGCTGACAACGACGCGCGCCACCGTTGCGCCATTGGAGTTGACCGCCTCTACCCAGTCGTTATCTTTGAGTCCGATGGATTTTGCGTCTTCCTCGGCCACCCAGAAATAGGGGCCGCCACGGAACAGGGTCAGCATTCGCAGATTGTCCTGATAGGTGGAGTGGATTCCCCACTTGGAGTGTGGCGTTATCCAGTTCAGCGTCAGCGTCTTTTTCCCTTTCAGCTTTTGCGCAAGCCCTTCTGGCAGATTGGTATGTGCCTTCAAGTCCTGCGGTGGGCGGAAGCAGCAGAGTCCCTCGCCGAAGTCCAGCATCCATTCATGATCCAGGTAGAAATGCGCCCGCCCCGTGAGCGTGCGGAAGGGGATGTGCTCGTGGATATTGGTATAACCGGCATTGTAGCTGACCTTTTCAGACTCGATCCCGGACCAGGTTGGCGCGGTAATGATTTTCCTTGGCTGCGCCACGATATCAAGGTAGGTGATCTTCTCTTCATGACGTCCTTCGTAGAGATGACTATGGTCGATCCCGGTTTTCTTCGAAAGGGCGCTCCATGATTTGTGCGCCACCTCTCCGCAGGTTTCGGGAGCCATCCGCAACACGGCATCACATACGGCGGTGTCCTTTTCGAGAGAGGGTCTTCCCTTGGATACCCCTTCCTCCTTGATGACACCGTTCAGCTCGGCAAGCTGTTCGATCTCGAGATCGGTATTCCAGTCGAGTCCCTTGATGTTGTTGCCCAGCTTGTTCATCAACGGGCCAAGCGAGGAGTATTTTTTGTATGTGTTGGGGTAGTCACGCTCAACGACTTTCAGTAGCGGCATGGTTTTCCCCGGCACCGGCTCGCACTCGCCTCTTTTCCAGTCCTTGACCTTGCCAAGAGGCTGTGCCAGCGCCATTGGGCTGTCGTGCTGCATCGGCAGAGATACCACATCCTTGCGGGTTCCCAGATGGGTCTCCGCCAGTTCCGAGAAGCGCTTGGCAATTGTACGGAAAATCTGCCAGTCGGATTTGGATTCCCAGGCCGGATCCACCGCCTTGGCCAGGGGATGGATGAAGGGGTGCATGTCCGTGGTGTTGAGGTCAGCTTTCTCGTACCAGGTTGCGGTGGGCAGAATGATATCTGAATAGGCTCCGGTAGAGTTGAGGCGGAAGTTGATGTCGACCATCAGATCCAGTTTGCCGACCGGTGATTTCTCACGCCAATTGATCTCTTTGGAGCTTTTGCCCTCGGTCCCTTCCTGCAGAACGCCATTTTGGGCGCCAACCAGATGTTTCAGGAAATATTCATGACCTTTGGCGGAACACCCCAGCAAGTTGGCGCGCCATACGAACAGATTGCGTGGATGGTTTTCCGGTGCGTCGATGTCTTCGCAAGCGAAAGCCAGTTCGCCACTTTTGAGTTTGTCGACCATATAGCTGGCCACGCCGGCTTCATCCGCTGCCCCGGCCTCTTCAGCCTCCGTAACGATCTCGATGGGGTTTTTGTTGAAATGGGGAGCAGAAGGCAGCCAGCCCAGGCGCTGTGAAACGACATTGTAGTCACACAGTTGGTAACCCTTGTATTTGGCCCTGGCCGTTGAGGCCAGAATGGAGTCCGCTTCGACCTTCTCGTAGCGCCACTGGTCGGTATGGAAATACCAGTAGGTTGTGCTGTTCATGTGGCGTGGCGGACGGTGCCAGTCGAGCGCGAAGGCGATCGGCGCCCAGCCGGCTTGTGGCCGCAGTTTTTCCTGGCCAACATAGTGTGCCCAGCCGCCACCGGACTGGCCGACGCACCCGCAGATATGCAGCATGTTCATAATGCTGCGGTAACCCATGTCGTTGTGGTACCAGTGGTTGATGGCGGCGCCCATGATGACCATGGATCGCCCTTTCGTTTTCGAGGCATTTTCAGCGAACTCCCGGCCGGTGCGTTCGAGATCGGCCGCCTTGACCCCGGTGATCTTTTCGCCCCAGGCGGGTGTGTAGGGGATGGTTGCATCATCGTAGCCGGTGGCGAGATTGTCCCCAAGACCCCGGTCGATCCCGTACTGCGCAATCAGCATATCGAACACGGAGGTTACCAGAACATCCTTGCCATCGATGACCAGTCTGCGGACCGGGATGTTGCGGACCAGGGTATCGTCTTCGCCGGGAGTGAAGTGCGGAAACGCTACGGTGACGACATGGTCCCTGTTGTCGATACAGGAGAGCTCAGCCTCGATTTCGGATTGATCCAGTGAGTTTCTGGGCAGCAGATTCCACTTTCCTTCCTCGCCCCAGCGGAAACCTGCGGAGCCGTTAGGACAGACGAAAGCGCCGGATTTCGAGTCGTAGACAATGGTTTTCCACTCGGGGTTGTTTTCTTCGCCGAGGTTGCCGTCGAAGTCCGATGCGCGCAGGAAGCGATCAGAGATGTAGCGGTCACCATCTTTCCGCAGAATCACCTGCATGGGGAGGTCGGTATAGGTGCGCGCGTATTCGGTGAAGTAGGGGTCCTGTTTTTCGATATGAAACTCTTTCAAGGCAACGTGGGCCATGCTCATGAACGCTGCGGAATCGGTACCTTGACGAACCGGCATCCAGAGATCCGCAAATTTCACATATTCGGCATAATCGGGCGCCAGCGAGACCACTTTGGTACCGTTGTAGCGCGCCTCCACCGCAAAATGGGCATCCGGTGTCCGGGTCATGGGCAGGTTGGCGCCGCAGATGATCAGGTACTTGGAGTTGTACCAGTCCGCGGACTCCGGTACGTCTGTCTGTTCACCCCAGACCTGCGGTGAAGCGGCGGGAAGATCACAATACCAGTCATAGAACGAGCCGCATGCACCGCCGATCAGTGACAGGTAGCGAGAACCCGCCGCATAACTGATCATGGACATGGCCGGGATGGGTGAGAAGCCATAGATACGATCCGGCCCCCACTTCTTGATGGTGTATATGTTTGCCGCAGCGATGACCTCGGTTATCTCTTCCCAGTCACTGCGGACGAATCCACCCAGACCCCGAACTGCGGTGTAGCGCTTGCGTTTTTCCGGATCGGACTGAATAGCCTCCCAGGCTTCGACGGGATCCTTGCCTGCCGCACGTTCCGTACGGTACAGGTCCAGCAACCGGCCGCGCACAAGCGGATACTTTATACGGTGAGGACTGTAGAGATACCAGGAAAAACTGGCTCCACGCTGGCAGCCCCGCGGCTCGTGGTTGGGCAGATCCTCACGGGTGCGGGGGTAATCGGTTTGCTGCATCTCGTAGGCGACCAGGCCGTTTTTCACAAAAATTTTCCATGAGCAGCCGCCGGTGCAGTTAACACCGTGGGTAGAGCGCACCACATTGTCGTAGCGCCAGCGTCCGCGATAGGCGTCTTCCCACTCGCGATCGTCATCGGTGGTAATTCCGTGTCCGTCGGAAAAGGTCTCATGGACTTTCTTAAAATATTTCAATCGGTCGAGAAAGTGACTCATTTTGTTGATTCTCCTGATTAACCGAACTGTTTCTGTCGAGTTGGCAAATTGAGAGGAGAGACAGCAGCAACGGAGCCGGCTGTCTTTCCCGTTGTATCAACCCCCTCAGGGGTTGTCGTATTCCCGCTTCGGCCCAAGGTAGTACCACCAGTTCAGGCAGAGGCAAAGCAAATAGAAGACGGCAAAACCGTAGAGCGCGTTTTCGGGCGTTGCCGCCTTGATCTCTTCACCGAACACCTTGGGTATAATGAATGCACCATAAGCGGCCACGGCCGAAGTCCAGCCCAGGACGGGGCCTGCCTGCTCCTTGTTGAACACCATGGCGATGGTGCGAAAGGTCGAGCCATTACCGATGCCTGTGGCGGCAAACAGAACCAGGAACAGCACGAAGAAAGGTACAAAATACTCCTCCGGCGTTTCAGATTGATAGGCCGCCTTCAGGAAGTAGGCCACGCCAAGTGCACAGGCAATCATTATGATGGCTACATACTGGGTCACCCTGGCCCCGCCTATCTTGTCGGAGAGCCAGCCTCCCAGCGGACGGATGAGTGCACCGATGAAGGGTCCCATCCAGGCATACATGAGTGCTGAAGGACCATTGGGGTTGACGGTGGTGTGGGTCATTACGCCATCCACCACGATATGCTGGAAGCCGAACACCACCTTGATGGCCAGCGCAAAACCGGCAGAGTAGCCGATGAAACTGCCGAAGGTCATGGTGTAGATGATACTCATGATCCAGGTGTGTTTGTGGCTGAAAATGGCATAGCTGCGTTTCAGGATGGGGTTGATTTCGCCGGGGATCATTTTCAAAAGAATGACCGTTGCCGCAATGATGGCCGCGATTACCGGCCACTTGGCCCAGCTTGGCGCTCCGAACCCCAGTGGCGCAGGCAGGATGAAATAGAGTCCTACAGCAGCGGTGAAAAAACCCACCAGCAGCATTCCGGTGATTTTACCCGCACTGTTGAGAAAACCGCCGATATGAGGAGACACCTGTTCGGTGCGGATGTTGTTCATGCCAAAATAGCCGATGATCACCAGCGGGATGAGAAATACCAGCCAGATGAAACCGGCATTGTGAATCCAGGTTTCGGAGCCGGCGGGAATCTTCCCGATCAAGGTACCGGAGGTGTTTTCAAGAATCATCGGGAGACCGCCGAAAATACCTGCCGTCATCACCAGGGGAATCAGAATCTGCATCGTGGTGACACCGGCGTTACCCAGTCCGGCATTCAGGCCCAGGGCAAGCCCCTGCATTCTTTTGGGAAAGAAGAAGCTGATGTTGGACATGGATGAGGCGAAATTGCCGCCACCGATGCCGGAGAGGAACGCCAGCATCTGGAAGACCCATAACGGCGTATCCTTGCTCTGCAGCGCCAGACCGGTACCCAATGCGGGAATGATGAGCAGCGCCGTGCAGAATACGACCGTGTTTCGCCCACCGGCGATCCGGATGAAAAAGCTGTTGGGTATTCGCAGCGTGGCGCCGGTCAGCCCCGCGATGGCAGCCAGCGTGAACAGCTCCGGCTTGGTAAACGGAAAGCCGAGATTGATCATCTGGACGGTGATGATTCCCCAATACAACCACACCGCAAAGGCACAGAGAAGGCTGGGGATGGAGATCCACAGATTGCGGTAGGCTATCTTTTTTCCCTCTTTTTCCCAAAATTCGGTGTCTTCAGGATCCCACTTGTGTAAATCTGACATGGCCTGTTTCCTCTTATTCACCTGATGATTAAAAAAACCGAACATTCCGGCTTGATTGCTCTTGTTTCGTGTAAGGAACCATGAACAGGTTTTGAATACAATGGGGTGGAGAGACGCCTCACTGGTGAGCCTACCCCCAAGGGGGTAGAAACGGTAATCCGGGTAACTTATTGATAAACCGTATGTTGTTGGCGTTGAACTGGCGGTTTCCGCCCGGAATTCATGTCCACTGGTTTTTTGTGGGTACCCCAATCAATTTGTTCAGTCCGGCTGCCGGAGCACGGAAACGTTTTTTCTGGTGTGAAGCGCCGGAACGCGATATATTCGATGGCAGTCGACTGTGAAACACGGCGGGACAAAGAAACAGTATGAATATATTTGGTACAGTAGCCGGGTTCTTCAGGAAATGTTTTCCGGTAAATGTCGGCCGATCCGAACGGCGCATACGGTTGATAGTCGGTCTGGGGCTGGCAGGACTCTCTTTTTCGGATGCCGTTACCCCCTCCCAGGAGTTCTGGCTCGTTGCCATCGGATGGTTGGGGATTCTCTCCGGATTGATTGGCCACTGTCCGGTCTATGGGCTGTTTGGGAAGGACGCCTCCCGAGATGAGAGTAGCTATTGACGCCGCCGGGTCCGGTTTGGCTTTGCCAGCCCCACGTTTCTTTTTTCGGAAAGAGAGCGCCGAGTAAACACGGCAGAATGCGGATTATCTGCCGGGGCTAACGTCCACGCCCGGCCAGCGAGCCGAGGATGCCTCTGATTATCTGCCGCCCCAGCTGGCTTCCAATGGCCCGGGCTGCGCTTTTCATGAAGGACTCCAGTACTGTCTGACGGTTTCGTGAACCACGTTTTGGCTTCTGTGCCTGGTCGGCGGCGGCCTGTTCGGCACGGGCCTTCAAGATCTCGTAGGCGGACTCGCGGTCGACCTCCTGTTCGTAGACGCCGTTGACCAGGGAGCGGCTGATGAGCGTTTGCCGCTGGCGAGGGGTGATCGGTCCGATCTGGCTGTGTGGCGGGCGGATCAGTGTGCGCTGCACCACGCCGGGGCGGCCTTTGTCATCCAGCGTGGATACCAGGGCTTCGCCGACGCCCAGATCGGTAATTGCTTTAACAGTATCCAGATCCGGATTGGCGCGAAAACTCCGGGCGGCGGTGCGCACCGCTTTCTGTTCCCGGGGTGTATAGGCGCGCAGGGCGTGCTGAATGCGGTTACCGAGCTGAGCCAGAACCGTGTCCGGGATATCCAGCGGGTTCTGGGTGACAAAATAGACGCCAACACCCTTGGAGCGAATCAGCCGCACCACCTGCTCGATCTTGTCCAGCAGTGCAGCCGGCGCATCGTCGAAGATCAGGTGAGCCTCATCGAAAAACAGCACCAGTACCGGTTTCTCCGGATCACCAACCTCCGGCAGCTGTTCAAACAGCTCTGCCAGCAGCCATAACAGGAAGGTCGCATAGACCTGCGGATTGTTGATGAGCTGATCCGCTGCCAGAATGTTCAGTATGCCCCGGCCATCGGAGCCGGTCTGCATCAGGTCCTGCAGGTCAAGGGCAGGTTCGCCGAACAGCCGGTTGCCGCCCTGATCTTCCAGTGTAATGAGGCGGCGTTGAATGGCGCCCACGCTGGCGGCAGAGACGTTGCCGTACAGGGTGCGGAACTCACGGGCATTCTCGGCGACATACTGGAGGATGGCGCGCAGATCCTTGATATCCAGCAGCAGCCAGCCATTCTCGTCCGCTACGCGGAAGATCAGCGCCAGTACGCCCTGCTGGGTATCGTTCAGGTTCAGCAGGCGGGCCAGCAGCAGGGGACCCATCTCGGACAGGGTGGTGCGCACCGGGTGGCCCTGTTTGGCGAAAACATCCCAGAAGGTGACGGGCGAGGCGTTGAAGGAGAACTCCTCCAGCCCGATATGGGCAATACGTTCGGTTATCTTGGGATGAGCCTTACCCGGTTGACTGATACCGGATAGATCGCCTTTGACATCGGCCATGAACACCGGAACACCGATCTGGCTGAAGCTTTCGGCCAGCACCTGGAGTGTGACGGTCTTGCCGGTGCCGGTAGCGCCTGCGATAAAGCCGTGGCGATTTGCCATCCGGGGTAACAGATAAACGGCTTGTCGGGCTTTACCGATTAGCAGTGGTTCCATCATTCCCTACCTCCAGGTTGGCAAAAACATGACATAACTCAATATCCATGCATCTATAGTGCTGGTGACCGGTTGCGGAAAAGGAGATGATACACCAATCTTGGTATACCATGTGCGCACGAGCTGCATGACGCTGGATTCCGCCCCGCTGGAAACATCATCGATGCTCCAGGAGAACCGGGAGGCAGGAATTCTCTGAAAGACAATGTGGGGGTCATGATATGGTTGACAGAAAGATTGAATCGATAGAAGGCATAGGTTCCAACGGCATCGAGGCGCTTTCCAGGGCTGGCATCACCAGTACGGGGAAGTTGCTGAATATCTGCCATACAAAAGAGGCCCGGATGGATCTGGCCGAACGTACCGGCTTGAGCGAATCCGTCATTCTGAACTGGGTGAACATGTCTGATCTTTTTCGCATCAACGGTATTACCGGCCATATGGCGGAGCTGTTGCTGGCGGCCGATATCGATACGATACAGGAACTGGCCGAAGAAGATGCAGAGAGCCTCTGCCGCAAGATGCATGAAGTGAACGGTGAAAGGGGCCTCAACCTGCAGATACCCGCTGTGACGGCAGTGGCCGTCTGGATTGCCCAGGCAAAAGAGCTGCCAGCGATTATTACCCATTAATCTTCCGTTCGCCTATAATGGGGCTGGCCGCGGTTGGCCCCATTATTCTGATTGAAACTCGCATGAAAAAGAGCACCCGATGCTGGGCGGTGGTTCCCGCGGCCGGCACCGGCTCCCGCATGGGAGCAGATATCCCCAAACAGTACCTGCCCCTGGCGGGTGGCACCATTATCGAACAGACGTTGCGGCGCCTGGCCTCATCCGGCTCGATTGCCGGTATCGTGGTGGCGGTGGGAGCCGGCGACGAGCGGTGGAAAAATGCCCGGCCTGATATCGATAGACCGCTGATTACCGTGACGGGGGGAGCGGAACGTTACCGTTCGGTACTGAACGCCGTTGAAAAGTTGCTGGCAATGGGGTGTGGCGGTAATGAGTGGGTGCTGGTGCATGACGCCGTGCGCCCCTGCATACGCACGGCAGATATCGAAAAACTGGTTGTGACGCTGTGGGATTCGCGCGAGGGGGGCGTGTTGGCGGCGCCGGTCAACGATACGATAAAGAGAGGCGACGAAACGGGAAACATCATTGCCACGGTAGAGCGGAACCGGCTATGGCGCGCCTTGACGCCGCAGATGTTCCGCCTGCGCCCGCTTCATGACGCGCTCGCCGGCGCACTCGCCGCCCGGAAGCGGGTGACCGATGAAGCGTCTGCCATGGAGTTGTCCGGTTATCGGCCGCGGCTGGTGGAAGGACATGCCGACAATATCAAGATAACCCGGCCCACCGATCTGGCGATGGCGGAATTTCTTCTTCGGCAACAGGACGAGCGCCCATGCGCATAGGGCATGGTTACGACGTGCACAGATTCGGTCCCGGGGATCATCTGGTCATCGGAGGCGTGAGGATTCCCCATGATTGCGGCATGGTCGCCCACTCTGACGGTGATGTGTTGATTCACGCGGTGTGCGATGCGCTGCTGGGAGCTGCCGGGCTGGGTGACATTGGCCGCCATTTTCCCGACAGCAGCGAGGCGTTCAAGGATATCGACAGCCGTATCCTGCTGCACCGGGTGCTGGGGCAGTTGCGAGAGCTGGGTTTGGCGGTCACCAGTCTTGACATTACGTTGATAGCGCAATCCCCCAAAATGGCTCCCTATATCGAAGCCATGCGGCGTTGTCTGGCACAGGATCTTGCCCTTGATGCCGGGCGGATAAATATCAAGGCCACCACGACCGAAGGGCTGGGTTTTCCCGGGCGCAGGGAAGGGATCGCCTGTCATGCTGTCACGCTGCTGCTGGAAGATGGAGAGTAGCCATCTGCCTTGCGCATGGGGAAACCCGGTCGGCGCGGCCGTCGTCCGCGCCAGCCCCGAAGACTTCCAGGTCGATGAGGTGCTGGGTTTTCCGCCTGAGGGCGAAGGCCAGCATCTGCTGCTCAAGATCAGAAAACGCAACACCAATACCCAGTGGCTGGCGCGGCAGTTGGCGCGTTTTGCGCGGGTTCCCGCCAGAAGCGTCGGCTTTGCCGGCCTCAAGGATCGTTGTGCATCGACTACCCAGTGGTTCAGCATCGACCTGGCCGGGAAGCGAGAGCCGGTCTGGTCCACCTTCAATTCGGAACAGGTTCAGATTCTCGAAACAGCCCGTCATTCGCGAAAGCTAAGGCGGGGCAGCCTGCAGGGCAATCGTTTCACGTTGCTCTTGCGGCAGCTGGATGGTGATCACCGGGAACTGGAGAGCCGCCTGCAGCAAATTGCTGCTGATGGCGTTCCAAACTACTTCGGTGAACAGCGTTTTGGCCGCGATAACGCCAACCTGAAACAGGCAGAAGCCCTGTTTGGCGGGAAAATACGGGTCAGCAATCGTCATAAAAAAGGGCTGTATCTGTCCGCTGCCCGTTCACTGCTGTTCAACCAGGTGCTGGCTCGGCGGGTCATGAATGCCACCTGGAGGCGTGTTCTGCCGGGAGAGGTTGTCATGCTGGCGGGCAGCCGCAGTTTTTTTACCGTCGATGCCTTGTCGGAGCAGATTGAGCAGCGCCTTGCCGCAGGGGATATTCAGCCCACAGCGCCGTTGTGGGGCAGGGGTTTGCCGCTGGCAAGGGATCAGGCGCTGATCCTGGAAACCGCGGCTCTGCAGGGTTTTCAATCATGGTGCAACGGCTTGGAAGCCGCAGGCTTGAAACAGGAGCGCCGCCCCACGCAACTGCGGCCTGTGGCGCTGGATTGGGAGTGGCTGGGAGAGGAGACGCTTCGATTGTCTTTTTTCCTGTCTGCCGGGGGTTACGCTACAGCGGTGCTGCGTGAACTGGTCTCTTTCACAACCCCGCGGTAGCGTTATTGTTAACCCGGATTGAAGGAAAAAAATGCAAGATCATAGCGTGATGAGCAAACGGAGAAACGTCACCTTTCTCAAGGATTACAGACCGCCAGACTACCAGGTATCAACCATTGAACTTCACTTCGAACTGGGTGAAGAGGAGGTTTTGGTACGTTCCCGCATGGCGCTGAATGCTGATTATGAAGGTGCCGGGGAGATACGTCCGCTGCGGCTGGATGGCAGGGGTTTGGAACTCGTTTCGGTAACACTTGAAGGAGAGCGGCTGACCGGGGGGCAGTACCTGCTCGATGAGGAGTCGCTGATCCTGCCGGAACCGCCGCGCCGTTTTATACTGGAGATCGAGACGGTATTGAAACCCCGGTCGAACAGCTCTCTGGAGGGTCTGTACCAATCGGGGGGCAATTTCTGCACCCAGTGTGAGGCAGAGGGGTTCCGCAAGATCACCTACTATCCGGATCGTCCCGATGTAATGGCGCTGTTCAGCACCACCATCATCGCGGATCGCGAGCGCTATCCGGTACTGCTCTCCAATGGCAACCGGGTGGATGGCGGTGAGCTGAGCGACGGCCGGCACTGGGTCAAGTGGGAGGATCCTTTTCCAAAGCCCAGCTACCTGTTTGCGCTGGTTGCCGGCGATCTGGCCCATGTCAGTGACCGTTTTACAACCTGCTCTGGCCGTGCCGTGAAATTGAAACTCTATGTAGAGCGGCACAACCTGCACAAGTGCGCTCACGCCATTCGCTCGTTGAAACGGGCAATGGCCTGGGACGAACGGGTATACGGGCGCGAGTACGATCTGGACTGTTATATGATCGTTGCGGTGGATGATTTCAACATGGGAGCGATGGAGAACAAGGGACTCAATATCTTCAACTCCAAATTCGTACTCGCCAGCCCGGAAACGGCTACCGACACCGACTTTCAGTATATCGAAGGGGTGGTGGCCCATGAATATTTTCACAACTGGTCAGGAAACCGGGTCACTTGCCGCGACTGGTTTCAGCTCAGCCTCAAGGAGGGGTTTACCGTGTTCCGCGATCAGGAGTTCAGTGCCGATATGGGTTCCCGCGCAGTGCAGCGCATCGGTGATGTCAACCGTCTGCGCAACACCCAGTTTCCCGAGGATCATGGTCCGCTGGCCCACCCGGTGCGCCCGGACTCCTATGTGGAGATCAATAATTTCTATACCGCCACCGTGTATGAAAAGGGCGCGGAAGTGGTGCGCATGATACATACACTGGTGGGGGCAGAAGGGTTTCGCGCCGGCACCGATCTCTACTTCCAGCGCCACGATGGTCAGGCGGTGACGACGGATGATTTCGTCTCCTCCATGGAGGAGGCCAACCGTATCGATCTGGGACAGTTCCGCCGTTGGTACAGTCAGGCAGGTACGCCCCGCATCGAGGTCAGTGATACCTACGATGCCGCCAGCTGCCGTTATACTCTGCGACTGGTTCAGAGCTGTCCGGCCACCCCCGGTCAGGCGCGCAAGCTGCCGTTTCATATTCCCGTGGAGGTGGCGCTACTCGACGATAAGGGAGAAGAGCTGGCTGGCGGTCAGGTGCTGGAGCTGCGCGAACCGGAACAGCTGTTCCACTTCGAGGGGATCGGGCAGCGTCCAATTCCTTCACTGCTGCGTGGTTTTTCTGCTCCGGTGATCCTGCACTACGCCTACAGCCAGGATCAGCTGGCCTTTCTGATGACGCACGATACCGATCCGTTCAATCGCTGGGAGGCCGGTCAGCAGCTCGCTACCGGGATCATCTTGCCGCTGGCCGATGGCCGGTGCGATGGCAGGCAGTTTGCGCTCGATGACATATTGGTCGGCGCCTTTCGCAAGATACTGACCGGAAATACCGAAGATCCTGCTTTTACCGCCCTGTTGCTTACACTGCCCAGCGAGAGCTGGCTTGCAGAACAGTGTGAAACAGTGGATCCGGTCGCTATTCACGATGCGCGTACTATTGTGCGCCGCGTCCTGGCGTCCAGGCTGGAAGCTGTCTGGCTGGCGGGCTATGAGGCCAATAATGCCCATGGTGAATACCGGGTCGATGCCATCTCCATCGGCCGCCGCAGTCTGAAAAATCTCTGTCTCTCCTATCTGATGGAGTTGCCGGAGGAGAGCATCCGGCAGGGTTGTTTTGAACAGTTTACCACAGCCGGCAACATGACCGATACCATGGCAGCGCTCCAGGCCCTGGCCAACTGCGAATGCCCGGAGCGGGAACCGGCGCTGGATGCGTTTTATCAGCGTTGGCGGGATGATGCGCTGGTGGTGGACAAGTGGTTCTCCCTTCAGGCCACGTCCCGCCTGCCCGGTACACTGGCGCGGGTAAAGAAGCTGCTTGAACACCCCGCCTTCGACATGCGCAACCCCAACCGGGTGCGGGCGCTGATTGGTGCTTTCAGCCAGGGAAATCCGGCCCGTTTTCACCAGCCGGGCGGCGCCGGTTACCGTTTTCTGGCGGAACAGGTGTTGGAACTCGACAGAATCAACCCCCAGGTGGCGGCCAGAGTACTCAACCCCCTGACTCGCTGGCAGCGCTATGATGAGCAGCGTCAGCGGTTGATGAAAATGGAACTGGAGCGCATAGCATCTGCCGAACCCCTCTCCCGGGATGTATACGAGATTGTATCCAGGTCGTTGAACCGGAGCTGATTGTGAAACTGCCCATTGTTATTAACCCGGCGGGATCCCGCCGCCTGAGAACAGATACTTGAAAATCTTCGCCACTTCGCTGCTAAAGTTTGCCGTTCAGGTTCCGCTATAACCATAGATACGTGACTTGCGCAATACGCGAACAGGAGCGAGGTCATCCCTATGGCAGGCAGATCTTCACGGTTTTTGGATATCACTATCCAGGGAAAATTTCAGCTATTGCTTGCTTCGGTGGCGGTGATATTTTTTGCTGTCGGTGTTCTGAGCTACAGGTATATCGCCCCCATCAACCCCATCTGGCACACCTATCAGGACGATGTAGTGCAAAGAAACAAGCTGTTGAATCAAATCCAGGCCGGTTTGGGTTATGGTGGCGCCATTCATAACTTCAAGAACTATGTGTTAAGAGGTGATGGCAGCTACTATCAACAGTTCATGAGCAAATTCGACGAAGTGGATCGATTCGTCGAACGGTATCGTCAGGTCGGGCACATTACCGCTGGCGAGGAAGCTGGCTTGGCGGCCATCACTGAAGTCGGCAGAAACTATCGTGCTGCTGCTGAGCAGGTAAAAAACATGTTGGCTGAAGGGCGCTCGCCAGCGGAGATCGATGCATCTGTAAAAATCGATGATAGTCCCGCTATCCAGGCCATGCAGAAGTTGTTTGAACACAAGGAGCGGCTGACTGGCGAGGCCGGCCAGCAGTTGGAGACAGCCACCAGCAGCCTGATGCTGATATCCCTGGGTGGGTTGCTGCTGACTTTTTTGCTGGTTTCGGTGATGGTTTTTCTCATCAGCCGGACGGTTCTGCGGCCCATCAACACACTGCGCGAGTTGATCTTGCGGGCGGAGCGGGAGAGTGATCTGACGGCATGTAACGACCATGATCCATCGCCTATCTGTATGGAGCTCAACTCCAAAGATGAAATTGGCCAGACAGCGTTGGCCTTCCGCCGGATGTTGAGCAAATTTCACAACACGGTAAAAAATATTGCCGATGCTGCGAGCCGGCTCTCTTCCGGCGTGCAGCAGATGCAAGGTATTACCGGCGAAACAAGTGAAAGCATCAAGCGCCAGCAGCAAGAGACCGAACAGGCGGCAGCGGCGATGAACGAGATGACATCGACCATTCAGGAGGTGGGAAACAATGCTGGCGAGGCGGCAGAGGCGACCCACCAGGCCGACCAGGCCTCCAAGTCGGGGCAGCAGGTGGTCGGTAAGGCGCTGGAGGACATCAATGTGCTGGCGGAGAATGTGGAGCAGGCCGCGAAGGTAATTCATAAACTGGAGGATGACACCAATAGCATTGGCGGGGTGCTGGATGTGATCAACAGCATTGCCGAGCAGACCAATCTGCTGGCCCTGAACGCTGCCATCGAGGCTGCACGCGCGGGGGATCAGGGGCGGGGGTTCGCCGTGGTGGCCGATGAGGTGCGTACACTGGCCCAGCGTACCCAGCAATCCACCCAGGAGATCCAGGCAATGATCGAACGGTTGCAGTCCGGCGCCAAAACCAGTGTCCAGGTGATGGAAAAGTCTCAGACCCAGGCCAAGAGCAGTGTCGAGCAGGCGGCGCAGGCGGGCAAGTCACTGAACGAGATCACCGATGCTGTTAGCCGTATTGCCGAGATGAACCAACAGATCGCCACCGCCTCCGATCAGCAGATCAGGGTAGCTGACGAGATCAACCGCAATGTGGTCAGCATCAGCCAGGTTGCCGAACAGAATGCGAACGGGTCCCAAGAGGCGGCTCAAGCAGCTGTCGAGCTGGAGCAGCTGGCGGGTGAGCTGGGGAGCATGGTTCGGCAGTTCAGAACCTAGTGCTCTTTCAAGGTAATAAGTCAGGATTCGGTGTTCCTGTGGTGTTTCGCGGCAAGGCGCAGTGCGCAGGCAAGGGTTGCCCCCTTGTCAAGCACTGCAACGCCGCCATGGATGCTGACAGGCCAACTGAATCCTGATTTATTACCTTGAAAGAGTACTGGCATTGACAACTTCCCCGGGTGTGATTGCTCTCGCAGTTGTTGTGATTTCTGGTCACCTGTTAGAGATAAAGGCGCTATGAGTACGGAAAACATTGCAATTTCGGATCTTCTGGTCATGTTGGTCGAGCCATCGTCTACCCAGCAGCGCATTGTACGCCAGCGCCTGTCAGAGCTCGGAATCAAGGACAGTATCGTGATTGAGAACGGTACGGATGCGCTTCGGGAGATGATTTCCCAGCAACCTGATTTGGTAATCAGTGCACTCTATCTTCCCGATATGACGGGTACGGAGCTGGTCTATGCCATGCGGGAAGAAGAGATGTTTCAAAACACGGCGTTCGTACTGGTATCCAGTGAAACCCGTATCCACTATCTTGAACCTATTCGCCAGGCGGGTGCACTGGCCATCTTGCCCAAACCCTTTACCAACGAAGAGCTGAGAGTGGCCATCACGGCCACTCTGGATTTTCTGACCCCTGACCCCCTGCAACTGGCCAACTATGATCCGGAAAGCATCGAGGTGCTGATAGTGGATGACAGCACACTGTCGAGAAAGCATGTGCGCCGGATACTCTCGTCTCTGGGAATGGAGAGGTTCACCGAGGCAACGGATGGAACCGAGGCAATGGCGCTGCTGCAACAACGCTATTTCGATCTGGTGGTTACCGATTACAACATGCCCAATATGGATGGCCGGGAGCTGATTGACCAGATTCGCCGGAGCGATACCCAACCTTCAATTCCGGTGTTGATGGTCACCTCCGAACGGAACAAGAACAACCTTGCGGCCATTCAGCAGGCGGGTGTCTCCGCCATATGTGACAAACCTTTCGAGCCGGGTACTATCAAGCGGTTAATCGAGCAGATACTGTAATCCGCTGATCTGACGGCAACATCTGTTTCATGCATTGGTAGCGATGGTCGGAGTCGAACCGACACGCCCGAAGGCACAGCATTTTGAGTGCTGCGTGTCTACCAATTCCACCACATCGCCATTCGATCAGGATGGCTATTATAGGCCATCTTCGCAAGCGGGCAAAGCATCGTAGCATGCAATTTGGTAATATGGGCGGCCTATGCGCCGCAGTGACTTCCATTTTGATCTGCCAACCGAACTGATTGCCCAGTTTCCCGCTGCGCAGCGCAGCGCCAGCCGACTATTGTATCTGCATGGGCGTGGCGGTGAACGGCGGGATCTGCGCTTCACCGATCTGCCTCGTTTGCTGCGATCCGGAGACCTGTTGGTATTCAATGATACCCGGGTCATCCCGGCGCGTTTGCTGGGCTTCAAGAAGGAGACAGGAGGCAGCGTGGAGGTGCTGATAGAGCGGGTGCTTGATTCACGGGATGCGCTTGCGCATCTGCGGGCCAGCAAGGCGCCGCGGGCCGGGACCCGCCTGATGCTGGAGCAGGGGGTCGAAGCGGAGGTTCTGGGGCGCCGGAGAGAGCTGTTTCTGCTCCGTTTCCACGACTCCCGGCCGGTTGTATCCCTGCTGGAGGCGGTTGGGCGTATGCCGTTGCCGCCCTACATCGAACGGGCAACGGCCCCGCAGCCGATGGATGATGAGCGCTACCAGACGGTCTATGCCCGCCACAAAGGGGCCGTGGCGGCGCCTACTGCGGGGCTGCATTTCGACGAAGCGATATTGAAAAAAATGAACGCTGCGGGGGTGAACACGGCCTACGTGACACTGCATGTCGGTTCAGGAACCTTTCAACCGGTGCGGGTGGATGATATTCGCCGGCACCGGATGCATACCGAGTACGCACAGGTTTCCGAAGCGGTATGCGCGCAAGTGCGCGAGAC
>WFVH01000101.1 GCA_015491735.1 Gammaproteobacteria bacterium
CGTGGCAGTCGGTGCACTCCACCTCACTGCGGTAACGGTAGCCGCTTCGCAGCCCGGCATAGGTGCGCTCACCGGAGCCGGCGCTCGGCCCGTGTTTGTCGACATGGCGCCAGGCATCCTCGATGGCGATCAGGGGATCATCGAACCCCTTTTCCTGCATCTCGAACCCCGGCTGCTGGTGATCCCGGTTGTGGCAGCGCAGACAGAAGTCACTCACGGTGCGGTACGGCGCGGGATGCCCGGCAGCATCGGGCAGCGAGGCGAGATCCCGTTCCAGCTCGAACCGGCCATCCATGTCGGCAGCCGGGTGGCAGACCAGACACTGTGCATCCTGCGGCGGCGCAGCCTTTGCACTGGCGAAACCATGGCTATACAGGCCACCGGACAGCGGTAAACGAGGCAGATCAGAAGTGTTGTGGCAGATAGTGCAGCGCCGCACCTGGCCGGTACCGTTGTCACCGTGACAACCGGTACAGGTAGCGTAGCCGTGGCGGCGCACCAGGGGTGCAACCCCATCGGCATCTTCATGGATCACCGCCAGTGCGTGACAGCTCTCACACTCCGCCAGTCCCCAGGCAGAACTCCCGCCGCCGTGGGAGGTGTCGAGAATAAGGTTGACACCCGATATCACCCCGGCCTGCTCCATCTGGCAGCCGGCCAGCAACAGCAGAATGAAACAGTGAATGACCCAGCGGCTCACTGGTCCGCCTCCCGATGGCAATCGCTGCAGTAGCGGGCATTGTGGCAACGGCCGCAATCCGCTGGTGCCATCCGTGCCTCCATGGCGTGCAGGGTGCGGTAGCCCAGCGCATGGTTACGAAACTGTGAACTGTCCCGGCTGAAATGGCAGTCGGTGCAGAAATTGAGATCGAGATGGCAGGTGCGGCACTCCTTTCCGCCGAGGCGGGCATCTTCGGCGTGGTTCCGCCGGTAGTCGACGTCATGGCTCTCCGGCCAGACTGCCGTTGGATCCGGGTGGCAGAGGTCACACCGCCAGGAGGCGCTCTGCCGGTTCATGTGGCACTCATGGCAGATGGCCGCCAGCGGCTCATTGGCAATAACCGTGAGCGCCGTCACCCGTTCTGTATCTGTTACGCTGTTCTTGCTGAACGGGTGACAGAGCAGGCAGGGATCCCCCTGCTGTTTCATTACCTCCTGGTGCGCCTTGTGTGGATAGTAGATGTCGTGGCGCTGCTCCCGTTTCTCCCACCAGGTCTTTTCTTTTTCCACCACCGGAGGATTCCCTGCTGCGGCGAGAACCGGAGCGACCAGCATGAAACAGAGCAGCCAAATCATCTTCATTCTGTTTTCCCCGGCCGGTACCCGTCGAGGTACCAGGTCAGGCGCGCACCGGCGCGATACTCGTCATCCAGTCGACTGTTCCACAGATAACCGGCAAACAGCGAAAAGTAGAGATCGGCCCTGATCATCTGCTCCATATCCAGCTCGGCACCGGCGCTACGGTCCACACCATACAACGCCTTGTTCTGGTATTGCAGGGCGGTGCGCAAGGTAACCCGGCTGCGGGAGCTGACCGGCTTGCCAAACTGAAACCAGGCGCCACCGGTCACTTCATCACCCAGTCGCAACAGCGTGAACTGAAACTCTCTTCGCCAACCGGAGTCACCCCGGAGTTCAGCGCCGGCGCTCAACCCGCCGCCGGTGTCACCCTGTTCCCTCGCCACGTGGCGTCCACTCAGCGACCATACCACTCTCTTGCGTGGCCGGTAGTGCAGATCCCCCCGCACCACCGACTGCCGGCCCCGGGCATAGAGGGAGTAGAAACGTTCCCGGAAGGTCAGCCAGGGCCGCCGCGGTTGCCAGATTTTCCCGGAGAGCTGCCAGGTTCCCTTGCTGCCTGCCTCTCCCCGGATCTGTCCTGAAATATCTTCGAAGTGTGCCTCCTGCACCGCATAAACCCCGGTGAACAGATACGCTATCTGCCTCTTCGTGCGGGCGGCCATCCCCCAGTTCAGCCGGTCACTGCTGGTTTCATCCCGATAGTGCTGCCAGCCCAGCCGGGCCTGGTGCAGAAAACGGTGGGTGCCGGAGGGATGGAAATACAGCTCGATTCCGTGCAGCGCCTCCCCTTCGATGGAGCGGTAGTCGTCGATGCGGCCGGGGATCCCTGCGTAAAAATGGAACCCCAACCGCTCTCCCGACCAGTCAAGTATCACCCCGTCGAGCGTGTAAAAACCCAGGCTGTCGCTGCGTTCGGTGCGGCCAAGGGTCAGTTCGACCCCCGCGGCCGGAAACCGCTTCCCGGCGAACAGCCGATTGATCCGGACCTCGCCGCCCCGTTCGTCCCGCTGCCGCAACGCGAAAGAGGCACCCATGCGCACCTGCTGCGAGCGGTCATGCAGTGTGATTTCGCCCCGTTGCTCCAGCGTCAGCCGACCATCGAAGTACCGATTGTCCACCTGCACGCGGCTGTCGAAGTTGCCAATCATTCCGGCCCAACCCGGCCCACCGTGAACTACCGTGAGCAACATACCCACTGAACCCAGCAGACACCGCCAGGTCACTGTCTGCGCATGGATTCTGTACGGTCCGTGCCTCGCAACGGCTGCTCATCACCCTTGCGTTTTTTCAGTACGGCCCAGCTCACGAGAACTCCCAGAGCCACCACGCAGCTGCCGCAACTGGAGCACTGCCCGTCACGCGGCAGGGTACAGTTGGATGACAGGGTGATCTGGCTGACAGCCAGACCGGCTCCGGCCATCCATGGCAGCAGTCTGGATGCTTTATGCACCGGCATATCTCCTGCGCATGCCGTGTACGGTAAGCCACAGCAATCCGATCAGCGGCAGCCACAACACGGTGCCCCCTCCACCCCCACCGGATGAACTCCCCTGGGGCTGCGACAGGGTTGAGGAATCCGCATCAGCAACGGCGTAGTAGCTGAAATGGGTGGTCTGGAATACCACCATGCCATCTGCCTCGGCAGTACGCGGCTGGATCGTAATGATACTGCTGCTGTCGAGGGCCGACCATTTCACCCCGTCTGCAGAGTGGAGTACATTTACCTTGTCAGCATGCGCTCCATCACCTCCATAAGGCAGCTTGACCAGCACGCCGGTAAAACGGTTGACCGGAGACTCCAGTGTGTCTTTCGCTTCCAGCAGAAACACTGGCGAGGCCAACCCACCCAGCCCGGCGCCACGTGCGGCTGCGCTGATATCGTCGTCAGCAATGGCTGCCCGCAACCGGTAGGAGGGGAAAACCTGTTCATTGGTACCATCGAGTTCCGGCATGATCGCCAGTTGACGGAGTTTTTCATCACCGTAAACCGGCCGGTACAACAGCATCTCGCCCGAGTTGAACCGCTCTGCCAGCGCGGCGGCGCTCTTGCCGGTTGCTCCAATGGCGGCAAGCCCCTGTTGTGTACTCACCCGGCTGACCCGGCCCAGTGCAACACGGGCACTGCTGGCCTTAAGGATGGTCATGAAGGGATCCACCCGGGTTACCGAGAGAATGTCGGCAACGCTCTCGGTAACCACACCATTTTCATCCATCTTCATATAGTCCAGTTCCAACTCCACGATCCCTTCATCCAGCAGCCGCCGGTCAACCAGCGTGGTCACCTCCTTGACGTAACCGCCGCCAAACAGCCCCTCTTTGGACAACAGCGCGCTGAACGAACCGTTCTGTTTCTTGCTGTGGCAGTCCTGGCAGGGCACCGAGGCGGTGGCCGGGCGGGTGTTGTGGGACATGAGGTACTCGTTGGATTCGGTCCATACCTGTACCATGTCGGGATTGTTCAGCCCCTTCTGCCTCATCAGCTTGTCATAGGCCCGCTTCAGGGCGAGAAAACCGGCGTAGTCGTCGGGATCACCGAAACGCATGCTGCCGTGGGACATTCGGGCGCTGACCCGACTCAGCTCTTTCCCGGTCTCCGGATCGACGATCACCCCGTACTGTTTGCCATCCTTCCCGGTGCGGGCCTCGAAGACGCTGTTGCGCTCGTGGCGGGTCATGATGCGGCCACTGTTGCGATCCTTCCAGTAGTAACGGATACGCGGGTTGTAGGGGACGATCTTCAGTGAGCCATCCTCCGCCTGCCGATAGCGGTACATGATCTGCAATTCTCTTCCTCTCCTCCCTTTCTTGCCGGTGATGTGGCAGGCCTGGCAACTCACCACGTCCAGATGGGTCCTGGTGATGCGGGCGAGAGAGGATTCAGGATAGCCCGCCATGAAACCGCTGTTCTTCCAGCGCTCCAGGTGGGCGGACACCATGTCCTCCTGACCGGAGGGAATCACCGGCTGAGGAGAGTCGTCGTGGCAATACTCACAGCTTTTGGCGTTGGGGTTGTAGTCCAGATCATTGCGCACGTCCATGTCCGAGTTTCCCTTGAGGATGTCGTGATTGGCGTTGAGATCGGTGTTGGCCCAAGTTGCCCGGAAGTAGTTGCGGGCGTGGCAGGTGTTACAGTTCTCGATCCGCCGCTCCTCGCCGGTGACCGGGTCGGTCCAGGTCCTGCCCTTGTGAACGTCGTCCCGATAGTCCTCGATCAGGATGCCGGTCTCCTCGTCATAGAGGGCCTCCGCCCCCTCACCGAAGCCGTAGAAACCGCGCCGCGAGTTGCTGGTGCGGTGGCACATCATGCAGTTGTCGTTACCGGGGAAGCGCAGCAGCGGAAGCCGCACCTTGCCGTTTTCGTCAAAGGCATCCCGGTTCCATTCAATCCGCGGCTCGCCGTTTTCATCCAGCAGCAGCGCGTAGGCAGGCCTGGCACGGCTGTGGATGGGCGGTTCCCCCTCCAGGTCCCGCGCAAAGGTGAGCAGCGTACGATCGTCCGTGGCGCAGCCCGGCTCGTTCTCGCCGCACGCCTCGTGGCGCAGATTGAAGAATTCCAGGGTGGCCGACGGTGCGTACCGGAAGGCGCGATATCCCCGCACCAGATAGGTACGGCGCAATTCACGCAGATGGGTGAGGGCGTCACTGCTCTCTTCACCGGCCAGCGCGGGATCCCCTTTGGTCAAGCGGCTGAAATCGGCATGACAGAGCAGGCAGTCCGCCTCCACCACGCCGCTCCTCTTCCAGTCCCACTGGCTGACGGTGGTGATGTCGGCATCCCGGTTGTCCTCGCCGGTTCCCCGGTTGAAATAGTCACCATCCAGCGGCGCCACCGAGCCGGGATCGGTATGGTCGTAACGTCGGCCCTCCCGATCCTTTTCCGCCCAGCCACCACCGGTGTGGCACCCGATACAGCGGATGATCCAGCCGGCCGCGCCCCGATCCGCGAACTGTTCCGCCGAGGCGTTGCGCTTCTTCGCCAGCACCTCGGGGTTGCTGCCCCCCATGCAGGCATAGCCGCCAAAGTAGCCCGGTGACACCAGATGGGGCAGATTATGGAGGGCGCCAAAATCATCGCTCGCCTCATCACGTCCCATCTCGAAATGGTAGGCGCGGGTGATAGCCTCATAGTCATGGCAGTTGGAAGAGCCACAGCTCTGACGCGGGCTGTAGGGTTTGCCACTGTCAAGCACATGCCCGCCATCTTCATCCAGCAGGGGAATCGCCGGATGCAGTACCGGATTATCGACTTTCTTGTTGATATCACCATCGACGGGGGCAGCCCCATCACCCTCTGCTGCATGGGTCAGCCCGGCAGAACCAAACAGGGTTAGTAGCACCAGCAGACAGGCAAACTGCCCCTCTGTTCTGAAAGATAGTTTCTTCATGTCAAATCCCACTGTTTTTTGTAGTAGCGAGACAGCTCGCCCCTCACCTGCTCAATTGGCTCATTGGTATCAGCAATACTCGGGCCAACCAGTAGAATCGCAGAAAAAACAATAAGGTATCAGGAGAACTTCTGTTCTTTCTTGGCATGAAAGATGGCATATGGTTGGATCGCCATGTCATTTGACACGGACCCCCAAGACATATCGGGTGTGGTAATAGAAAGGCTGAACAACCACGGTGAGTATCGAGAATGCTCTTTAGCTGGGCGATTCACCGTGGACGAGTCTCTCCCCGGCTTCCGGGTGGTTTGCGTGCCGGAATAACGCCTTCTCTTGCCAGGTGCGTGTGGAGTTGCCCTGCGCTGAGCTTGCCCAGATCTTCGCCTCGTTCCGTTACCTTGATTGTTGGCGGAAGTCTCTTTTCAACAACGTTGCGCAGCATTCCCAGCATCCTGCGTTCTGCTGCGATGACCAGAATGTCTGTGTTTTGTCCCTGAGCGAGTTTGTTGATGAGTTCCGCCCCCACGATTCGCGCGAATCGTCGTTCAATTTCGTCCCTGTGCCGATCGCGGTGATCATCAAAACCGTGAGCGGGACCTCCGTTGGGAGCTCTGCTACGCCCGGATTTCAGATCACTCCATACATCTCGCCCTTTTTTCCCCAGCTCGGGATTGACGAGATCTTCAAGCTCAATCAGATTGGGACCGGATTCCAGCTCCGGATATTCTGCGGGAGCCAGCCGGAAGAAGCGTGCTTTCGTGCCGTCGGCGGTGAGAACAAGGTAGTTATTCATCCTGTTTTCCTTTTCTTGCAGGATCCTCTCCCTATATATGAGCATGAGTGGCAAAAAACAAGTACAGGAGGAAGCCACGCTGTGTCTGTGCGATCCGGAGAAGGACCCTTCTGGAGAGGGCATGTCCAAAAAAAGCAATCGTCAGGGATGAAAACAGGCCGGCTGTGAGAACAGTTGGTTACAATCTGAACCCAAAGCCATCTATAATTGTTAATGATTTCTAATATACCAATTGATATAGTTGCAGCGGACTGTTAGAATGCGCAATTGCCCCTATGTGTTTAAGGTAGGGTTCGGTTTTTTGCTGCTCTGGTGTTATCGGGGCGGTAACAGAGGTTGTTTGGTAACGGGGTGGACGCAGCCGTTTTATACGGTGGTGGTTGTTCAGGCTTTGTTCATATGCAACTTCTAGGAGAGAGGGCTTTTTTCGCTCGGCCCATCCATGAGCGATCCGGCAGTGCATGCTCCCGTCTGTATAATTATCGAATCGGTTGAGCAGGGCTGGTCAGGGCAGAATAGATGAACCCTTGAACGTTGGGTTCGCGTTTGGACATTGATGTTCGATGTATGCGGCGATGGTGCCGAGTGGGGGATTGCTGCCGCTATCCGGATATCTTTTACCTGTTTGACAGGAGTGTAATACCGAAATCGTTATTGCTGGCCGCGAATCAACATGATATAGGCGGCTCATCCTGTAGCGCATGAGTATTTCCCGGTTTACGGATGTTACCTGTGCCGGACGGGCGAATACCCGGTGTCGTGCAAGCCTTGATGCAGTGCTCCCGCAGTTGGAAGAAAACAGCGGGGAGTATGCAGAGAACAATAAGCATGAAGAGAATGTTGTTTAACGCGACTCAACCAGAAGAGTTGCGTGTGGCGTTGGTGGATGGCCAACACCTGTATGACCTTGATATCGAAACCGCTGCCCGTGAACAAAAGAAGTCCAATATCTACAAGGGCAAGATTACGCGAATCGAACCAAGCCTGGAAGCAGCGTTTGTCGACTATGGCGCTGAGCGGCATGGGTTCCTGCCACTCAAGGAGATCTCCCGCAGCTATTTTTCTGCTGCTCCTGAAGGCGGAGGGCGGGTACAGATAAAGGAGGTTCTCAAGGAGGGGCAGGAGCTGATCGTCCAGGTTGACAAGGAAGAGCGGGGCAACAAAGGTGCCGCGCTGACCACCTTTATCAGCCTGGCCGGACGCTACCTGGTTCTTATGCCCAACAACCCGCGGGCGGGCGGCGTTTCCCGGCGTATCGAAGGCGATATGCGCCATGAAATCCGCCAGGTGTTGAGTGAACTTGTCGTCCCCGGCGATATGGGGTTGATTGTCCGCACGGCGGGGGTGGGTAAAAGTGTCGAGGAGTTGCAGTGGGACCTCGATTATCTGGTAAATCTCTGGCGCTCTATCGAAAAAGCCGGGACTGAACGTTCCGCCCCCTTTCTGATTTATCAGGAAAGCAACGTTATCATCCGGGCCATCCGTGACTATATGCGTCCGGATATCAGTGAAATACTCATCGACGAACCTGCCATCTACCAGCAGGCGCGCGAGTTTGTGCAGCAGGTAATGCCGCATAACCTGCGCAAAGTGAAACTCTATGATGACCCGGTACCCTTGTTTAGCCGTTATCGCGTGGAGAGTCAGATTGAGTCGGCTTTTCAGCGTGAAGTGCGGTTGCCGTCGGGTGGTTCTATCGTCATCGATCGCACCGAGGCGCTCGTTTCCATCGATATCAACTCTGCGCGCGCCACCAAAGGCGGAGATATCGAAGAGACCGCACTCAATACCAACCTCGAGGCTGCGGAGGAGATAGCACGGCAGCTGCGCCTGCGTGATCTGGGTGGCTTGATCGTGATTGACTTCATCGATATGAGTTCCAGCCGTAATCAGCGAGAAGTGGAAGGCCGGCTCAAGGAGTCACTGAAAATGGATCGGGCCCGGGTGCAGGTTGGCCGGATCTCCCGCTTTGGCTTGCTCGAAATGTCCCGGCAACGGCTTCGTCCCTCGTTGGGTGAATCCAGCCAGATTGTTTGTCCCCAGTGTAACGGGCAGGGAACTGTTCGCAGTGTGGAATCGCTGTCGCTCTCGATTCTCCGCATTCTCGAAGAGGAGGCGATGAAAGAGAAAACAGCGCGGGTGATTGCCCAGCTTCCTGTCGATGTGGCAACCTTCCTGTTGAATGAGAAACGGCAGATTATCAGTGCTATCGAGGCGCGGCTGGGTATTTCCGTGGTGCTTGTCCCCAATGAACAGCTGGTGATCCCCCACTATGAGGTGACGCGTCAGCGCCTTGAGGAGGCGCGGCAATCAGCGGCGGACAAGCCAAGCTATCGAATGGTTGAAAAGCAGGATGGAAAAACGCCCCTGGCTGAAACTGCCTCTACTGTCAAAAGCTCCACCCCCGAACAGCCGGCGGTAAAAGCGGTTGTGCCGCCGGCGCCACAGCAGCGCGGTATCGAAGACGATCTGCCTTCGTCCGCCAGAAGCCGGCCAGGGCCGATAAAGCGCCTGTTCTCCCTGTTGACCGGTGTTGTTTCAGATGAAACCGTGGCGGCCGGGAAGGAACAAGCGCCTCGCCCGGCCAGCAGGGAAGAGGGAGGGAAAACACGAAGCCGTGGACAGTCCAGGCGCCGCGGGGGGGGGACTCGCGGCCGCCGGGACTCCGCCTCCAGAGGAGCGGAAAAAAGAAGGCAGGAGGAAACCGTCTCCACAGCAGCGGGTGAGAAGGAGGAGCATCCAGCGGCTGGCAAAAGGGAGGAGGAAAAAACAACAGCCCGTTCGCCGGGCAATCGGGGTGGGCGAAGCAGGGGAGGGCGCCGCCGCCGTCCGGCCGGTCGAACGAGACAGGGTGGAAGTCCGGAACAGATTGCCGAAAAACAGAATCAGCAACTGAAAAAAGCGCCGGCCGGCAAGGAGGATGAACGCCGTCTTTCCGATGAATCGGCTACCCGCAAACCGGATCGGCCACGGGCGGCGCCGCAAGGCAGCGAGAAGCGCCAGCCACAGAGAGCAGGCAGCAAAAAAGCGGCCGGTAAAACGAAGGAGCCGACTGATAATGCCACTGAGGCGCCTGCTTCGGCTGTGACCGTTTCCGCCGGTGCTGGCAAGGCGGTTGAATCTGCAGCCAACCTGCTTGATGCCCCCTCTCCACCAGCCGGAGTGGCTGGTCCAAAGGCGAAAACAGCAGGCCCGGAACAGGGTAAAAGCGGGGAGAAAAGCGGCAAGCGGAGTTCAACAGGTAGAAAAGGGCGAGCCGCCAGCAGTGGTACCGATGGGGGGCGGGCGGAAACGCAAGGTTCGGTTGGAACCGCATCGGATATCACACCGGCTTCAACGGCATCGCCTTCCAGGAAAAAGTTGGTTGCAACGGAAAAAAAAGTGGCGAAAATTACCACTTCAAAAGAGAAAGATACGGTGGATCTTTCCGCAGCGGGATCTGTTCCATTGAAAACGGCGACGCTGCCAGCGGGGAAGGATGCGGCAGATCCACCCGGTAAAACAACCGGGCCAGTGAGACGAAAAAGCAGCAAGCAGAGCGATGTGGATGGTGGCTAGTACTCCGTCAAGGTGATAAATCAGGATTCAGCGTCCCTGTGGTGTTTCGCGGCAAGGCGCAGTGCGCAGGCAAGGGTTGTTCCCTTGTCAAGCACTGCAACGCCGCAGCGGACCACCACAGGGGCGCCCGAAGGGTTGGCCTGTCAGCGTATCCACGGCGACGTTGTCAGGAGTACAGCCGCGATGGTTTGTGAAGCAGGTTACAGCTTCTTCCCTGGGCAGGCGGGAACAACTTGAATTTGCCAGCATCTGCTGATAAAGTTCCGGCGCTCGGGTTTTTGTTTTAACTGTTCAACAGCGCTGCTCGTGGTCGATAACCCTGAATGCCGGGGAAACAGGATACAAGCCGGGAGATTTCTGGCGAGGTGTGTTCTACCCTTGTGCCGAGCGGCTCCCAACCGGATTTTGTTTCGATTTGCTGTAACCGCTCGGATTGCCACTGGAATCCCTCAGTTCAAGGTAATAGTGTGATTTCAGGCGTGTAAACGACCATTTCGACGCGGAAATGGCGGATTCCAGGGGCAAGCTGAGTCGTTGGGACTTGTTTACCCTTTACCCTTGCGAAGGGCATGACAGCTGTTCTGAATGCCGGATTGTGTTGTAGATCTTCCTTTCTATCCCCCTTCTTGCGGAAGCGGAATGAGGAGGAAGTGTGATGAATCGATCCTTGTCTGGCGAACCAGGGGGCGGGAGCGGTATCCCGGAGCCTTTAATTACCCGCTGCGGGGAGTAGCGGTGTTTGTATTCAATTGAATGTGAGCTGAGTTAATCAAGTGGAATTTGAAGAGGACGGCAAAAGTCTGCAGGATTATCTGGATGTACTGCGGCGCAGAAAATGGGCGATGCTGCTGGTTGCGGGGTTTATTTTCCTGCTTGCCATAGCTATCGCATTGGTGCTGCCGCCTGTCTACCGCTCTACAGCCACTATTTTGATTGAAGAACAGGATATACCGCGTGAGCTGGTTCAGTCCACCGTGACCAGTTATGCCGCGCAGCGTATCGAAATCATCAATCGCGAGGTCATGACCCGCGCCAATCTGCTCAAACTTATCGAACGCCACAATTTGTATGCGGAAGAGCGGGAGCATGACCCCATCGAGAGCATCATCGAGGAGATGCGGGGGGCAATCTCCCTCGATATGGTCAGCGCCGAGGTGATCGACCCCCGCAGCGGGCGGCCCACGGAGGCAATGATTGCCTTTACCGTCTCTTTCGATGGAAGCACCCCTGAACAGGCGCAGCGGGTGACTAGTGACCTGGCCTCGCTCTATTTGTCCGAAAATATAAAACGCCGCACCCGCAAGGCTGCCGAGGCTTCGGAGTTTCTCGCGGCAGAGGCGCAAAAGCTCAAACAGCGGCTGGCGAAGATCGATGAGAAGATCGTCGATTTCAAAGCCAGAAACGCCGGCGCGCTTCCGGAATTTTCACAAATGAATATGGAGCTGGCTGAGCGTTCCCGCCGGGAGATTTCAGATATTGATCGCCAGCTCCGCTCCTTGAGAGAGCGCGAATATTACCTGGAAGGGCAGCTGGCGCTGGTCAAACCTCATGCGCCGGTCGTGTCCGCGGATGGGACGATGGTGCTGGATGACAGTGAGCGGCTGAGGATGTTGCGTAGCGAATATGCCCGTATTTCGGCCAAATACGGCCCGACTCACCCGGACGTTGTGCGTCTGAAGCGCGAAATTACGGCGCTTGAGCAGGGAGCTGACGGGCTGGATGATCTCGATCCACGGGAGGAGGAGCTGCGCCGTTTGCGGGCAGAGTATTCCGCCTTGCGCAACCGGTATTCCAAGGAGCACCCCGATGTCATCAAGATACAGCGCCGCATGGCCGATGTTGAGGCGGATCTTCAGCGTTCTCCTCCGAAAAGGAGAGACAGAAGTCCGGCGGCAGCCGCCGAGCCTGCGCCGGCGAACAACCCGGCTTTCATTACGCTGCAGTCGCAACTCAAGGCTGTCAGCAGCGAAATATCATCGCTGCAAATACAGCGGAATGCGCTGAAAATGCGCATCGAAAATCATGAAAAGGCGGTGCTGAAATCGCCAGCCATCGAGCGGGAGTATGCCAACCTGATGCGAGAGAAGGAGGAAACCGTTCTCAGGCAGCAGGAGATCAATCAGAAGCTGATGGCTGCGCGGTTATCCGAAGATCTGGAGAGAGAGAGCAAAGGGGAGCGCTTTTCCCTGGTTGAACCGGCGCTGCTGCCTGAGCGTCCGGTAAAACCCAACCGGCTCGCTATCGTTTTTCTCGGGTTTGTGTTTTCCGTGGCTGGCGGCGTAGGTTATGCAGCCGTTGCCGAGAGCCTGAACAAAGGGGTGTTCGGCCGCCATCAACTGGCCCGCATTCTCAACGAACCGCCTCTCTCTGTCATTCCGTACATCGAGACTGAACAGGATGCTCAACGCCAGCGGAAAACCAGGATTCTGTTGGTTAGCTCGGTTGTTGTCGGGGTGTTGCTGTTTTTCGTGGCGGTTCACGTTTTATGGAAGCCGTTGGACGTGATATGGTTCGTGGCGATGCGTAATCTCGGTATGTAAAATGATGCGGGGCAGGTGAGAAAATTGGGTACAGAGCATATTGAACGGCTGGTAAGGGAGGCTTTGCAGGGCGTCAACAAGAAACCCTCTTCTGGCAGATCGAAGCAGGGGAGAGCCGAGCCTCTTCCCGTCGATGAGCCATCAGAGAAGGAGCAACCGGCACCTTCCCCGACAATCAGCCAGAACGATACACCCACCTATACCAAGACCAAGGTGATCAACGTCTCGCACGAGGTATTGCGTTCGAACCGCGTGATTGCCGGTTCCCCGCGGGAGCCGTGGGTCAACGCCTACAAGCTGTTGCGTACGCGGGTGTTACAGCGGTTGCGGGAGATGGACAACGCCAACACGTTGGCAATCAGCAGTCCGGGACCCGGGGCAGGAAAAAGCCTGACATCGCTGAATCTGGCCCTGAGTATTGCCATGGAGGTTAACAAGACGGTGCTGTTGGTGGATGCCGATCTGCGCCAGCCTTCCCTGCACACCTATCTGGGGCTTGAGCCGCGGTATGGACTGGGGGACTATCTTACCAGCGGCGTTCCCCTGGAAAAAATATTGATCAATCCCGGTATTGGCAAATTCGTGTTGCTTCCTGCCGGCAAGCCGCGCCATAACTCCACGGAGCTGCTTGCATCGCCGGCGATGGAGGAGCTGGTCAAGGAGTTGAAACAGCGTTACCGATCCCGCTACATATTGTTCGATCTTCCACCCATGCTGGCGGTAGCCGATGTGCTGGCATTTGCCCCCTATGTGGATGCGACCATGCTGGTCGTCGAGGAGGGGAAAAGTACGGAAGACGAAATTATCCATTCCCGCGAGTTGCTGGATAATATGAATTATATCGGTACGGTACTCAATAAATCCTATGAGGGAACCAAAGGTAACTATCGCTATTACAGTTATTAGCCCGGCAGCCAGATACAGGCATCTGGATCTCAGGGGCAAGAGGCATGTGCATATCAAGCCGTGGCTCGCAAGGCTGGTTTTTACACTCCTGCCAGGCGTTTGCAACGCAGAGATGAACCGTACGGGTTATCCTCGACCGGTTGTTTTTTCGTAACTATTCAGCATAGTATGAAACAAGCCGGTAACTGTTCAGATTGCCCCTGAAATTCGTCAGTTCAAGGCGAAAAATGGGAGTTTACGCGTGTAAATGACCCTTTTTCAACGCAGAAATGGCGGATTTCAGGGGTGAGCTGAATAGTTACGTTTTTTCAACGAAGGGATTCCGTGTATACGCCCGCGGCTGAGGCCTGTATATTCGGTGGCCGGGTTGACTATTGAGCTGATTTCGTAATCCAGGCTTTGCA